>JBILEY010000463.1:0-4284 GCA_044351865.1 Planctomycetota bacterium | reverse complement strand
TTGCCGAGCACCGTTGGGCCGACCAGGTTGAGCCAGGACAGCAGGAAGAACACCGTCGCGGTGACGAAGGTCGGGTAGAGGAACACGACCTTCGGCCACGGCCGGATGATCACGCTCTCGGGGGCGCGATCGGGTTCGGGCACGCGGGCAGGGGGAGCTGCTGGGGTGGGTGTCGCGGTCATTGGGGTTCACGCGCCGGTGGGCGCGGCGCTGCCTGCGTGGCAGCGGGGCGAAGATTGTGCGGCGGCACCCGCTGCCGTTCCAGCGTCGAGCCTCGTTCCAGCGTCGAGGCGCTGCAGGCGGCTTGCCAGCACCGCGCGCCGTGGCGGGCCTGCGCCCGCCGCCCCATTCCCATCACGCGGAGTTGTCGATCGGCGGGCAGGCGCAGACCAGGTTGCGGTCGCCGTGCACGTCGTTGACGCGGCGGATCGGCGGCCAGAACTTGTGCTCCTTGGTCCACGCCGCCGGGAACGCCGCGCGCTCGCGCGAGTAAGCGTGCTGCCATTCGGCGGCGGTGACCATCTCGGCGGTGTGCGGCGCGTTCTTCAGCGGGTTGTCCTGCTTGTCGAGCTTGCCCTGCTCGATCTCGCGGATCTCCTGGCGGATGGCGATCAGCGCGTCGCAGAAGCGATCGAGCTCGGCCTGCGACTCGCTCTCGGTCGGCTCGATCATCATCGTGCCGGCGACCGGGAAGCTGACCGTCGGGGCGTGGAAGCCGTAGTCCATCAGCCGCTTGGCGATGTCGCCGACCTCGACCGCGCTGGTCGCCTTCAGCTGGCGAACGTCGACGATGCACTCGTGCGCCACCATGCCGTTCTGGCCGGTGTAGAGCACCGGGTAGTGCCCTTCGAGGCGCTTGGCGACGTAGTTGGCGTTCAGGATCGCGACCTGGGTGGCGCGGCGCAGCTGTTCCGGGCCCATCATCGCGATGTAGGCGTAGCTGATGGTCAGGATCGACGCGCTGCCCCACGGGGCCGAACTGATCGGGCCGATCGCGTGCTGGCCGCCGGTCTTGATCACCGGGTGGCTCGGCAGGAACGGCACCAGGTGCGCGGCCACGCAGATCGGGCCCATGCCCGGGCCGCCGCCGCCGTGCGGGATGCAGAAGGTCTTGTGCAGGTTCAGGTGGCAGACGTCGGCGCCGAGGTCGCCCGGCCGCAGCAGGCCGACCTGCGCGTTCATGTTGGCGCCGTCCATGTAGACCTGGCCGCCGGCGTCGTGCACCAGCTTGCAGATGCGCTTGATCGCCTCCTCGAACACGCCGTGCGTGCTCGGGTAGGTGACCATCAGCGCGGCGAGGTGCTCCTTGTGCTCGACGATCTTCTTCTCGAGGTCGCCGACGTCGATGTTGCCGTCGTTGTCGCAGGCGACGACGACGACTTTCATGCCGCACATGGTCGCCGTCGCCGGGTTGGTGCCGTGCGCGCTCTGCGGGATCAGGCACACCGTGCGCTGCTCCTGGCCGTTCTTGCGATGGAACGCGCGGATCACCGACAAGCCGGCGTACTCGCCCTGCGAGCCGGCGTTCGGCTGCAGCGAGCAGCCGGCGAAGCCGGTGACGTCGGCGAGCCAGGCGCTCAGGTTGGTGAACAGCTTCTGGTAGCCCTTCACCTGGTCGAGCGGCGCGAACGGGTGGATCTGGCCGAAGCCCGGCAGCGACACCGGATACATCTCGGTGGTCGCGTTCAGCTTCATCGTGCACGAGCCGAGCGGGATCATCGACGTGGTCAGCGACAGGTCCTTGTGCTGCAGCCGGTGGATGTAGCGCAGCAGCTCGTGTTCGCTGCGGTAGCGGTGGAACGTGGGGTGCGTCAGGTAGGCGCTGGTGCGCGCCAGCGAGCCGAGCGACGGGGCCGGGTCCTTGCGCAGCTGCAGCGGGCTGCCGCCGAACACCGCGACCAGGTCGTGCAGGTCCTGCGGCTCGACCGTCTCGTCGAGCGACACGCCGAGGCTGCCGTCGCCGAAGTCGCGCAGGTTGATGCCCTTGCTCAGCGCCGCGGCCAGCGCCTTCGCCGCACCGTCCTTCGGCCACACGCGCACGGTGTCGAAGCGGGCGCCGTCCTGCACGCGGTGGCCGATGCCGGTCAACGCGTTGGCGAGGCTCGTGGTCATCGCGCGCACGCGTTCGGCGATCGCGCGCAGGCCGTCCGGACCGTGGTAGACGGCATACATGCTGGCCATCACCGCCAGCAGTACCTGCGCCGTGCAGATGTTCGAGGTCGCCTTCTCGCGGCGGATGTGCTGCTCGCGCGTGCCGAGCGCCAGGCGCATCGCCGGCTTGCCGGTGGCGTCGATGCTGAGGCCGACGATGCGGCCCGGGATCTGCCGCTGGAACTCCTTCTTCGTCGCCATGTAGGCGGCGTGCGGACCGCCGTAGCCGAGCGGCACGCCAAAGCGCTGCGTGCAGCCGACGACGACGTCGGCGCCCATCTCGCCCGGCGGCTTCAGCACGCACAGCGCCAGCGGGTCGGCGGCGACGGTGGCGAACGCACCGGCCTGGTGGATGCGATCGATGGTCGGCGTCAGGTCGTCGATGCGCCCGTCGGTGCCCGGGTACTGCAGCAGCGCCCCGAAGTGGCGGCTGGTGAACTGCGCGCTGCGGTGGTCGCCGAGCTGGATCTCGAGCCCGAGCGGCTCGGCGCGCTGGCGCACGACGGCGATCGTCTGCGGGTGGCAGTTCTGGTCGACGAAGAAGATCGTCGCCTCGTCCTTGCCATGCAGGCGGTGGCACATCGCCATCGCCTCGGCGGCGGCGGTGCCTTCGTCGAGCAGCGAGCAGTTGGCGACCTGCAGGCCGCTGAGCTCGGTGACCAGCGTCTGGAAGTTCAGCAGCGCCTCCATGCGGCCCTGCGAGATCTCCGCCTGGTAGGGCGTGTACTGCGTGTACCAGCCCGGGTTCTCCAGGATGTTGCGCTGGATCACCGCCGGCGTCAGCGTGCCGTGGTAGCCCATGCCGAGGTAGCTGCGCATCACCTTGTTCTCGGCGGCGAGCGCCGTCAGTTCGGCCAGCGCCTCGCGTTCGCTCTTCGCCGGCGGCGTCTGCAGCTCGCCGTTCCAGCGGATGCTGGCCGGGATCGCCTTCTGCGTCAGGTCGTCGAGCGAGCTGCAGCCGAGGGCCTTCAGCATCGCCTGCAGTTCGTGTTCGCGCGGGCCGAGGTGGCGGGCGGCGAACGTGTCGTGGCGGAGGAACGCGTTGGAGGAACTGGCCATTGGGGTGTCGTCGGCCTGTGGGGGAGCGGCCGAGTGCGGGGCGAAAGGTATAGGCAGCGCGTTGCCCAGGTTGAAGGGGTGCGCCGTCGGCGAAGTCAGGAGCCGGTTGGTCCCGGCCCGGCGTCGCATGGAGATGAAATTCGGGCTGCTGCGCGCACCGCTCCTCCCGCGATCTGGCGCACGCAGCCGCGGCCGCGGATGCTGCGCCGCGATGAGCCGCCGCGAGCCGACCGCTGCCGATGGGCCGCTGACCTCCGAGCAGGTCGCCGCGTTCGCGCGCGACGGCTTCGTCGGCCCGATCGACGTGCTGCCGCCGGCCGACGTCGAGGCGGTGC
Source organism: Planctomycetota bacterium (assembly GCA_044351865.1). GTDB lineage: Bacteria > Planctomycetota > UBA1135 > UBA1135 > UBA2386 > UBA2386. Next base: position 739 of record JBILEY010000463.1, on the reverse strand, counting down.
GGCGCGCGGTCGCCGAGGTCATGGCCGAGTTGCCGCGGCACGAGCCGCAGCTGTACGAGATCGAACGTGCGTGGCTCGAGCGCCCGCACGACGTCGTCTGCCACTTCCTCGGCGGCTTCCGTGTGCACCCGGTGCTGCGCGCGCTGATCGGCGACCCGCGGCTCACCGCGCCGTGCGCGCAGCTGCTCGGCGTCGATGCTCTGCGCTTCTTCCACGACCAGGTGTTCGCCAAGCCTCCGCACCACCCCGGCGTCGTGCCGTGGCACCAGGACTACTCGTACTGGACGCGCACCGCGCCGGCCTGCCACATCACGATCAACCTGCTGCTCGACGACGCCGACCTGACGAACGGCTGCGTCGCGTTCGTGCCGGGCAGCCATCGCCTCGGCCTGCTGCCGAAGGTGCCGTTCGACGCGCCGCTCGAACGGATCCGCGCGCTGGTGCCCGAGTCGTTGCCGTGGCGACCGGTGCCGGTGCCGGTGCGCGCTGGCCAGGCGACGATCCACCACAGCCACACTCTGCACGGCAGCGACCGGAACCGCAGCGACCGTTGGCGGCGCGCCATGGTCTGCAACTACATGGGCGCCGAGGTGCGAGTCGCGGACGACCGCGAGCCGCTGCTGCGCGGGGTGCCGTGGTTGCCGCGCGGCGCCGTCGTCGACGGGCCGGACTTTCCGATCGTCTGGCGGCGCTGAGGTCCGTGGTGGCAGGTGGCGGGGCCACCGTGGCCCCGCGGGGC
>JBILEY010000415.1:0-4714 GCA_044351865.1 Planctomycetota bacterium | reverse complement strand
CGCGAACGATCAGAACGAGCCGATCGTGACCTGCAGGCCGTTGGTCGCGGTGATCTGCGAGATCGCCAGCGTCAGGTCGAGCTCGAACGGCACCATCTGGTGCAGGAACGATGCGCCGAGCAGCGACGGCGTGTTGCCGAACGGCAGCACCGTGGTCACCTGGCCGGCGACCGGCACGGTGGTGCCGATGATGTCGGGGCTGACGGTCAGCGTGCAGCCGGCGAGCGCCTCGGGGAACACGAAGCCCAGCGGCAGGGCCGTGGTGGTGAAGCCGAACACCGAGACGACGAAGCCGAGTGCGGGCATGCCCGTGCCGACGGCGCGGAACTGGCCGCCGAGCAGCGGCAGCTGCGTCGCGGTCAGCACGTTCGGGCCGCCGCTGCCGGTGCAGCCGCCGCCGGTCGAGACCACGGTCGGCGCGCACGAGCTGCTGATCGTGGCGAGGCGGCTGGCGGCCACGCCGTTGGCATTCAGGAACTCGCCGCCGGCGAGCACTGCGCCGTTCGGCGCCAGCAGCAGTTCGTTGACGCCGGCGTCGGCGCCGGTGCCGAAGGCCGACCACGCACTGCCGTTCCAGCGGGCGATGCGGTTGGCGGGGGCGCCGCCGGCGGTGGTGAACAGGCCGCCGATCACCAGGTCGCCGGTCGGCAGCGGCAGCAGCGACGAGACGATGCCGCCAGTGCCGGTGCCGAGCGCGCTCCAGGTGCTGCCGTTCCAGCGGGCGACGCGGTTCGTGGTGACGCCGCCGCTGGTGATGAAGCTGCCGCCGACGACGATGTCGCCGTTCGGCATGGTGCCGAGGGCGTTGCCGCCGAACAGGCCGAGGCCGGTGCCGATGGCGCTCCAGGTGCTGCCGTTCCAGCGCGCGATGCTGGCGGCGGCGAGGCCGCCGGCCTGGGTGAAGCCGCCGGTCGCGAACAGGTCGCCGTTGCTGCCGACGGTGAGCGCGCGCACCGCACCGTTGATGCCGGTGCCGAGGGCGCTCCAGCTGGTGCCGTTCCAGCGCGCGATGTTGTTGACGGTGACGCCGCCGATCGTCTGGAACGAGCCGGCGATCACGAGGTCGCCGCTGCCGAGCACGGCGATCGCCTGCACCGACGAGCCGAGCGGGACCAGCGGGTCGACGCCGCTGCCGAGCGCACTCCAGGCGGTGCCGTTCCAGCGCGCGATGCCGTTGACGGTCAGGCCGTCGGCGGTGGTGAAGGCGCCGCCGGCGATCAGGTCGCCGTTGCCCAGCACGGTCAGGGCGTAGACGTCGGCGTTGGTGCCGAGGCCGAGCGGGCTCCAGTTGGTGCCGTTCCAGCGGGCGATGCGGTTGCAGGCGACGCCGCCGATGCTGGTGAAGCGACCGCCGGCGACCAGGTCGCCGTTCGGCAGCGCGGCCAGCGCGGCGACGCCGTCGTTGGCGCCGCCGGCGAACGTGTTGGCCGGGAGCGTGTAGGTGCACTGGGCCGCAGCGTCGCTCGGCGACAGCGCGAGGAAGGCGGCCAGGGCGACGAACGCGGAACGAAGCAGCGACGGAGAACGCATGGGTTCGTGAAGGCGGGGGCTTGGGTGCAGGGCAGTCGGAGGGCTGGGCAGGCGGACGATTGTGCCGCGGCGCGGCGCCAGCGCCATGGGCGTGGGCGACGAGCTCGCACGAACCTCGTCCACGGCCTGCCGCAAGCGCGCGGCGTACGCCGCGCGCCATCGGGCCGTCGCTGTGCCAGGCGCGCGGCCGCGTTCAGCGCGGCTTCAACTCCTCGACGCGTTCCGCGCCGCGGCCTAGCTGCCAGCGCACGCGCAGGGCCCCTGGGCCGAGCAGCGGCGGCGATTGCGACAGGTAGCCGGAGCCAGCGTGGACTTCGAATGCGCGCCGATGGCCGGCGTACTCGACGACGCCACGCGCGCCGACCGGCAGCGCCAGCGCGCGCGCGCCGGCGAGCTTCGCCGCGTGCAGCGGACCGTCGTTGCGCGCGAACAGCAGTTCGAGGTCGTTGCCGACCGGGCGCGCGACCAGCGCCTTGTGGTCGCCGAACGCAACGAGCCCGTGCTCGTGCGGCGGCACGACGACGAAGCCGTTCGCCGAAGCACGCAGCACGAGGCCGGTGCCGCCGTCGTGGCGGCCGGTCTCCGGCTCCGGCGCGAACGAGTTCTGCGCGCACACCAGCAGGTCGCCGATCGCCACCATGCCGAAGATCGGCGCGATCTGGGCGCGGTGCGGCAGTTCTTCGATCGAGAACACGCCCTTGCCGTCGTTGCGCAGCAGCACGCTCGCCAGCGTCGTCGCCGCCAGCTGCCCCGACTGCTGCAGCTTCGGCGCCGTGTAGATGTCGCTCAGCAAGGCGCTGGCGAACTGGTCGTAGGTCTTGAACTTCTCGGCCAGGAACGGCATCGCCTGGCTGCTGCAGCTGCGGCCGCGCACCGGCAGCAGGTTGTCGCCTTCGTACTTCGCTTCGACCAGGTCGCGCTGGCCGTTGTCGTCGAAGTCGCCGAAGTAGAGGCGTGCCGGATGCTGCGCATCGGCCTTGTACTTCGAGTTCCTGCCCTGGTTGCCGGCGACGTAGTCGAGGTCGCCGTCGGCGTCGGCGTCGATCGCGCACAGGCTGTTCCACCAACCGGTGTGGGCGGCGAGGCCGGCGGCGGCGGTGGCGTCGACGAAGCGTTGGCCGCCGTCGTTGCGCAGCAGCCGGATCGGTTGCCAGTGTGCCGCGAGCAGCAGGTCGACGAAGCCGTCGGCGTCGACGTCGGTCCACAGCGCACTCGTCACCATGCCGGCCTGCGCCAGCATCGGCGCCAGTTCCTGCGTGGCGTCGACGAAGCGCCCGTCGTCGTTGCGGTAGAGCCGGCTCGGCGGCGCATCCGGATAGCGGCCCGGCACCAGGCGGCCGGCGACGAACAGGTCGACGTCGCCATCGCCGTCGAAGTCGGCGGCGGCGGCGTGGCCCGACGACTCGCGCACGTCCGGCAGCGCCTGCTCGTCGCGCACGAACTGCAGTTTGCCGTCGTTGCGGTACAGCCGGTCGCGCAGCGTCGGGTCGCCGGCGGCGACTTCGCTGCCGCCGCTGGCGACGAACAGGTCGAGGTCGCCGTCGCCGTCGTGGTCGAGCCAGACACAGCCGAGGTCCTCGCACGCAGCGTCGTTGGTCCACGGGCCGGGCACCTGCTGCCAGCCGTTCGCGGTGGCGAGGAACAGGGCGCCGGCCTGGCCGCGGGCCCCGCCGACGAACAGGTCGAGGTCCGAGTCGCCGTCGACGTCGCCCAGTGCGAGGCCGGGGCCGAGGCGCGCTACGCCGGCGGGCAGCAGCGGCTCGCGCGCATACTCGTCGAACGCGTTCTCGCGGTGCGTGAACGGCGGTGCCGACACTTCGGCGAACGTCGTCGCCGGCAGCGGTGCGGGCGTGCGTGGCAACGCCGGCGGCGCCTCCGGCGGTTCGGTGATCGTGTAGCGCTGCCCGGCGCCGAGCTCGACGAAGCGCTGGCTGTGGCCCGACGGCCAGTCGACGCGCAGTTCGCGCACCAGCTGGTGCGGGCCGAGCCCGAAGTGCAGTTCGGGCGCTTGCCCCGACAGGTAGCCGCGCGCCAGCACGAGGTCGCGGCGCAGCACGGTGCCGTCGGGCAAGGTCGCGGTGACGCGGGTGCCGTCGCCGAAGGTGGCGCTGTGCTGGCCGCGCAGCTGCACGGTGAACGCGCGTTCGCCGTGCGTGCGGTTCTCGTACAGCGCCGCCGGTTCGTTCCAGTGGTTGACCAGCACGTCGAGGTCGCCGTCGCCGTCGAAGTCGCACAAGGCCGCACCGTGCGACACCGCCTCCTGGTCGAGGCCCCAGTCGGCGCCGGTCTTCTGGAAGCGCAGGTCGGCGACCTGGCGCAGCGCCAGGTTCTTCTCGGGCAGTTTGCGCACGTTCTGGATCAGCTCGGTGGCGGCGGCGAGGCGCCCTTCCTTGACCAGCGCGTCGACGCGCAGCTGGAAGTCCGGGTCCATCTCGAAGCGGGCGATGCCGTTGGTGGCGAACAGGTCGAGCCGCGCGTCGTTGTCGAGGTCGCCGAACAGCACGCTCCACGTCCAGTCGGTGCTGGCGACGCCTGCCAGGAACGCCGCCTCCTGGAACTTGCCGCGGCCGGTGTTCAGCAGCAGCGCGTTGCGCATGCACTGCGGCGGCTCGGCGTGGATCAGCACGTCGCGCTGGTTGTTCATGTCGCCCATGAGCACCTTCGCCTTCTTGTGCGTGGTCATGCTCATGTCGGCGACGATCAGGTCGAGCCGGCCGTCGCCGTCGACGTCGCCGGCGTCGCTGCCCATGCCGTAGTAGGCGGTGTGCGGCAGCACGTCCTTGGTGACGTCGCGGAACGTCCCGTCGCGTTCGTTGTGGTAGAGCGTGTCGGGAGACTCGAGGTCGTTGGCGACGTAGAGGTCGGGCCAGCCGTCGTCGTCGTAGTCGCACCAGGTCGCCGACAGGCCCATGCCGAAGCCGCCGATGCCGGCCTGCTCGCTGACGTCGACGAAGCGGCCGCGCTCGCGCCGCAGCAGCCGATCGCGCTGGCCGGCCATGAAGACGCGGCCGCGGAACACCAGGAAGTGCTCGCGCAGCTCCGGCGGCAGGTCGTCGCTGCTGCGCAGTTCGCCCTTCGCCTGGCGGCGCAGCACAGCGTCGAGCTGGGCGGCGGTCGGCACCATCTGCGCCGGCGGGCGGCGGGTGTCGGCGGGGGCCTGGAAGCCGCGCAGCACCGCCGGGGT
>JBILEY010000204.1:0-9010 GCA_044351865.1 Planctomycetota bacterium | reverse complement strand
CGCGGGCACGCTCGGCACCCTGTTCGCGAACGCGCTGAAGCAAGGACAGCTGGTCGAGGCTCGCCACTACCTGCGCCTCATCGCCACCCGCGTGGCGGAGCAGTTCTCCGAAGACGAGATCGGCAACTGTTCGACCAGCTCGTCGAGGCCGAGATCGCCGGCAGCGAAGCAACGCGCGCCACCATCGTCGTGCGCGACGCGGCCGCCCGGCACACGGAGCTCGACAAGTTGTGGGCGCCGATCCTCGGCCACCTGCAGGCGGGCGACGTGCTGGTGAAGGCGGGCTTGCGAGCGTCGCGCAGCACGACCCAGGCAACCCGCAGCTACGAACGGGCGATCGCCGCGTACACGACGGCGGGGCACGAGCTCGACGCCGCGATGAAGAAGCTCGGCAAGGACCAGCTCGCCGAGAGCGAAGCCGCGCTGCTGTACCAGCGCATCAAGGACAGCGCCGCGCAAGCCGCGTTGCACGCCGGCCATGCGGCGACCGTGCAAGGCGACTACCGCTCCGCGCTCGCGTGGGCGAACACGGTGCTGCAGATCGACGCCGGCAACGCCGACGCGAAGGCCCTGCTGCAGACCATCGAGATCGCGCAGGCGGCGGGTGGTGGCTGGGGACGCGGCTGGGGACGCTGAGCCGTTCGCGCTGGAGGCGACCGGCGGCCTCGCATGCGGCACTCGTTCCGACCCGGGACGTCACCCTCGGCGACAGGGGGCCGCGGTGTCCGCCGCCTCACCAGCCGACGACCGCGCGCGCGATCAGTTCGCGCAGGCGCACCGGGTCCGTCGCCGACGTCTTGCAGACGAAGCCGCTCTTGTGCGCGAAGTGCACGTCGGGCTCGCGCTCGAGCCGCGAGAAGTCGAGCCGCGGATCGTCCTCGTAGCGCTGCAGGCCATACCCCGGGCCGCGGCGGTCGGGATAGACCATGGCGCCGACGGTGCGCTCGAGCCCCTGCTTGCGGATGTAGTTCGCCACACCCGCCGACGGCTCGTCGATCGCCCCCGCCGCACGCGGCAGGAACACCGTCTCGATCGTCGTCGTCCCCGCCACCACCGACCAGCGCTCGCCGTGGCGCCCGACGTACGCCAGCTGCTCCTTCACGGTGCGCAGGTAGTCGAGCAGGTCCTGGCCGACGAGCCGCAGGTAGTCGTAGACGGTCTCGCCGGGGCGATGCAGCGCCTGCGCAGCGAAGCGGCGCAACAGCGTCGCGTCGACCGGCGAGTTCATCTGCGCGATCGCGCGCCGCGGCACGCCCAGCCACTCGGCGGTGCGCACCGGCCCGCGCGAGTCGAACCACTCCGCCGGCTCGAGCCAGTCGCAGAACGTGCGCGCGTCGTCGTAGAGGCCGAGCGACTGCAGCACGAGGCTCAGTGCACACGTCGGCGGATGCTCGCGCGGGAAGTGATGGTGGTCGAAGTTCTGCAGCGCGGAATCGTGGCTGCCGCCGACGTCGACGGTGGCGACGGTCGGATCGGCCAGTTCGTCCGCGGTCGGATCGCGCCGCTCGATCACGCAGCCGTGCAGTGCGGCGAGCACGCAGCAGGCGAGCAGGTCGTCGCGGTGAGCCCCGCCGGGATGGGTGACGATCCGCTGGAGAGTCGGCATGCGCGCGGCGCAGGGTAGCGACGTGGGCGCCGGAAGCGAGCGCGGCGGGTGACGGTCGTCAGCTGGAGCGAGCAGCGAGGAACGCACGCACGCGGTCCGCCAGTTCCTTGCCGTAGTGCACTTCGCAGAAGCGCAGGCCGACTTCGTCGCGGCTGGCGCCCGGCATCGTCGCTGCGATCGCCGCCATCGACTGGTCGCAGACGAAGTCGGTCATCTCCGCCATCATGGCGAAGCGCTCCGCGTACGACATCGCGTGGATCCGTTCGATCATGAAGGCGCGCACGCGGGGATGGGTGTCGTCGAGGCCCACGGTGCGAAGTTACCGGACCGCGGCGCTGCCCGGCCAGCGCCCCGCAATGGACGCCCACCCACCGCCGTGGCACTGTGCCGATCGCGCCGCACGCCTTCGCCGCCTTCACCATGCCGCCCGTCACACCCCGCCTCGATGCGCTCACCGGCCTGCGCTTCCTCGCCGCGGCTGCGGTGTTCGTCTACCACCTGCCGGGCTGGCTGCCGATGCCGGGCTTCAACCCCGGGCCGCTCGGCAAGGCCGCCGTCGGCTACTTCTTCGTGCTGTCGGGTTTCATCCTGGCCCACGTGCACGGCCGCGGCGACGGCAGCTCGGTCGCGCGCTTCTACCTGGCGCGGTTTGCGCGGATCTGGCCGCTGCACGCGGTCTGCCTGCTGGCGATGCTCGCGATCGTGCCGGCGACGGTGCCCGACACCGCGCGCGAATGGCTGCAGTTGGCCGTGCACGCGCTGCTGCTGCAGGGCTGGTCGACGTCGACCGAATGGTCGCTGGCTTGGAACGGGCCGGCGTGGACGCTGTCGGTGGAAGCGTTCTTCTATGCGCTGTTCCCGCTGCTGATGCGCTGGCGAACGCGCACGCTGTGGTGCGTCTACGGTGCCTGCTGGCTGGCGAACGTCGGCCTCTACGTGCTCGCCGAAGCGGCCGTGCAGCGCGAGCCGTCGACACAGTCGGCTTGGGCGAACCTGACCGGCAGCTTCCCGTTGCCGCGGCTGCAGGAGTTCGTGCTCGGCATGCTGGCGCACGGGCTGTGGTCCCGCTGGCGCGAACGATCGCCGCTGCCGATCGCGTGGGCCACGCTCGGCGAAGTGCTGGCCGTCGCCGCGGCCGCGGCTGCGTTCTTCGCCTGTGCCGGCGGCCAGTGGGGCGCGGCGTGGCTCGCCGGCCACATCGGGCCGATCACGCTGCAGGCGCTGGCGCAGGGCCCGGGCATGTCGCTCGCGTTCGCGGCGACGATCGTGCTGTGCGCGAACGGCCGCGGCCTGGTCGCGCGTGGTCTGGCGCATCCGGCCCTCGTCCACCTCGGCGAGATCAGCTACGCGTTCTACCTCGTGCACACGCCGGTGATGGCCATCGTCGGCGTGGCGATGCAGCCCTACGCGTTCGCCTGGCAGGTGCCGGCGATCGCCGGCTTCGCGACGACGATCGCGATCGCGGCGCTGCTGCACGCGCTGGTCGAGAAGCCGGCGCGACAGGCGCTGCTGGCGCCGGCGGCGCGTGGGCGCGTATTCGTGGCCACGGCTGCTGCTGGACTGCGAACGCGCGCACTGTGGCGGTGCGTGCTGCTCGGCGGTGCGGGCTTCGCGCTGACGCGTCTGTCGCCGCCCGACGTGGCGACGTTCGCCGCCACGATCGCCAGCGACGGCGTGCCGACGCTGCGCTCGGTGCGTTGCGGCGAACGGGCCGAGGTCGCGGGCGCCTTGCTGTTCCCCCACGGCGGCGGACTCGTCTGCTGGATCGCGTGGCGCGACGACACCAGCGCACCGACCGACGTCGTCGTCGAAGCCCGGCGCGCGAACGGCGAGCTGGTGGCGACCCTGACCACCCGCACGCAGTCGACGAGCGCGCTCGACGGCCGCCGCACGTCGGTGGCGACCGCCGACGCACCGCTCGGCGCGCTGATCGGAGCGACGCTGCTGACGCTGCGGCTGTGCGATGCCACCGGCACCACCTTGTCGGCGAACGTGCCGCCGTCGGGCCCGTACGGGTTGGAGCTGTTGCGGCTGCCGTGAGCATCCGCGGTTGCCGCCGCCGCCAAGGAGCGTCAGCGATGCAGCGTCGTCAGCGCCTTCTCGACGGCCGCCAGGTGCTTGCCGTAGGCCTCCCCGACAGCGCCGTACTCGACCACCTGAACGGCCGTGCCATCGACCCACACGGCGATGCGATAGTGCATGCGTTCGCCTTGCACGTTGGCGTCGAACTCGAGCCAGCGGCCGACGGTGCCAGAGCGGTCGCGGACCTCGCCGCTGCCGCGCCGTTCGTAGCCGCGCTGCAGCAGGTCCTTCACCAGCACTTCCGCCCAGAACTCGATCGGCGCCTCGCTGGGATCGTTCAGCGTGCGCACCCAGAGCCTCGCGTCGTCGCTGGTCTGCGCACGGAAGCCTTCGCCACCACCCTTCAGGTGCACGAAGCCCGGCGGCAGTTCGATCGGCGGCCCGGCCAGCGCCTGCCGCGCGAGCAGCGCCGCGAGCGCACCAACGAGCACCAGCACCGGCACGACGATGTGGGCGCGCATGTCAGAAAGCCTCCATCAACATCTCGGCACCGACGCGGTTGATCCACGCGAAGCGGTTGCCCTGCCGCAGCCGGTGCAGCGGCTTCGGCGCGTCGGCGGGCCCTTGGAACGTCACCTCCAGGGTCGCCATCGCCACCTGATCGGCGAGCAGCTTGCGCCGCCCTTCGATGCGCTCGATCTCCTCGCTGAGCCGCCGGATCTCGGCTTCGACCTTCAGGATGTCCTCGACGCGTTCGGCCTTCTGCAGCACCTCGAGCAAACGCGCGCGCGCCTTCGTCGCCGTGTCGAGGCGGATGCCGAGGTCGACGTATTCCTCGGTGACGTCGTTCGCCTCGCGCATCTCGCGCAGGATCCGACCTGCTGCCGATGCGGCCGCGAACGCCGCGTCGAACTGCGGCGCTGGCACCCGCACGATCACGCGGCTCGCGTCCTGCCGCGACAGGTGCCCACCGAGTTCCTTGACCTTGGCCAGGAACGCGCGCATCGCCTCCGCCGGTCGTGCCGTCTCGATGGCGAGTTCGCCGCGCTGCACCAGCATGCGGTCGTCCCGCGCCGGAGCCGGCGCACCGGCATCGTCGCGCGACGGCGCGGCCAGCCCCGCCGACAGGCTCGCTTCCGCCGCCGCGGGGGAGCGATGGGCGTCGAACCCGGCCCGATCGCAGCTCGACACCAAGAGGATCCCCAACGAACAACACACGAATCTCGAGGCCACGTGCATGCGATCTCCGGAACCAGTGGGTGGCGCGTCCGACGGGCGGTCGAACGCAGGAACAACCAGGGGGCGCGACAACGCGGCAGGGAAGTCGGACTTCCGTGTTCGCAGCAGCTCGCGTCGGCCGCTGCGAACGCCGCTTCAGCGCGCCTCCTTGCGAGCGCCGACGAAGCACGAGTCGGATCCAAGTGCTCACGAGCCAGCGACGAGCGTTCCGCGCGGCGACGTCATCAGGAAGCACGGAGCCGCGGCGTCGACCATCACCGGTTGCAGGTCGATCGGCACACCGACCAGCGCCTGCACGTTCGGGATCGGCAGCAGCCAACTCCGCACGAAGCCACTGCCGGGCACGAACCCCACATGGGTGCCGACGCCGGTCAACGCCAGCTGGCAACCGCAAGCGAGGTCGTACAGACCAGAGCGGTCTCGGACCCGGTGCGATCGGCCTAGCGAGCCTTCTTGCGGCCGAAGTTGCTCGGCCGCAGGCGCCCCTGCTGGTTCTGCAGCGGCACCCAGTCGCGCCCGCCGCCCTTCTGTGGCGGATCCAGCTCCGTCGGGGCAGCGGGCTCGACGCCCGAGTCGGCGGCGACCGCGGGCGCTGGCTCCGCCACCGCGACCGCCGCACAACACTTCTTGAACTTCTTTCCCGAGCCACACGGGCACGGATCGTTGCGTCCGGTCTTCATGGTCCGACGGAGTCTATAGGGCTTGGACACCGGGACCGCTCGGCTTCCACAGAAGCTGCCGCCTCGGCGCTCCGCCGCGTGCCAGGCTCGTTCAGCCTTGCAGCTCGGTGAGGCGCGCACGGATCGAACGCACGAAGGCGCCGAAGTCGTCCAGGTTCGTCACCAGGACGGCGCGCACGATCGCCGGATCGACGTCCAGATAGCGATGCACGACGATGTTCCGGAAGCCGACGATGCGTCGCCACACCTCGGCCTGCTCGACGGTCACCCAACCATCCTGCGCGAGCAGACGAAACATCGAACGTGTCGAGTTCGGTTCGCCGAGCTTGCGTTCGCCCAGGATCCACGCCGCGATGTCGATCGCCGCCTGGATCGCTGTCTGCAGCGTGTGCTCCACGAACGCGCGCTGCAGTTCGTCCGTCGCGATGCGGTCGGGCACGGCCAAGCGCCGCAACCGCTCGCACGCGGCTTCGATCCAGGCGAGGCGCTTGTCGACGAGATGCGCGTCCATCAGGCCCCTCGCAGCACACGTTGGCGGTAGCGCAGCAACAGGGGCAGGAAGTCGAAGTACTGCGTGCGCACCTGCACCTCGAACTCGGCGCGACGCGCCGGATCGGTGTCCACCACGAGCACCCCATCGCGCAGCACCCGGTGCAGCAGGTCCAGCGGCGCACCGTTCATCGCCACGAGGTCGACGCGACGGTGCAGGCGTTCTTCGAGGTCGTCCTGCAGCGCGAACAGTGCGTCGTAGCCAGCCGTGTCTGCCGGCTCGCCGGCCGCCAGCAGCACGGCCACATCGACGTCGCTGTCGGCGCGCGCGTCGCCGCGAGCGACACTGCCGAACAGGTAGGCCGCGACCACGTCGCGGCGACCGGCGAAGCAGTCGCGCAGCGAGTCGATGACAGCGGAACGGTCCATCCGAGAAACGTAACGTGTCGTCGTCGCGAGGTCATCGGCGGCGTTCCTCGACCACCCGCGGCGGCCCAGCCCCTAGAGCCAGCGCGGCACGAACACGAACGCACCGACCACCGCCGCAGCGAGGCTCGCGGCGAGCACCGCCCCCGCGGCGGCGTCCTTGACGTCGCGGATCGCAGGCTCGCGATCGCGCGTGACACGGTCCGCCAGCCACTCGATCGCGGTGTTGCCGAGTTCGGCGGCGACGACGAGGCCGCAGGCCAGCAGCAGCGCGCACCACTCCCAGCGTTCGATGCGGTGCCAAAGGCCGAGAGCGACGACGATCGCGGTGGCGAGTGCGTGCACGCGCAGGTTGCGCTGCGTGCGGAGCCCGATGGCCATGCCGCGCGCCGCGTGCACGAAGCTGCGCAGGAACAGGCCAAGGGCGCTCATGAAGGACTCGGCGAACTCGCGCGCGTCAGCGCTTCTTGGTGATCAGCAGCTTGTCGAGCTTGGCGCGGATCTTCACCGACTCCTCGCTGCGCGTCAGCGCCTTGCAGATCGCGGCGAGGCTGGCGCCCTTGCTGGCGAGGTGATGCAGCTTCTGGATCTCGGCCGGGGTCCAGGGCTGGCGATGGCGTTCGAAGCGTTCGGTCATCGCCGCAGTCTGGCCGGTTCTGCGCAGGAACACCACCACCGCGCGATCGTCCCCGCCGTTCGCTATTCTCCGCCGCCCACGCGCGTGTCGAACTCCACTCCGTCGCCCTCCGTCCAGCGCCTCGTCGACGAGTTCGCGCGCCTGCCCACCAGCAAGATCCTGCTCGAGCAGGTGAAGCTCGGCGCGCAGCGCAAGGTCGGCGGCATGTGGGGCGCGTCGGTCGGCCTGCTGGTCGCGGCGCTGCGCCGGCAGCACCCGGGGCCGATCCTGGTGCTGACCGCCGACGACGTCGACAGCCTGCAGCTGCAGACCGACCTGTTCGCGTTCGGCGTGCCGTCGCACGTGCTGCCGCGCGAAGAACAGGACGACACCGGCCAGCCCGATCCGACGACGAAGAGTGCGCGACAGCGCGCCATGCAGCAACACGCCGCCGACAAGGCGCCGCTGCTGTGCGGCATCGAAGCGCTGCTGCAGCCGGTGGCGACGCCGAAGAGCCTCAGCAAGTCGCAACTCGAACTGAAGGTCGGGCAGACGCTCGATCGTGCGCAGGTTCTGCAGAAGGCGCAGGCCGCGGGGCTGCGTTCGGTGCCGCTGGTGCTGGCACCCGGCGAATGCAGCGTGCGCGGCGACGTCGTCGACCTGTTCCCGATGGCGGCCGACGCGGCGGTGCGCCTCGAGTTCTTCGACCGCCAGCTCGAGTCGATCCGCACCTTCGATCCGAGCAGCCAGCGCACGACCGCGGTGCACGAACGCTACGTGCTGTCGCTCGGGGCGAGCGGTGCGACCACGGCGGCCGCGGCCGCCAGCGCCAACGCCGGCGAACTCGCCGAGGGCTCGGTGCTGCGCCACCTGACGCCGTCGCAGACGCTGGTGCTGGCCTACGAGCCGCTGCGCATCGACGAACGGCAGGCGCGGCTGCTCGCGTTCGACAGCGAACGCCGCCACGCCATCCAGGAGATCCAGGACACGCTGCGACCGTGCGCGCGGGTCGACGTGTCGTCGCTGCCGAGCCACGACCTCGACTTCAAGGTGCTGTCGGCCGGCAGCGCCGTCGGCAGCGGCGAGGCCGATCCCGCCGGCCGCCTGCGCAGCGTGCGCGGCGTGCAAGGGCGCGTGCTGCTGTTCTGCCGCAGCGACGACGAACGCGAGCGCCTGCTCGAGATCTTCGCGCACAAGGACGTCGACCTCGCCGCCGAGAAGGTCGAACTGCTGCTCGGCGCGATCAGCCGCGGCTTCCGCATCCCCGAGCTGTCGGCGACCGCACTGTCGAACATCGAGTTCGCCGGCGTGCCGCAGCAGGCGCGCGTGCGCGAACGCGTGGCGGTGCCGAGCCGCGCCATCCAGAGCTTCTTCGAGCTCGGCCCCGGCGACACCGTGGTGCACGCCGTGCACGGCATCGCGCGCTTCGAAGGCACCGAGCTGGTGCACCGCGGCCAGGGCACCGAAGAGCACCTGCGGCTGTGCTTCCAGGACGAGGTCAAGCTGCTGGTGCCGGCCAGCAAGATCCACCTGGTCCAGAAGTACGTCGGCAGCGGCGGCGGCGCCAAGGGGGCCGGCAAGGCGCCGCTCGACAAGCTCGGCGGCAAGGGCTTCCAACGGCGCAAGGAGCAGGTGCAGGAAGCCCTGTTCGACCTCGCCGCCGAACTGCTCGAGGTGCAGAGCAAGCGCGCGCTGGTGCAGCGGCCGCCGTATCCCGCCGAGCCGATGGAGCGCGACTTCCTCGACGCGTTCGCGTTCCGCGACACGCAGGACCAGGCGCGCGCGTGGAGCGAGATCCAGCAGGACCTGATGAAGCCAGCGCCGATGGACCGCCTGCTGTGCGGCGACGTCGGCTTCGGCAAGACCGAGGTGGCGCTGCGCACCGCGTTCCGCGTCGCCGCCAACGGCCGCCAGGTCGCCGTGCTGTGCCCG
>JBILEY010000203.1:0-9070 GCA_044351865.1 Planctomycetota bacterium | reverse complement strand
CCGCAGTGCCCAGCAGGTCGACGCCTTCGTTCGCGACGAGATCGGGCCCCGGCTGGCGGGGGTGGATCTCGGCGGCCTGGCCGGCGACATTCGCGTGTAGTCGTCACGCCATTTTGGCGACATTCCGATGAATGGCGCCAAAATGGCATCTCGCCGGATTGCGTCTTCTGGCGGAGGATCGCTGAAAGCTGCTTTGTGAAAGGTGGTTAGCGATCCTTCACCAATGTGGCATGGATGCTGCAATCGTGCGAGCTCCCCAAGCAGGAGGCACCGCACGATGGACGTCCAGAAGTTCACGCAGAAGTCGCAAGAGTCGCTGCAACTCGCCCAGACCAAGGCTGTGGCCTTCGGCCACCAGCAGGTGGATCCGAAGCACCTGCTGCTCGGCCTGGTCGAGCCGACCGACAGCCTGGTGCGCCGCCTGCTGCAGCGCATGGAGGTCTTGCCGGACGTCCTCACGGCCGCCGTCGAGCACGAACTGCAGAAGCTGCCGAAGGTCTCCGGCCCCGGCTTCGCCGCCGACAAGATCTTCCTGACGCAGGAGCTCGCCCAGGTGCTGACCGCCGCCGAGCAGCAGGCGCAGAAGATGCGCGACGACTACGTGTCGGTGGAGCACCTGTTCCTGGCGCTGCTGCAGAACGCCAAGAACGGCCTGCGCGACGTGTTCAAGAAGCTCGGCATCGACGAAGCGAAGTTCCTCAACGCGCTGAAGGAAGTGCGCGGCAACCAGCGCGTGCAGAGCGCCAACCCGGAGGCGACCTACGAGGCGCTCGGCAAGTACGGCCGCGACCTCGTGCAGATGAGCCGCGAGGGCAAGCTCGACCCGGTCATCGGCCGCGACGACGAGATCCGGCGCGTGATCCGCATCCTGTCGCGCAAGACCAAGAACAACCCGGTGCTGATCGGCGAGCCCGGCGTCGGCAAGACGGCGATCGCCGAGGGCCTGGCGCAGCGCATCGTGCGCGGCGACGTGCCCGAGGGCCTGCGCGACAAGACGGTGTTCGCGCTCGACATGGGCAGCCTGGTCGCCGGCGCCAAGTTCCGCGGCGAGTTCGAGGAGCGCCTGAAGGCCGTGCTCACCGAGATCAAGAACAGCGAGGGCCGCGTCCTGCTGTTCATAGACGAACTGCACACGATCGTCGGCGCCGGCAAGGCCGAGGGCGCGATGGACGCCGGCAACATGCTGAAGCCGATGCTGGCGCGCGGCGAACTGCACTGCATCGGCGCCACCACGCTCGACGAGTACCGCAAGTACATCGAGAAGGACCCGGCGCTCGAGCGTCGCTTCCAGCCGGTGCTGGTCGAGCAGCCCTCCGTCGAGGACACGATCTCGATCCTGCGCGGCCTGAAGGAGCGCTTCGAAGTGCACCACGGCGTGCGCATCCAGGACCAGGCGCTGGTCAACGCCGCCACGCTGTCGCACCGCTACATCACCGATCGCTTCCTGCCGGACAAGGCGATCGACCTCGTCGACGAAGCGTGCGCGATGATCCGCACCGAGATCGACTCGTTGCCGACCGAGCTCGACACGGTCAGCCGCCGCGTCATGCAACTCGAGATCGAGGAGGCGGCGCTGGCCAAGGAGAAGGACGCCGCCAGCAAGGCGCGGCTGCAGCAGCTGAAGAAGGAGATCGCCGAGCTGCGCGGTCAGGCCGACACGATGCGCGCCCAGTACGAAGCCGAGAAGAAGTCGATCGGCAGCCTGCGCACGCAGCGCGAGAAGCTCGAAGGCCTGCGTCGCGAGCAGGAGGCCGCCGAACGCCGCTACGACATGAACAAGGCCGCGGAGCTGAAGTACGGCGCCATCCCGGCGGCCGAGAAGGAGCTCGCGGCGGAAGAAGCGCGGCTCGCCGGCAACGCGGACGGCGTTGGCAATCGCCTGTTGCGCGAGGAGGTCACCGCCGAGGAGATCGCCAGCATCGTCGCGCGCTGGACCGGCATCCCGGTGACGCGACTGGTCGAAGGCGAGCGCGAGAAGCTGTTGAAGCTCGACCAGATCCTGCACGAGCGCGTCGTCGGCCAGGACGAAGCCGTGCAGGTCGTCGCCGACGCAGTGATCCGTGCGCGCTCCGGCATCAAGGACCCGAAGCGACCGATCGGCAGCTTCCTGTTCCTCGGCCCGACCGGCGTCGGCAAGACCGAGCTGGCGAAGACGCTCGCCGCGGCACTGTTCGACAGCGAGGACAACCTCGTGCGCATCGACATGTCGGAATACATGGAGAAGCACTCGGTGTCGCGCCTGATCGGTGCTCCGCCGGGCTACGTCGGCCACGAAGAGGGCGGCCAGCTGACCGAGGCCGTGCGGCGCAAGCCGTACTCGGTGGTGCTGTTCGACGAGATCGAGAAGGCGCACCCCGACGTCTTCCACGTGCTGTTGCAGATCCTCGACGACGGGCGCGCCACCGACAGCCAGGGTCGCACGGTCGACTTCAAGAACACCGTGATCATCCTGACGTCGAACATCGGCGCGCCGATCCTGCTCGAGGGCATCAGCAAGGACGGCGAACTGCGCGAGTCGGCGCGCGACCAGGTGATGGCGGAGCTGCGAAGCCACTTCCGGCCGGAGCTGCTGAACCGCATCGACGACATCGTGCTGTTCAAGCCGCTGCAGAACGCCGAGATCCGCCGCATCGTCGACCTGCTGTTGGTCGGCCTGCGCGCGCGCCTCGCCGAGCGGCGCATCCAGCTCGAGGTCAGCGACGGCGCGAAGACGTTCCTCGGCAACCAGGGCTACGACCCGGTCTACGGCGCGCGGCCGCTGAAGCGCCTGCTGCAGCGCGAACTCGAGACGCGGCTCGGGCGCAAGCTGATCGCCGGCGAGATCCAGGACGGCAGCATCGTCGCGGTCGACGTGCGCGACGGGCAGCTGGTGCTCGAGTCGCGCGCCGCCGAACCGGCGCGCAGCTGACGCGTCGCTGCCCGGCCGAACCTGATCCCCGCGGGTCCGAGCGGTCGGTTCGTGGCGGCGAACGCCAGGGCTGCGCTGTTGCGCGCCCAAACGGTGGCCGCGACGATCCTCGGCTCGCTCCGCATGCCTACCCTGCCTTCGATCCTGCTGCGGCCTCACGGCATGCGCCGCCGATGAACGCTCGCCTCGTCGTAGCACTGGTCGCGCTGCTGCGGTTCGCGTTCGTGTTCGTGCTGGTCACGCTGGCGTGGCTGTTCCTCGTCGTGCCGGCGATCGGCTTCATGCTCGGCAGCCGCCCGCGTCCGGTGCTGCCGGCGGAGCCGGTGGTGCACAGTGAGAGTCGCCTCGATCGCCATGGCGCGATCTGGCACTGCCACGTAGCGGGCCGCGCGCGGGATCGCGGCTACGCGATCGGACGGCTGACGGCGCCGATGATGGCGGCGCACGAAGGCGAACTGTTCCGCACGCTGCGCGAGCTGGTGCCGTGGTTCCCGGTGCGCCACGCGATCCTCGGACTCGTCAACCTGAACAACCGCGACCTCGGCTCGTTCTTCCTGCCCGACGAGCTCGAGGCGGTGGCCGGCATCGCCCGCGGCTACCAGGACGCCGGCGACCCGAACGCCGCGGTGGCGCCCGCGTTCGGCCGCATCCTCGGCTACCACGCGCTGCACGACGTCAGTCAATACCTGATCGACAACCCGCTGATCGTGGCGCCGCAGGTCGGCTGCTCGGCGGTCGCTCTGGACGCAGGACGCAGCGCCGACGGCCACGTGCTGGTCGGGCGCTTGTTCGACTTCGAGGGCGGGCGCAGCTTCGACTTCGACAAGGTCGTCTACACGATCGATCCCGCGCCCGAAGGCGAAGTGCGCCGCCTGCGCCACGCACACGTCGCGTGGGGCGGCATGCACGGGGCTGTGACCGGACTCAACGAGGCCGGCTTGTGGCTCAGCGTCAACGCCGGCGTCAGCGACCACTTCGCCTACCGCGGCCGCCCGTTGGTCGTCGCCGTGCTCCGCGCGCTCGAGACCTGCGCGACCATCGACGAAGCCGTGGCGCAGCTCGCCGCGCAAACGGTGTTCGTCAGCGAGTCGGTGGTGATCGCCAGCGGCCGCGCGGCTCCGGGCCAGCCGGTCGCCGTCTGCCTCGAACTGGCGCCGGGCCGCCATCACGTTCGTTCGATCGTCGACGGCCGTCTCGTCGTCACCAACCACTTCGAGCACCCGGACTGGGCTGCTGACGCAGCCAACCGGGCGCGGCGGCGCGACGGCACGACGACGGCGCGCAACGCGCGGCTGCACGAACTGGTGCTCGCCACGCCGAAGCACACGCCGCTGACCGTGGCGACGACGTTGCGCGATCGCCGCGGCGAAGGCGGCCGCGACCTCGGCTTCGGCCATCGCAGCAGCATCAACTCGTGGATCGGTGCGCACCTCGTCGTCGCCGACCTGACCGCTGGCGTCTTGTGGGTGGCCGAACCGCAGCACGGCCTCGGCCGCATGTGGGCGTTCGACGTGAATGGTCCGCGTCCGGATCTCGAGCCGTTGCCGCCGTCGGACGACCTGGCGTCGTTCGCAGCAGGCGGGGCCACGTGGAGCGAACGGTTGTCCGCGGCGCGCCGCCTCGTGGTGGCCAGGGCGCCGACGGCAGCAGCCGCGTGCCGCGAACTGATCGCCGCGAACCCGCAGCACTACGAGCCGTACGCACTGCTCGCGGCGGTGACCGAAGCCCGCGATCCAGCCGAAGCGGCGCGGCTCTTGCGCGAGGCGCTGGCGCGGCAGCCCGCCTACGCCGCCGAGCAGCGCGAACTCGCAGCACGGCTCGCCAGGCTCGTCGAGCGGGGATTCTGACGCGCCATGGAACTGCATCTGCCCCTCGTGCTGGCGACGCCGATGCTGCTGTGCCTGCTGGCCGCGGTGGCGGCGATCGTCTGGCCGTGGCGCGTGGTGCTGTGGCCGTTCGTGCTGCCGGCGATGCTGCTCGCGGCCGGTTGCCTCGGGTTGTTGCCGTGCCGCGACGAGATCGTCGGACCGGCGGTGCGATGGCTGCGCCTCGACGTGCCGGCACTGTTCGTCAACGCCACGGCGCTGCCGTTCGCGTGGTGGTGGGCGAGGCGCTTCGAACGCGTCGGCATCGCGACCCCGCTCGCCAAGCCGCACCGCCGCGCGCTGTGGTTCGCGCTCGTCGCCGCCATCGCATTGACGCCGTTGCCGTTGGCCGGGATCGCCGGGTGGCCGTTCGGCCTGGTCTGGCGCAGCCCCGCGGCGAAGCACAGCGCGCTCGTGCTGACGGCGCTCGCCGTCGCCTGCTGGCCGTGGCCGCGGCTCGTCGACGTGGCGACGGCGTTCGCGCTGTTCGCGTTCGCGTGGGCGCTGCGACCCGCGGTGTGCTGGCAGCTCGTGCACCGGGCACTGGTCTGCGCCTTCGGCGGCGTCGCGCTCCTGCGCGCGATCGCGCTGCTCTGAACCTCTCGCATCTCCGCCTGCGGCCTCTCAGAACCAGGTCGTGATCGCCTGCGTGAACACGAACGGGCCGGGCAGCGCGAACAGGCCGAGGCCGCATGGATCGACGACGATCGCTTGTGCCGTCAACACGGCGTTGGTGCACGGGAGACCAGTGAATGCCGGGATCGGCATCGACAGTCCCATCACGCCATCCGAGTTCACCGCCATCGGCAGGGCGACGAGCGGCCCGCACGCGGCGTTGAGGTCGAGGTCGAACGACTGGTTGGTGGTGAAGCCGCACGCCGTGTTCGGAATCGACGGCAGGCAGCTGTTGGTCGGCCCGGGCAGCTGGCAGGTGGAGCACGGGCAGAAGGTGAAGAGCACGATCACGAAGGCACCGGCTGGCACGTTCGCCGTGTAGTTCAGCGTGACGTTGCCGTTCGGGAAGCAGGTCGTCGCGCACGACGTCGCACCGCTGCCGAAGCCGTTGACCTCGAGATCGTTGATGCCCGGTACGCCGGTGGTCTGGGCGACGGTGGCGGCGGCGAGAAGGAGCGTGGGCAGCAGGTGGCGCATGGGAACCTCGTCTTCGGTCGTGCCTCGGGGGCGATCGGTGCCGCCGTGGCGACGGCACCCATGGGACCAAGGACGCGAACGGCGCCAGCGCACGCGTTCGACGCACGATTTCCTGCAGGGACGTGGCGCCGCCACAGTGACGCCGGCGGCATCTCGGGCGCAGTCGATCCGGCCAGGTCGCCGGTAGTTCAGGACGTCATGGGGGCCGCGTCGACCGTCGTCCCGCCGGTCCCGTGCGCGTCGTTCATGCCACGCTGTCCGGATGCGGTCGATCGAGCCGGCGGCTCTGCAGGCGGTTCGTACGCATGCGCGCGAGCAACTCGCGCAGTGCCAGGACCGTCGCGCTGCGGTCGCGCGTGCCGCCGAGCCCGGCACCGTCGTGCAGCGTCAGGATCGCGCCGGCGCGCAGGTGCGGCTCCAGGCGGGCGACGATCGCCGCGGCCGGTCGGCCGAGTGTGTCGAGGCCGCGTTCGGTCCACGTGTAGCACGTCACCGGTTCCGGCAGTCGCAGCAGGGCTGCACGCAGCGTCGGCACGCGCAGGCCCACCGGTGGCCGGAACGCGCGCGGCCGTTCGCCGGTGATCGCGGCGATGCTGGCGATGCCGCGCTCGATCTCGGCGGCCATGGCGCGCGCACCGAGGAAGTGGAAGCCGTGCCCGTGCGCATACGAATGCGAGCCGATCTGGTGGCCGGCGGCGTGTACGCGCCGCACCAGCTCCGGGTGTTCTTCGGCGCGACGGCCCACCATGAAGAACGTCGCGCGGGCGCCGTGCTCGGCCAGCAGCTCGAGCACGGCCGGCGTGGTCGCCGGATCGGGGCCGTCGTCGAACGTCAGCGCCAGATCGCGCGCGTCCGCCGGCAGCTCGAACACCGTCGGCACCACCCATTGGCTCTGCACCGACACCATCTGGAGGCCAGCCCACGCCATCGCACTCGCACCGACGAGCGCACTCACCGCCAGCGCCGGACCGGCCGCCATCGTCGACCACGCGATCGCCGACGGCACGGCGATGGCGGTGGCGAGCTGGAGGGTCGGGGTCACACGGCCATTGTTCGCCGCGGTGGCGAAGGCGGTCAAGCGAACGTCGGCCGGCGAAGCTGGCCGCGAGCGGTTTGCAGGCTTGGACCGCCTCTCCGGGGCGCTATGGTGGTTCGCCTCATGAGCCAGCCAGAAGTCCCTCTGGAAGACCAGCTGAAGAAGTTGATCGTCGACACGCTTGCGCTCGAAGACGTGGCACCGGAGAGCATCGTCACCGACGCGCCGCTGTTCGGCGAAGGGCTCGGGCTCGACTCGATCGACGCACTGGAGATCGCGCTGGCGATCCACGCCAAGTTCGGGGTCAAGACCGAGGCCAACGATCCCAACAACCGGCAGAACTACCACTCGATCCAGTCGCTGGCGGCGTTCGTGCGCGCCAGCCAGGCCGCGAACGCGGCGGCGAAGGCGCAGCCGCAGGCCTGAGCGATGCCGGCCGACGCCAGCGCGCACGAGCCGGCCACGAGCGCGCCGTCGCCCAACGGCCAGGCCGGGCCGACCGCGGCGACGAGACGCTCCTCGCGCCTGCTGCCCGTCGTCGTCGGCCTCCTGTTCGCGCTGTATCCGCTGTTCGTCTGGATCGGCCTCGCCTCCCGCAGCCCGCGCGAAGTCGCGCTCGTGCTGCTCTGCCTGCTGGTGCCGGTGTCGTGGTGGTTGCTGCGCCGCAGCGGCGGCGGCACGGCGGGCTTCGCGCTGGTGCTGGCGCCGTTGCTGACGGTTGCCGCGATCGCCGGTTCGGCGCTGTTCGACGAAGCGGCCTGGCTGTTCGTCGAGCCGGTCGCCATCAGTCTCGTGATGCTGGCGGTGTTCGGCGTGACGCTGCGCCGCGGTGCCATGCCGATGATCGAACGCTTCGCGCGGCTGCAGGAGCCCGAGCTCACCGGCGACAAGCAGCAGTGGTGCCGGCTGTGGACGTGGATCTGGTGCAGCTTCTTCGTCGTCAACGCCACCGCCGCCGGCGTGCTGGCGGCGCTGGCCCCGATGGCGTGGTGGGTCGCCTGGACGACGACGTTCTCGTACGTGCTGATGGGCGTGCTGTTCGGCGGCGAGTGGCTCCTGCGCAGGCGGCGCTTCGGCCATGGTTGATCCGGTGCGCATCGGCGATCGGCACGGCGAAGCGCGCTCGCTCGCCGACGTGGAGGCCAAGGCCTCCGTGCTCGCGGCCGAACTGCCGGCGGCGCGGCCGGGCTCATTGGTCGCCCATGCGTTCGAACACGACCATGCCGCATTCGTCGTGGCGCTGTTGGCGACGTGGCAGCGCGGGCATGCGGTGGCGTTGCCGCGTGACGCCAGGCGTCATGCGGTCGGCCCGACGTTGCAGCTGCCCGAGGTCGTGGCGTTCTTGCACGACACCGGAGCGGGCACCGGCTTCTGCGTGCCGGACCGCGCGTGGGCGGACGCCGCGAACGCGATCGCAGGAGCAGAGCTGCCAGTCGGCGACGTGGTCGTCTGTTCGCCGCAGGCGGATGGACGCATGGAACGTCGTGAGGTCGCCGCGACGACCCTGACTCGGCAGATCGACGCGTTCGTCGCGGCAGCTCACGTGCGTGCCGGCGACGTGCTCGCCACGACGTTGGCGCCAGGCCATCCGGCGACGCTGGTGCCCGGCGTTCTCGGGCCGCTGCACTGCGGCGCCAGCCTCGTCGCCGCCGTCGGCCTCGATCGCGACGCGCTGTGCGAACGCATGGTCGCCGCGCGCGCGACCCACCTGGTGACTTCGCCCGATCGGCTGCGTGCGTTGGCGCGCCTGCCGGCGGGCGCGCTGTCGCCGCTGCAGTGTGTGCTCGTCACCACCGAGCCCGATAGCGCGACCGCCGCGCGCTGCCGGCACGTGCATCGGCTCGACGTCGTCGTGCTGGCACCTGCCAGCCCCGACGAGGCTGCCAGTGTCGCGTTGACGACGGCATTGCTCGCGTATCCCGGCGTCGACGACGTCGCGGCCGTGCGGGTGCTGCCGCCGAGCGAACCAGCACCGCGCTGGTTCGTCGCGGTCGCCGGCCGCGAGCTGCCGCGGGCCGAGCTCGCCGCGATCGCCGCCGCCGTCTGCCACGGCGAGCCGCCACCGGTGGTGACCACGGTCGCGCAGCTGCCTCGCGACGTGAACGGGGC
>JBILEY010000202.1:0-9078 GCA_044351865.1 Planctomycetota bacterium | reverse complement strand
GGGCCCCACTTCGCCGCCTGCAGCGCCGTCACCGCCGCCGGCTCGACGTGCGGGGCGACGATCACTTCGAGGAACGTGCCGCTCTGCACGATCGCCTGCGCGGTGGCGACGTCGAACGTGCGGTTGGTCGCCAGGATGCCGCCGAACGCGGACACCGGATCGCAGGCGAGCGCCAGTTCGAACGCGCGCGGCAGCGTCGCGGCGACCGCGGTGCCGCACGGGTTGTTGTGCTTCACCAGCACGCACGCCGTCTGCTCGAACTCGAGCGCCAGGCCGAGCGCACCGTCGGCGTCGAGGATGTTGTTGTAGCTGAGTTCCTTGCCGCCGAGCTGCTTGCCGTTGGCCAGGCTCGGGGACGCCTCGCCGATGTTGTAGAAGGCGGCCTTCTGGTGCGGGTTCTCGCCGTAGCGGAGGTCCTGCAGCTTCTCGCCGCTGAACGACACGCGGCCCGGAAAGAAGGTCTCGCCCGGCAGCGTGCGCCGTTCGCAGTCGAACCACTGCGCGATCGCGGCGTCGTAGGCGGCGGTGTGCGCGAAGGCCTTGGCGGCGAGGCGGCGCAGCACGTCCTGCGGCAGCTTGCCGGCGTACTCCTTCAGCGCGCGCAGCACGGTCGTGTAGTCGCCTGGATCGACGACGACGGCGACCGACTGATGGTTCTTGGCGGCGCTGCGGATCATCGCCGGCCCGCCGATGTCGATCTGTTCGACGATCTCGTGGCGCGCGATGCCCGGCTTCCGCACCGTCTCGCGGAAGCGGTAGAGGTTGACGCACAGCACGTCGATCGGGTCGATGCCGTGCTCGGTCATCGCCCCGCGATGGCTCTGGTCGTCGCGCTTGCCGAGCAACCCGCCGTGCACCTTCGGGTGCAGCGTCTTCAGCCGGCCGTCCATCAGCTCGGGAAAGCCGGTGTAGTCGGCGACCTCGGTGACCGACAGGCCGGCGTCCAGCAGCGTGCGGGCGGTGCCGCCGGTCGACAGCAGCGAGAAGCCGGCCTCGACGAGACCGCGGGCGAACTCGACGATGCCTTGTTTGTCCGTGACCGACAGCAGCGCGCGTCTCATTTCTTCGCCTGGTCCTTCTTCTGCTTCAGGTAGCCCTCGATGAACGGGTCGAGCTTGCCGTCCAGCACGCCGTGCACGTCGCTGGTCTCGACGTCGGTGCGCAGGTCCTTGCACATCTGGTAGGGCTGCAGCACGTAGCTGCGGATCTGGTTGCCCCAGCTGATCGAGCCGCGATCGCCGTAGAACTTCGCCAGCTCCGCTTCGCGCTTGCTGAGTTCGAGCTGGTAGAGCTTCGACTTCAGCGTGCGCATCGCCGACTCGCGGTTCTTGTGCTGGCTGCGCTCGGCCTGGCACGCGACGACGATGCCGGTCGGCATGTGCGTGATGCGGATCGCCGACTCGGTCTTGTTGACGTGCTGGCCGCCGGCGCCCGAGCTGCGGAAGGTGTCGACCTTGAGGTCTTCCTTGCGGATGTCGACCTCGATCGTGTCGTCGAACTCCGGCACCACTTCGACCGAGGCGAACGACGTCTGCCGCCGCCCCTGGCCGTCGAACGGCGAGATGCGCACGAGCCGGTGCACACCCTGCTCGGCCTTGAGCTTGCCGTAGACGTAGGGGCCGCGGAGCACGATCGTCGCGCTCTTGATGCCGGCCTCCTCCGCCTTCTGGAAGTCGGTTTCCTCGACGGTCAGGTCGTTCTTGGCCGCCCACTTCACGTACATGCGGAGCAGCATCTCGGCCCAATCCGAGGCGTCGATGCCGCCAGCGCCGGACTGCAGCGTGATGATCGCGTTCATCGCGTCGTGCTCGCCGCCGAGCATCAGCTGGAACTCGAGCTGGTCGAGCCGCTCGTTGATCTTGTGCTGGTTCTCGGCCAGGTCGGCCTCGACCGCCGACAGGTCCTCGGCGCCGAGCTCCAGCAGCACGCGGCCGTCCTCGATCAGCTGCAGCAGCTTGTCGATGGGGTCGACGACCTGGAAGCAGACCTTCTTCTTGGCCACGACCAGCTGGGCCCGCTCTGGCTCCTCCCAGAAGCCGGGCTGGGACATCTGGTTCTCGATGTCGGCTAGCTCGCGGTGACGGCGAACGTAGTCAAAGTGACACCTTGAGCGACGCGACGCGCTCGTCGGCCGCCTGCAGCGCGGCCTTGTGATCGTTCAGACCCATGGGGGCGACGATCTGAGCGATCGGCGCCGGGGATTTCCAGGCGCGTCCGGTCAGCGACCGGAAAAGTGGGACCCGCGACGGGCACTGCAGGCAAAGGATCGAAGTCGGCGAATCATGGCCCGTCGCGGGTTCCGTGTTCGGTTCCCGGCTTTCACCGGTGCCTGATTCTCGGCAGCGATCGCTCGCGCCCAAGTGCTGGCCGGCACACGACGAGCGGAGTGCGCCTGTAGGGTTTCACCGGGGGCGCGTTCGCACCGGCGCGTGGCGTCGCCGGACGCTCCGGCCGGCATTTTTCTTTCTCTCGCACTGGGACGTGCGGTCGTTGGCGACCACGAACGTGGCGGGATTCGGCACGTGGTCCGGCGGCGCGGTGCGAAGGCCGCGCTGCGCGCACATGGCGCCGATCAGGGTTCGAGCAGCTTGCGCAGCGCGGCGAAGAAGCGATTCCAACCGGCCAGCGCCTTGCCGAGGTCGCGGCGCACCTGCACGTCGCGCTCGAACGTCTCGGCCAGCAGTTCGAGCAAGGGCACCCGCGCATGCTCGGGCGTCGCAGGATCGAGGATGGTGACGACCATCGGGCGAACCGCCGCCAGGAACCGGGGGTCCTGGTTGTGATGGCGCTGCGAGAGTTCGGACAGCAGGGAATCGACTCGTTCCATGGGCACTTCCCGGCAGCCGAGGGGGCGACTGCCGGCGAACAGTACTACGCTGGCGGCATGCGGGTCGGCGACGACGAGCGAGCGGCCGGGAACGGGCCATGTTGCCGGCAGTCCCGCGGGACGGCCGGAGCCGGCGAATCCAGCTGCGACGGCCCCCTACAGGATCGTCATCGAACTGGCCGAGCCCATGCGCTTCCTGGCCAGGGCCTCGGACGCCTTGTAGCTCTTCAACTTGTTGTAGAGCGTCTTGGTGTCGATGCCGAGGATGCGCGCCGCGCGGGTCTTGTTGCCGCCGGTCGACGCGAGCACGCGCTGGATGTGGCGCTTCTCGACCTCGGCCAGGGTCAGCTTCAGGGTCTCCTCGATGGTGTTCTCGGCCACCATCCGGTGGAGCGCCTGCGAGGGCTCCACCAAGACCATGTCGAACTCGGCCCCTTCGAGCCGGCCCCGCAGTTCGTCAGGCGAACTGCAGGTGGTGACGAGACACCCCCATTCCGCAGTCGTCTTGGCCAAAGCACCAGCCGCTGGATCGCGAGCGGAGTAGAGGAGCAGTCGCTTGCCGAGATTCATGAGCGATGTGTAGGAAGCGCCGCCGTGCGCGTTGCCTGCCCGGCGAGGGGCAGTAGCGAGGTTCCGCGGGGTCGGACGGAACGTTCGCTGCGCAGAGCGGAGGCGGGAGAAGTGGCCGAAAAGTCCGCGGGGCTGCTACGGGATCTGCCGCAAGACGTGAGGTTCTTGCCGACATTTCCACGTCGCGCCAAAACGGTGCTCAGGGGCCGGTCTCGCTACCCCCAAGCACGGCGCGTGTAACCTCCCCTCCAAACTCTCCTTGGCAGCTTTCGGGCGCCGCGGGCGCTGGCCCGACCAGCGCGCCGGCAGGATCAGGGCTCGTTCTTCGCCGACAGAGCGATGTGGCCGGAGCCGCTGCGCAGGATCACCTTGGTGGCACCGGTGCCGACGGTACCGACCAGCACCGCCCCGAACTCTTGAACCTTCTCAGCGGTCAGGCCGAAGCTGTTGCCGATCTTCCCCTTCTCCACGCGGGCGTCGACTTCGAACTGCGTCGCCGTCGGCAGGTAGCACTGCACGGTTCCCTGGCCGGTGATCAGGCGGACCTTGCTGCCGGGCTCGCGCACGAACACCTGCATGTCGCCGAGGTTGGTCTGCAGATCGACGTCGCCGCGGTGGCCGAAGGCGATCACGTTGCCGCTGCCGGTCTTGGCCACGACCCCGCCCGCACAGTTCTCGAACCGCAGGTCGCCGCGCCCGGTGCGCACCTGGCTCGCTGCCTTGCGGTCACCCAGGGTGACGTGGCCACTGCCGGTGATGACGATCTCGAGCGGCAGGTCCGCCGGCAGCCGCACGCCGAGCTCGAGCCCGAGGATGCCGGTGACTCCCTCGGGCAACTCCGGGCTGCGCAGCACCAGCAGCTCCGGACGCTTCGGATCGTCCACCGTGCGGAACGTCAGCGGCACGGCCTCGAGGCGCGCCAGCATCTCGGCCGTGTCCGCAGCCCGGCGGACGCCGCCGGTGATCTGGAGCGAACGGTCGGAACTTGGCGCCACACCGATGGTTCCGTTCTCGATCTCGATCCGGATCGCGGTCTTGCCGGGCAGCGGGACCACCTGCTGCGAGAACTCGGCGACCGAACGGTGGCTGCAGCTGCCGAGCAGCGCCAGCAGGCCGGCGGCGACGCCCAATCCGGGACGGAGCAAAGCCGACCGGGGGCGGCACGTTCGGACCATGGCAACGGCGGTCATGCTCGGAGCAGACATTGCCCCTGGCAACCTTCGCCGTCCAGCCGGAGTTTCCTCGTCGGTGGTCCGTTGGCGCCGCGCTCTGCCCCATGCGGAGCGGTACCAGGCGCCGATACCCTCCCGACTGCAGATGGCACAGCCGAGCCAGGACTTCCAACCCGACCCGGTGACGATGGTGGCCTACCATCGCGCCCTGGCCGAGCACGCCGACAGCCTCAAGGCCTACGCCACCCGTCTGCTCGGCGACTCGATCGCCGCTGAGGACGTGGCGCAGGACTCCTTCCTGGCTCTCTACCGCCACCTCAACCAGGTGCCGACCGCCGCCTTCCGGCCCTGGCTGTTCCGCGTCGCCCGCAACCTGTGCCTCGACCAGCTGCGGCGCCGCAAGTTCAAGCTGAGCCTGTTCCGCGATCTGCAGAAGGACGAGGACCAACCGTTCACGCCGTCGGACCTGCGCAGCGTGCGCCCCGACGAGGTGATCGAGTCGCAAGAAGCGAACGCTGCCATCGAGAAGGCGATCGGCGAACTGCCGCTGAAGTTCCGGGAGGCCTTCCTGCTCTGCGAAGTCGAAGGGCTCAGCTACGAGGACGCTGCCGCCGTGATGGGCTGTCCGGTCAAGACCGTCTCGACCCGCCTGTTCCGCGCCCGCCAGCGCTTCAAGTCCCTCGTCAGCCGTCTGATCAAGGTCTGAGCATCGATGAACTGCACCACGTGCCGGTACGAGTTGTCGCAGTGCCTGGACGGCCGCCTGCCGTCCGGTCGCCGCACGGTCGTCATGCAGCACGCCGAGACCTGCGAGGCGTGCGGCCAGTTCTGGGCCGAGCTGCAGGCGGCGCAGCGCCTGACGCTGCAGCTGCAGCAACCGCGGGTCAGCCCCGGCTTCCGCGAGGAGCTGTGGGAACGCATCCGCGCCGGCGAGGGCACGCCCGAGGCGGTGTTCCGCGAGCAGGTGCCGACGCTGACCAAGCTGCGCTACGCCCTGACCGGCGCCGCCGTGGCCGCCGGCGTGCTGCTGGCCGCGTCGCTGCTGCGCGGCGATCCGCAGGCGCCGACGGGTGTGCAGGATCCGATCGCACAGGGCCCAGCCGAGTCTGGCCCCACGAACCTCGGGCCCGCCAACCCGGTCGCCGATGCCGGCAATCGCCTGCAGCCCCGCAGCACCGCACCGCGGGGCGCGACCGGCGGCGCGCAGGTGGCCGGGTTCGCCGGCAACGACTTCCACGACAACCCGCTGCTCGCCTCGAGCCAGCGCCTGACGCCGACCCTGGTCGCCGTCGAAACCGCGAAGCAGCTCGAGCAGCGCTACGAGGCGGTCAACTACGCGCTGCGGCGCGCCGAGAGCAACCCGGCCGACGCGCCCGCCGCCATCCGCGAAGCCTGGCAGAAGGCCGACGAGTTCCAGGGCCTCGGCGAGGTGCTGCTCGACCTGCGCAACCGCCAGCGCCTGTCGTTCCGCGACCAGGAGGTCGACTCCGACCTGCGCTTCGCGGTCAACATGCTGCGCCGCGGCCGCCAGGGGCTGCGCGACGAGACCACGGTGCGCACGGTGGTCGGCGAAGCGCTGCGCAGCGATCGGTTGGGTTCGCTGTCGCGCACGATCTACGTCGCCCCGAGCGTCGATCCGCGCGAAGACATGGACGTCCTGGTGCACCTGAACACGCAGCGCCCCGAGGTCTTCCGCCAGCTTTTCTTCGTGCTGCCGAGCCCCAACGCCGACGAATTGCACCTGCTGGTCGGCGAGACCGTGTTCCTGATGGCCGACGACTGCGGTGCGAGCTGGGTCGCCCCGCGCAGCGAAGTCACCGAGCGCGAAGCGATGAACATCCTGCGCCAGCAGCTGCAGGGTGGTGGCATGCAGGTGCAGATCGAGTTCCCCCGCTGAACCGCCGGACCGCCGACGGAACAGGACCGCCCGGACAGGCAACCTGGTGGATCGGAGCCGCTAGCATGCGGCGGGCCCGCCCCGGCCCTCGCCGACTCTCCCATGAAGATCCTGTTCGCCGCCCTCGCCTGCTGGTGGGCCCCACTCGTCACCGACCCGTCGCCCGAGCCGACCCCGGCCGCCACCGTGCGCTTCGGCGACGAGAAGCCGCTCAAGGCGCTCGACGCGTGGTTGAAGCTGTACCGCACCGGCAAGATCGACTTCCGTTCGCCCGAGAACATCGGCAAGGACTCGATCGCCGCGCGGTTCGGGCTGGTGGCGAAGAACGCCACCGGCATCCAGACCTGGGCCGGCGACCTGGAGACGATCCTCGCCGCGGTGGTGAAGCTGGAGACCGCGGAGTCCGCGCAGGCGCTGGTCGAAGTCGCCGCGATCGGCTTCGAGCAGGGCAAGCTGACGCTGGAGATGGCGCCGCTCGAGGTGCGCAACGCCGGCGAACAGGCCCTGGCCAAGTTGCCGACCGGCGCTCCGCGCGACGAACTGGCGAAGTGTGCGCGAGGCGAGATCAAGGTCGAGAAGGCGCGCATGCTGGCGATGCGCCTCGCTGCCATCCGCGGCATGGGCCGGCTGCACGATGCGGCGTTCCGCCCGGTGCTCGAGGCGCTGCTCGCGGACGCCGACGAGAACATCCGCGCGCACGCTGCGGACGCGCTCGGCGAACTGAGCGACGACGCGGCGGCGAAGGCGTTGATCGCGGCGCTCGAGAAGCCGACCGAGACCAGCGACGTGGCGCTCGTCGCCATCGGCAACGCCCTGCGCGAGCTCTACACCGGCTACGCCAACACCCAGCCGGCGGCCGACGCCAAGCCGGGCGAGGACAAGGCCAAGTCCGCGGAGGGCGCGCCCAAGGCCCCCGTACTGCCCGACAGCGTGCGCCTCGCGGTGCGCGCCGCCGCCGGTGCGCTCGGCCGGGCCACGTGGCGCGCCGACATGGCGATGGTCAAGCTGCTCGACGAGTTCCGCTCGGCCGAGGCGATCCCGGCGCTGATCGGCGTGCTCGAGCGCTTCGCCGCGCATCCCGAACTGGTGAAGTCCGGCGTGCTCTCCGGACTCCTGCTGTTCCAGACGCACGAAGTGCTGGTCAGCATGACCGGCGCCGTGATCCCGGCCGATCAGCCGGCGAAGTGGCGCGCCTTCTGGGACAGCGAGAAGGACAAGGTCGCGGTGCAGGAGAAGAAGGAGAAGCCGAGCAGCGGCGCCACCAGCGCGGCGACGTTCTGCGGCATCCCGGTGCAGGGCACGCGCGTCGTGTTCGTGCTCGACCTCTCCGGCAGCATGATGTGGCCGATGGAGGAGGAGACGACCGACAAGAAGAAGAAGCAGTCGATCCGCCTCGACTTCGCCAAGCGCGAGCTGCGCGCGGCGATCGACGCGCTGGCGCCGAACGCGATGTTCAACCTGGTCACGTTCAACGGCAACCCGAAGCCCGACCTGTGGAACAAGGACCTGGTGCCGGCGAACGAGAAGAACCGCGAGCGCTTCAAGAAGCACGTCGACGGCCTGCGCGCCGACGGTGGCACCAACCTGTGGAGCGGCCTCGACGAGGCGCTGAAGATCAAGTTCCAGGTCCAGGGACAGCGCTACGGCGCCAACATCGACGAACTGTTCGTGCTGTCCGACGGCGCGCCGAACCTCGGCGACGTGATCGACCCGGTCGAGATCGTGCGCGTGGTCAAGGAGACCAACCGTTCGGCGAAGGTGCGCATCAACACGGTGTTCATCAGCTCCGCCTCGCCCGAGGAGGTACGGCGCATGGAGGCGCAGATGACGATGACGCCGCAGAAGCTGATGCGCAGGCTCGCCGAGGAGAACAGCGGCGTGTTCAAGGAACTGTGAGCCGCGGCGTGCGCGCGGCGATCACGCTGCGCGCGGCGCCTTGCCGCCCGACTTGGCAGCCTTGCCCGCGGGCCGCCGCAGCAGCGGCCCGGTGACGCCGACCAGCGAGCCGACGATCACCAGCATCCACGCGGCGCGGTCGGACTCGCGGATCGCCGACTCGGGCACTTCGTTGAGCCAGAGCGCGATGCGCACGTCGTCGCCCTGCAGTGCGAACGTCGCCTCGCCGATGGCGCGCCACAGGAAGAACGTGTTCTGCACCTGATGGCGCATGACGCGGGCCACCGCCACCTGCCCGTGCAGCACGAGCCCGGCCCCCAGCAGCGCCCCGCCGAGCAACGCGAAGAACCAACGCGCGAACGCGATCATCGGCGCATCGTCGCGCCTCGTGCGGCGCCGCGCGAGAACCACGCCGGCAGCATGCGATCACTCGTCACGCCTGCCCCCTACTGCAGTGGCAGCTTGCAGCCCTTGGCGTCGAACACGACCTCGAAGCGCGGCGCCAGCCGGCGCACGAGGTCCTGCGGCGTCTTGATCTGCTCGGCGGTGATGCGCGCGGTGACCTCGCGATCGCCGGTCTTCTCCATGTTGGCCGTCCACAGCAGCACGTCACCGGGCAACTGGAAGCGCAGCGTCAGGTCGAGGCCGGTCAGCTCCTCCCGCTTCTTGCGGAAGAAGGCGGCGGCGACGGCATCGGGCTCCTTGTTCATCGACTC
>JBILEY010000201.1:0-9108 GCA_044351865.1 Planctomycetota bacterium | reverse complement strand
CCTGAAGCCCGACGCACCCGCGCCGATCGCGCGCGAGTACGCGTGGGCGCTGCCGGAGACGCGCCGCTGAGGCCCGCGATCTCGCATCGCCTCGCCAGCCGGACGCGACCCCCCAATCCGCGTCAACCAACGCGCAGGTAGCGCACCAGCTGCTTCGCCATCTGGCGATGCGACGGCACCGACGCCAGGAAGTCGTGCCAGCGCTGCAGTGCCGCATGGACGTCGCCGCCGTCCTGCTGCACCGCGATCGCGGCGTCGAGCGAGCCGGCGTAGTTGCCGAGGAACGGGTTCGGCCCGCGGTCGTTCCGCAAGCGCTGCTTCGCGTCGGCCAGCATCAGGTCCAGGTGGTCGCGCATCGCCCCGGCGAGGTCCGCGCGGCGCCCGGGCCAGTGCTGCACGACGTAGTGCGGCGCGTCCGAGGTCGCCGACGTGCGCAGCAGGTGCGCGATCTGCTCGAGCAGGTCCGGCAGCGCCGCGAGCCGTTGCAGGCTCATCGCCTTCACTTCGGGCGCGAACGCGCGCACGAACTCGAGTAGGCGGCCCGCCGTCGCATCGGCTGGCACCTGTTGCCACTGCCCACGTTGCCACTCGCCCTGCTTCTGCTGCCACTCGTCAGGGCCAGCAGGCCGGTGGAACTGCACCATGCGGCGCAGCTTCGGCCCGAGCCACCAGTTCGCGGCCATTGCTACGGCGATGCCGCCGTAGACGGCGACCAGGCCGGCGCCGACCGACGAGGCCCACGCGGTGACGAACGGACCATCGACCACCGCGAACGTCGCCAGCACGCCGAGCAGCACGGCCGCGCGCGCCGGGGTGACGCCGCGGCGGTCGAAGCACGCGAACGGCAACGCGAGCATCGCGAAGCCGTAGCCGGGCAGCAGCAAGCCGGCGAGCCAGCCGAGCCAGGCCGGTTCGACGCCGTGCGCGCAGAGGCCGAGCAGCACGGCGAGCGCCTGGGCGAGGCCGAGCGGCGTGGTCACCAGATGGAAGCCCATCAGGTTCTCGCCGCGCGTCGGCTTGGCGGTGACCGCCAGCACGACGAGCAGGGCCCCGGAGATCACGGCCAACAGGTTGGCCAGCACGAGCAGCAGCGCCATGCCGCGGTCATCCGGCGGTGCGGGCGGACGTGGCGCCGAAACCGGCGCCGCTCAGGCGGGGCCGCGGTTCACTGCGGCGAGCGGATCACTGCGGCGAAACGGGCGCCACCGGCTTCGTCTCCGGCGCGCACGAACCGCAGCAGGCGCCATCGGCCTTCTTTGCCGCGGCGTCGACCGCCTTGCCCTCGCTGCAGCAGGCGTCGCCGTCGCCGGCCCCTTCGCTGCAGCAGCCACCGGCCTTCTTGTCGGCGGGGGCGGCGAGCGCGCCGGCGGCGCCGGCGTCGGGGTTCGACGCGGCGTCGACCTTGCCGTTGCAGCCGGTCAGCAGAGCGAACGAGACCAACGCCAGCAGCGTGCACTTCATGGTGCGCATGCTGCCGGCGCTGGCGGCTGGGCACAAGCCCACCGGAGGGCCCAGCGCGCTGGGCCACGGCCAGCCGCTCGCAGC
Source organism: Planctomycetota bacterium (assembly GCA_044351865.1). GTDB lineage: Bacteria > Planctomycetota > UBA1135 > UBA1135 > UBA2386 > UBA2386. The sequence goes on along the minus strand of JBILEY010000201.1, from coordinate 7,563 downwards.
CACGGTGCGATGGCATCGCCGCGCGCACGGCTGCACACTGCCGGCATGAGCACCGGTGCGCAGCCCGCCTTCGACGACGCCTGGCGGCGGGCGCAGGACCACCAGCCGTTCTTCTGCGAGGAGAACGTGCACCGGCTGCTGCAGCGCGCCGCGTTGCCGCCGGACGCGGCCGCGGTGTTCGTCAGCAACGACGACCGCAGCGTCGCCATGTGGGGCCAGCGCGCCGTGCGCGAGGATCCGATCGTCTGGGACTACCACGTCGTCGCCCTGCTGCCCGCCCACGACCTCGTCGTCGACCTCGACGACCGCCGGCAGGTCGCGTGGCCGCGCCGGGCCTGGCTCGAACACGCGTTCCGCGAACCGCTCGAACCGCGCTTCCGCGCCCGCTTCCGCATCGTGCCGGCGGCCGAGTTCCTGGCGACGTTCTCGTCCGACCGCTCGCACATGCGCGACCTGCACGGCAAGCCGCTGCAGCCGTTCCCGCGCTGGCCAGCACCGTTCGATCCGCAGCTCGGCCACACGCTGCCGCGCTTCGTCGACCTCGCCGATCCGATCGCCGGCGTCGTCACCGATGCGGCGGGGCTGCTGCGCCATCGCGGTTGAGCGCCGCCTGCCGCCGCAGGTAGCCGCACGCGAAGCAAGCAGCGACCAGCGCCACGACCGCGAGCACGGTGAACGCGACCGCCGTGCTCCAGTGTTCTCGCACGCGGCCGATGCCGCTGCCGGCGAGCACGGCGCCGAGCGTGCCGGCGCCATCGACGAGGCCGAGCCGCTTCGCCCCGCCGTGGCGCGCAGCCCGCAGCGGCAGCACGCCACTCGCCAACGACGTCGGCATCGCCAGCACGCCGCTGCACAGCGCCAACACCACCAGCACCGCGGTCGGCTGCGCCGGTCCTTGCCCGAGCCAGAACAAGCCGAGCGCGCCGAGCACGGCCGGCGGCACCAGCACCAGCGACAGCGCGCGCGGCCCCCGATCGGCGAACGGCCCGGCCAGCAGCACGCCGACGCCGCTGACCAGCGGCAGCAGCGCACTGCTCTGCACGGCGTCTTCGGCGCGCATCGCCGCCACTTCGACCAGCAGCACCGGCGACCAGAAAGACAGCGACTCGCGCACGATCGCCAGCGCCACGTTCATGCCGGCGAGCCAGCCCATCGCGCGCCACGACGCGCGTTCGGCCTGCCCGTCGGTCGCCATAGCCACGACGTCGGCAGCGCGCGGCGCGGCGTCGCCGTTCGTTCTCGCGATGGCGAGCAACCGCCGCTGCCGCAGCAGCAGGAACATGCCGCCGCTGAGCACCGCACCCGCGCACAGACCGAGCGACGCGGTGCGAAGGACCTCCGGCGCGCCCCCACCACGCTCGAGCACGAGCGCCAGCACCGCACGCACCGCCGCGTCGCCGAGCAGGTAGCTCTGCGACAAGAACGCCATCACCGTCGCCAACCGATGGCGCGGCACGAGACCGTGCACGATGTGGCCGAGTGCAGGCCACGCCAGCGCCAGCACCAGCATGCCAACGACACGGCAGACGGCGAACGGCCCCGGCGTCGTGCAAGCCGCGGCTGCGAGCTCGGCGACGCAGGCGGTGGCGAGCGCACCGACGAACAAGCGGCGGCCGCCGAACCGTTCGGCCAGCGCCCCGCCGACGAACTTGCCGAGCGCGTAGACGAACAGGCCGAGCGAGGCGATGTCCGGCAGTGCTGCGGCCATCGCCGCCGACGCAGCGTCGCCGTTCCAAAGCGGCCCGAGCACGGCGAGGTCGGCGCGATGGAAGTAGCTGCAGGCGTAGCCGACGAACAGGGTCGCCAACGTGGCGAGCGGCAAGCGGGCGTCGGCGGTCGGCGCGGCGATCGGCACGACCGCATCATGCAGCGAGCGAACGCCGCATTGCCAGCGCGCTGGCGTCGCGCGCCGCCAGCGCGTAGGAAGGCCGCGCGAGCACGCACGCTCGCAGCTCCCGCATGACGACGCTTCGCTGGACGGCCCCGCCGGGCATCCGTGGTCTGATCTTCGACTGCGACGGCACGCTCGCCGACACCATGCCCGCCCACCACCGCGCCTGGGTGGCGATGCTGCAGCCGCACGGCATCGCGTTCCCCGAGGACCGCTTCTACGCGATGGGCGGCATGCCGACGGCGCAGATCATCCGCGTGCTCGCCGCCGACGCCGGCGTCGCCGTGCACGACGTCGATGCGATGGTGCACGCGAAGGAACGGCTGTTCCTGCAGATGCTCGACGCCGTGCAGCCGATCGCGCCGGTCGTCGCCATCGCGAACGCGTACCGCGCGGTGCTGCCGATGGCGGTCGCCAGCGGCGGCTACCGCGACGTCGTCGGCCGCACGCTCGACCAGCTGCGGATCCGTTCGTGGTTCCAGGCGATGGTCACCGCCGAGGACACGCAGCGGCACAAGCCCGAGCCCGACGTGTTCCTCGAAGCCGCGCGGCGGCTTTCGGTGCCGCCGGCGGCGTGTGCCGTGTTCGAGGACACCGAGCTCGGCCTCGAAGCGGCGCGACGCGCCGGCATGCTCGGCCTCGACGTGCGGCCTTGGGGCAAGGTCTGACCGCGGCCTGACGCGCGCGCCGCCGCCGAAGACGGCGACCACGGCGGCGGCGCGTTCGCTACGGGCGGACGATGCCACCGACGACCGGACTCGTCTGCAGCGGCGCGTTGCCGTCGGCGAGCACCTGCAGCCACAGCGACAAGCCGCCGGTGCCCGGCGGGAGCGTCCACGCCACGTTGGCGTCGCCATTGCCGTCGGTCAGCAGCAGCGTGATCGGCACCAGCGTCGCCAGGCCGAGCAGGCCCGGCTGCTCGAACAACGAGATCGAGAACACGTCGACGTCGTTGCTGCCGAACACCGCGACGAACGTGTTGGCGGCGGCGCGCACGTCGAGGCCGAACGTCGCGTTCGCCTGCCACGGGGCACTGCGGTGCACGCCGACGCCGCTGCCGTTGGTCGCGATCGCGGGCGTGCAGGTCGCCGGCAACAGCGTGCAGCGCGACAAGCGGCCGGTGGTCGCGTTCGTCGAGCAGCCGACCACCGGCAGACCGGGCAGGTCGGTGGCGCGACTGCCGCGCAGCGTCGAATCGGTCAGCCAGACCGGCGAGTTGCTCGCCACGACACCGGGCGCGACCGAGAAGACGCCGGTGGACAGGCCGTCACCCGCGAAGAACGTGCAGCGACTGCCGTGCAGCGTGCTGTTCGACAGCGAGGCCCCGGGACTGACGAGGCCGAACTGCAGGTCGCGGCTGCGTCCCTGGAACGACGTTTCGACCGCAACGACCGTGGACCCGCTGGCGAGGAGGCCGGGCGCTTGGGCGGGCACGACCGCGGCGCCAGCGGAGCCGAGTACACAGTTCTGCAAGAAGACGCGCGCATTGGTGGCACGCAGCGCCGGGATCTGGGCGAGGCCATGCAGCACGCGGCAGTCGTCGAGCGTGCAGGTCGCGCCTTGCACCGTCAGGTCCACCGTGTCGAGGCCGAGCAGGTGCACCTGCTGCGGCGCCGGGCAGTTGACGGAGGAGAGCTGCACGAACACGGTGCCGCTGGTGATCGCGCGGATGGTGACGCCGACGCTGGCCGTGAAGCTGCCGTAGTTGCCGGGGTGCACGACGATCGTGTCGCCGGGTGCGGCGACCGCGAGGGCAGCGCTGATCTGTGCGAAGCCGCCGGGGCCGACGGTGTGCGTGGTCTGGGCCGCGGCGAGGACGGTGGTGGCGGCGAGCGCGACCAGCAGGTGGCGAGGGCGAAGCATGGCGCGCGGCATGCTAACGCGGACGGCGCGACCCTGGGGGCTACGGCTCGCCGGAGCGCAGCGGCTGGTCCCGCAGCGCCGCCAGTTCCTCGTCGGTGAACAACCGCGAGCGGATCAGGAAGCGCACGCCGAGCGAGCCTTCGAGCGAGAACATGCCGCCGCGGCCCGGCACGACGTCGAGCGTCAGGTGCGTGTGCTGCCAGTATTCGAACTGCGCGCGGCTCATCCAGAACGGCACGCCGTGCACTTCGCCGAGCAGCACGTCGCAGAGGCCGACCAGGAACTCGCCGCGCGGGTAGCACATCGGCGAGCTGCCGTCGCAGCAGCCGCCGGACTGGTGGAACATCAACGGACCGTGCTGCGCGCGCAGGCGGTCGATCAAGGCCACCGCGGCGGCGGTGGCGTCGACACGGGACACGGGTTCGCTCATCTTCGCGGGCTTCCAAGGCGACGACGCAGCGGGGCGGAGGGCGTGGAGTTCATGGTCGATGGGTCCCGCGTTGCGGCGTCCAGGCAAGGCCTGAGCCGGGTCGCCCTGCGGGCGAGCCGACTCAGAAGAAGCCCATCGCCTTCGGCGTGTAGCTGACCAGCAGGTTCTTCGTCTGCTGGTAGTGGTCGAGCATCATCTTGTGCGTCTCGCGGCCGATGCCGGACTGCTTGTAGCCGCCGAACGCGGCGTGGGCCGGATACAGGTGGTAGCAGTTGGTCCACACGCGGCCGGCCTTGATGCCGCGGCCCATGCGGTAGGCGCGGTTGCCGTCGCGCGTCCACACGCCGGCACCGAGGCCGTAGAGCGTGTCGTTCGCCATCTGCAGCGCGTCGGCGTCGTCCGTGCACGTCGTCAGCGCCACCACCGGCCCGAAGATCTCCTCCTGGAACACGCGCATCTTGTTGTGCCCCTGGAAGATCGTCGGCTGCACGTAGAAGCCGTTCGCCAGTTCGCCCGGCAGCCTCGGCGGCGATCCGCAGGTGGCGAGCGCCCACCAACGCGCCCGCCGCGCGCTCGCCGCCGGCCTCGTGCTGCTGCTGCACGGCGAGTCGGGCACCGGCAAGGACGTGTTCGCGCGCGAACTGCACCGCGACTCGAAGCACGGCCGCGGTCCGTTCGTCGCGGTCAACTGCGCGTCGATCCCCGAGCCACTGATCGAAGCCGAGCTGTTCGGCTACGTCGGCGGCGCGTTCTCCGGTGCGCGGCGCGACGGCGCACCCGGCCACTTCCGCGAAGCGTCCGGCGGCACGCTGTTCCTCGACGAGGTCGGCGACATGCCGCTGTCGCTGCAGACGCGGTTGTTGCGCGTGCTCGAGGAGCGGCGCGTGCAACCGCTCGGCGGCAGCCGCGCGATCGCGGTCGACGTGCAGCTGATCGCCGCCACCCACCAGGACCTGCGCGAAGCAGTCGCCGCCGGCCGTTTCCGCGCCGACCTGTTCTATCGCCTGAACGGCCTCGCGGTGACGCTGCCGCCGCTGCGCGAACGCAACGACTTCGCCGCCTTGTGCGCGGCCCTGCTGCAGGAAGCGCGGCCGACGTCGCCGCCGCGCCTCGCCGACGACGTCGCCGCCGCGATGCGCACGTTCGCGTGGCCCGGCAACCTGCGGCAGCTGCGCTCGGTGCTGGTCGCGGCGACGGCGATGCTCGACGACGACGAACTCGAAATCGACTGGGCCCACCTGCCCGACGACGTGCGCAGCGAGTTGCGCCCGACGCGGGCGCGGCTGCCCGGCAGCGCCGCGGCAGTGACGCCAATGACGACGACTGCAATGACGCCGACGACGACGAACTTGCGGGAGCTGTCGGACCAGGCCATCGCCCAGGCGATCGCCGCCAGCGGCCGGAACATGAGCGAAGCGGCGCGGCGCCTCGGCATCAGCCGCAACACGCTCTATCGCCGGCTGCGCCAGCTCGGCGGCGACGGCCGCGCCTGACCCGCGGCAGGGCAGCGGCCGGGCCTGCCCGCCATGGCATCGGCCGCCACCCACTGGACAGCCGCGCGCGCCGAGCTAGCGTCCGGATCGTCGTCGTGGCGACGTCGCCTCGGCGGCACCTCGTACCTCTCCCCTCGGAGCCTGTCCCATGCGACTCCATGCATTGCTGCTATCTGCAGCCCTTTCGCTCCCTGTACTCGGCCAGTGCCCGTCGTTCACGACGCTGACGACGGCTGGTAACGGCCAGAACGGCACGATGTTCGACATCGTCAACCTGTCGGCCGCCCCGCGCACGATCCTGTCGTTCGACCAGTGCTTCTTCAGCGGGACCTCGGACAACATCGAGATCTACACGAAGTCCGGCACGTCGTCGGGCTTCGAACTCAACAGCGCCGCCTGGACGCTGGTCGGCTCGGCCACCGGCGTGCCGCACGGCGTGTCGCCGACGCTGGACCCGCTGCCGATCGCGGTCAACGTGACGATCCCGGCCGGCGCGACGCAGGCCTTCTACGTGACGACGACCGGCGGCACGGTCGCGTACACGACCGGCGCCGCGCAGTTCGGCACGGTCATCGGCACCGACGGCATCCTCGAGGTGCGCGCCGGTGCAGGCATGGTCTATCCGTTCGCTGGCACCTTCGGCCTGCCGACCGACGGCCGCTTGTGGAACGGTCAGGTGACCCACTGCGGCTCGGGCACGATCGCGACCAACACCACGCTCGGCCAGGGCTGCGAGCGCAAGTTCAACTCGGTCTACCAGCTGTTCGGCAACGCCACGGCCGCCGGCCCGGCGCTGACCGGCAACGCGCTACAGTTGGTGCCGACCGGCACCGGCTACGTCGCCACCTGGATCCCGGGTGCAGCCTCGGCGCTCTACGTGCCGCCGGTCACCGCCACGCAGCTCCTCACCGGTGACGACGGCGTCGTCAACTACACGCCGATCGCCGCGCCGTTCCCGTCGCTGACCGGCCCGCAGCCGACGTTGCAGGTCAGCGGCAACGCGATCATCGCCTACGGCGCCACGGCGATGGACTACCCGGGCACGCAGTCCTACCAGCCGACGTCGAACGGTTTCCTCAACAGCACGCTCGGCGGCTTCTACGCCTGGCACGACTACAACCAGGCCGAAGCCGGCAGCGGCCAGATCAAGGCCGAGGAGATCGGCAGCGTGCTCTACATCACGTTCGACGGCGTCGAGAACTACTCGAACCCGCTGGCCGCGAATCCCAGCACCCTGCAGTTCCAGCTCGACCTGACGTCGGGCGTCGTCACGATGGTGTTCCTCAACATCGACAGCAACGCCACCAGCCAATTCGGCTCGGCCCACCTGATCGGCTGGACCACGCCGGGCGCTTCGGCCGAGCCGGGCTCGACCAACTTCGCGACCGCGGGCGTCATCGTCACGCAGGATCCGGAAGTGCTGCCGCTGACGCTGAGCGCCTCGACGCGTCCGGTGCTCGGCACCAACTGGAACTTCAACGTCAGCAACGTGCCGGCGACCGGCGTGTTCGGCATCGACATCCTGGGTCTGACCGATCCGGGCTTCAACGACCTGTTCTTCCTCGGCCTGCCGGGCTGCGGCCTGCGCGCGTCGCTCGACGTCAGCGGCGCCTGGCTGGTGACCGGCGCCACGCACCCGTGGTCGGTGCCACTGCCGGCCCCGACGCCGACGGCGCTCGGCCTGCACTTCTACGCCACGTCGGCGGTGTTCCAGGTGCCGCCGGTCAACGCGTTCGGCGCGATCACGGCGAACGGCATCGACGGCCTGCTCGGCGACGTCTGATCGGTCCGAGGCAGGACCCACGAACGGGCGCGTCGGCGACGACGCGACCCGGCCCCGGGCGGGGGGCGCCCCCCAGGGCGCCCGCCCGGGGCGGCGGTTGGGG
>JBILEY010000016.1:0-26728 GCA_044351865.1 Planctomycetota bacterium | reverse complement strand
GCTGTACGACTCGGTCGAGCCAACAGCCGGATGAAGGACTTCCACGACCTGTGCACCCTCGCAGGACGTCGCGAGTTCGACGGCCCCCTGCTGACCAGAGCAATCCGTGCCACCTTCGAACGCCGCCAGGCGAGCTTGGCGCTCGTCGCCGATGTGCTGGCCGAGGAGTTCTACGCCGATGCGATCCTCGGACAGCGGTGGCGAGCTTTCGCGAAGGGGCTGCAGGGCGGCAGCCTGAACGGGTCCACATTCGCCGAGGTCGGCGAAACCCTTCGTCGATTCCTCGGTCCCCTGGGCGACGCCCTCTCGGGCAAACTCACGTTGAGGAGCTGGACGCCCGAGCAAGGTTGGACATCCGGGCGCGCGTGAAGGCTGCCCTCGCGACCCCACCGACTCGGCGGACAAAACCCGCGAACTCTTCCAGCGCGCCACCTAGCCTGTGCGCATGCGGAACCTGGCCATCCTCGGCGCCGCGGCCCTCGCCGGCGCGTGCACCTCGACGTTCGCCGAGCCTCGCCTGCTGGTGTCGCCGTACTTCACCGTCTACCGCCTGCACGGCGACGTGGCGATGCAGTCGGCGCCGACGCCGGGCACGCTGCAGGACAACGTCGCGCAGCCGACGCGCGCGTTCGGGCTGAACGGCCACGAGAACGACATCGGCGTGCGCGTCGACCTCGGCGACGGCTTCGCCGGCCTGCGCCTCGACTACCTGCGCCTCGACCAGGGCACGACGCGCTCGAACGTGCTCGACGGCGACTGGGGCCGCCTGCTGGCTGGGGACGAGGTGCGCGGCAGTGCGACGATGGACGAGTTCCGATTGGGCTGGCTCGAGCCGATCCTGACCGCGCGCACGAACTACCGCGAGCAGCCGCTGGTGGTGAAGGTCGCCGCCGGCGCGCAGCTCGCGCACCGCGACCTGACCTACGGCGCCAGCACGCTGGATGGCGCGCGCTCGCAGAAGGTCGGCATCGACGGCGACGTCGCCTACGCAGCGGTGCGCGTGCGGGCGACCTGGCGCAGCTTCGGCGTCGAAGGCGACTACGCGATCTCGCCGGGGCTCGCACTCGGCGGCGACTACGAGGACCTGCAGCAGGACCTCGAGATGCGCGTCACCTACAACCTGCCGCTGCACGACGTGACGTTCTTCGCCGGCTTCCGCTACAGCCAGCTGCAGGCCGAAGGCAACGTCGACGGCTTCGGCTACGACGCCGACCTGTCGATCGACGGCTACCAGTTCGGCGTCACGCTGGTGTTCTGAACGGAGCCACGGCGCGGATCACCTGCGTCGATCACCCGCATCGATCACCAGCGTCCATCACCAGCCAGCGGCCTTGGCGAGCGCTTGCACGAACGCATCGACCGCGGCCTTCGCTTCGTCGTCGCTGCAGGTGAAGTCGTTCAGCATGACGCTGAACACCAGCGGCTCGGCCAGCGGGTTCGGCCGCAGCACGTAGCCCGACAAGCAGACGACGCGCGCGATGTAGCCGGTCTTCGCTCGCACGTGCTGGTGCGCCGGGCCCTCGCGGAATCGGTTCTTCAGCGTGCCGGTGGCGCCGGCGAGCGGCAGGGCGGCGACGAACGGCTCGCGCCACGGCGCTTGCCACGCCGCCGACAGCACGCCGGCGAGCTGGCGCGGCTGCACGAGGTTGCGCCGCGACAGACCGGAGCCGTCGGCTTGCACGAGGCCTTGCGCATCGATGCCGAGTGCCGTGAGCACACTGCGCCCGTGCGCAGCCGACGACGCGGTGCTGCCGTCGCCGGTGGCGACGCGCGCGGCGGTGCGCCAGACCTGCTCGGCGAACAGGTTGTCGCTGTCGCGGAGCAGCGGCTGCACCAGGTCGCCGAGCGGCGCCGAGACGAACGTCGTCAGCAGCTCGGGCGCACCGACGGCGACGACGTCGGCGAGTTCGTCGATGACGAAGCCGCGCGCGCGCAGCTCGTTGATGGTGACCGCGGCGGTGAACGCCGCCGGGTCGTGCACGGCGATGCGCACGGTGCGCGGCTTGGCGTCGAGCGGCAAAGCGCCGGTGACTTCGATGCGGTCGCGGCCGAGCGGCCGGCGCACGGAGAGTTCGCCCTTGCTGCCGGCGGGCAGCACGTCGACGGCGACCGCGGGTGCTGGACCGACCGCTGGCGAACACGTGACCTTCGCCGCCCCGCCGTCGATCGCCACGTGCACGGCGATCGAGTTGCCGCGGCAGCACAAGGCGCCGAACGGAGCCGCGTAGTCTTCGTCGAGGTAGTCCCACTGCCAGCCGAGCCCGCGGTGCTCGTTGCCGAGCCAGCCGTCGTCGGCGACGACGCGGCCGACGAGGCGTTCGATGCCGCGGGCGCGCAGCAGCGCCGCCAGTTCGTCGAACTGCGCCTTGGTGCCGAACGACGGATCGCCGCCGCCGCGCAGACGCAGTTCGCCGCGCAGCGTGCCGGCCTCGACGCTGCCGTGCACGTGGACCTCGGTGCCGAGCCGCTGCTCGGGGCCGAGCGTCGCGAGGCCGATCGCAGCGCTCAACAGCTTCAGGTTCGACGCCGTGGCGAAGCCGCGGTCGGCGGCGTGCGAAGCGACGAGCGCGCCGCCGGGGGCGGCGAGTACGTGCACGCCGACGCGGCCGCCGGCGAGTTCGGGCCGGGTGGTGAGCGTCGCGAGCGCGTGCTCGATCGCGGCGGTGTCGAGCGGGGCCGGCGCCGACGCGCACGCGGCGGCGAGGCAGACGAAGGCGAACGAGAGGAGGCGCACGGGCCGCAGCTTAGTGCGGCCGCGAGGCGCGGCGCAGGGGCACCGCGCGGCGGCGCCTCATCCGCGCATCACAGGCGGCCGACGACCGTGCGCAGGCCGGCCGACGCGTAGGCGAAGCCGTTGGGCGCCGTGGCGTCGACGTAGAACGCCTGGTGGAAGAACTCGAGGCCGGTCAGGTACGGCGTCGGCGGCACCGGGAACAGCACCTCGGCCTGGCCCTGCGCGTCGGTGAACCCGAAGTAGATGCCGATGAACGAGAACGGGTCGACCAGCAGGGGGACGCCGTTGCCGCCGAAGTTCTGGAACACCGGCAGGCCGCCGGGGATCGCCTGGAAGCCGGTGACGACGCGGTGCTCGGCGTTCGGCAACGCCCCCTTCATGCGCACCGAGAACAGGCGCGGCCCGGCGTTGTCCTGCAGCAGCAGGGTCTGCGAGTCGATCTCGAACGTGCGGCCGTTGCCGCTGCCGTAGTGGCCGACGATCGGCAGCGCGTTCGCCGTGTTGTTCGCGGCCATCACGACGTGGAACGTGCGCTGCTCGAACGGCTGCAGCGTGCGGTTCTGCCACTGGAAGGCGCCGGTGTAGTCGCCGGTGAACGGCGGCAGCGCGTTCGACAGGTCGTTGACGACCGGGTTGGTCAGCTGGTTGCGGATCGCCGGGTAGGCGGCCACGGCCGAACGGTCGGCGCCGAGCGCGCGCACCTCGATCGAGACCCCGGTGATGTCGGTGACGAAGTGCGAGTTGGCGGTGCCGCTGACGACGTCGTCGCCAGCGGTGTTGGCGATGTCGAGGTCGGTGTAGCAGAACAGGTCGAGCGTCAGCGGCGCGTTGGTGACGTTCATCACCGTGAGCCGGCTGATGACGACGCCGCTCGCCGGACCGGTGTCGTAGATGTCGAAGTCGAGGCTCGCTTCGAACAGGTTGCGGTTGTCGACGTTGCCGAAGTCGCGATCGCCGTGGTCGTTGCTCGGCGTGACGCCGCTCGTGACCGGGCCGATGGCGCGGAACGAGAACTCGCGCAGGTCGCCGGCGACGCGGTAGTACCAGCTGTGCTCGAAGCCGTGGTCGGTGGTGGTCGCGTCGCAGCGCAGGTCCATCGTGCGCGGCAGGTGCGAGACCGGATCGAGAGCGTCGGTGCGGAACTGCAGATTGCCGTCGGTCAGTTGGATCTGCGCCGGCAGGGAGATGGCCAGCAGGCCGAAAGCCAGGAGGCGGGACAGAGTGCGGGACAGAGTCATTGCGCGCATGGGTGTGGTGTTTGAGTGCGAACCGAAGATCGCCGACTCTCGCCAAGGACCACCGGGAGGGCTTCGCACGCACTTCGTAGCCAATTCGCCAATCCGCGCAATGGCCACCGCTCGGGTTCCCTCAATGACACGGTCGCCCGCAAGGAACGCTACAGGCCCAGTTCCTTCAGTCGGCGATAGAACGTGCTGCGCGACATGCCGAGCTGCGCTGCCGCCGCGACCTTGTCGCCGTGGTTGTCCTTGATGGCCTGCAGCAAGGCGGCGCGCTCGGCGGCTTCGCGCTGGCTGCGCATGTCGGCCGGAGTCGCCCCGCAGCGCCCATCGCCATTCGGTGGCACCGACAGCATCGGCACCACGGCGCTGTTCGGCGGCGGGCTCGGCGGCAGCGGCGGCCGCCACACCGGTGACGGCCCCAGCGCCGGCGTGCCTCGCAGCACGTGCGGCGGCAGGTCGCGTTCCTGCAGCACCTCGCCGACGCCGAGGGCGAACGCGCGTTCGAACACGTTCTCGAGCTCGCGCACGTTGCCGGGCCACGGATACGCGGCCAGCCGCTCCATGGCGCCGCGCGACACCGCGCGCACCGGCCGGGCCAGGCGGTCGTGGCGGCGATTGCAGTGCTGCAGGAAGTGCTCGACCAGCAGCGGCAGGTCGTCGAGGCGCTCGCGCAGCGGCGGCAGGTGCAGGGTGACGACCTCGAGGCGGTAGTAGAGGTCCTCGCGGAAGCGCCCTTCGCGCACCAGCTGCAGCAGGTCGCGGTTGGTGGCGGCGAGGATGCGCACGTCGACGATGTGCGGCTGGCTGGCGCCGACCGGCCGGATCTCGCCGCGCTGCAGCACGCGCAGCAACTTCACCTGCACGCTGAGCGACGTCTCGGCGATCTCGTCGAGGAAGATGGTGCCGCCGTCGGCAGCGCGGAACAGGCCGTCGTGCGCCGTCTGCGCGCCGGTGAACGCACCCTTCTCGTGGCCGAACAGCTCGCTCTCGATCAGCTCCGGCGCGATGGCGCCACAGTGCAGCGGGATGAACGGCGCGTTGCGGTACTTGCCGTCGAAGTGCAGCGCGCGCGCGACCAGTTCCTTGCCGGTGCCGCTCTCGCCGTAGATCAGCACCGTCGAGCGCGAGTTGCGCAGCATCGAGACCATGGCGCCGGTGCCTTCGACCGCGGCCGAGCAACCGACGAACTCGGTCATGTGGTAGCCCTTCGCCACCGGCGCCGCCGCAGGCGGCAACGGCTCGCGCGCGTCGAGCCGCGCTTCGACGGCGGCGACCGCGGTGGTGTCCTCGAGCAGCAAGAGGCGCTGGCCCGAGGCCGGCGCCAGCAACGAGGCCCGCAGCGTCGGCGGCGCGTCGTCGCCGTCGCCCGCGAACGTCGCCGGCAGCGCCGCCGCACCCGCAGCGAGCCACGCGGCGAGCTGCGAGCCGAGTTCGCCGCCATCGGCGAGCGGTGCGCCGACCGCGGCCAGCGGCAACCACGCGGTCGCCACCGGATCGAGCGCCAACACCGTGCCCGCGTCGTCGACGGCGACGACTCCGCGGCGCACCGAGTCCCAGGCCGCACGCAGGTCCTGCAGGTCGAGGAGCTGCTCGGCGGCGCCGCCGGCCCCTTCTTCGAGCCGCGCCAGCTGCTGCCGCAGGTTCGCGTTCTCGCGGTCGAGGCGCGAACGCACCTCCTCGAGCTGCCGCATCACGCGGATGCGCGCGACCAGCTCGTCGCGGTTGATCGGCTTCTGGATGTAGTCGACGGCGCCGAGCTGGTAGGCCGCCAGCTTCTCCGACTCGTCGGCCAGGCGGCCGGTCAGGAAGATCACGGGCACGAACGCGGTGCGCGGGTCGTTCTTCAAGCGACGGCACACTTCGAAGCCGTCGATGCCCGGCATCACGACGTCGAGCAGGATCAGGTCGAACGCCTGCTCGCGGCACAGCTGCAGTGCCTGGTGCCCGCTCTCGGCGGTGACGACTTCGAACTCGGTGCCGCGCAGATAGAGCTCGACCAGCGTCAAGTTCTGGGCGGTGTCGTCGACGACGAGAATGCGCGCCATCGCGGCGCACAATACGCTGCCTCGATGCAACAGCAACCGCGACTGCCGCTGTGGTTCCTGCTGGTGAACTGGGCGCTGATCGTCGGCGCGTTCGTGCTCGGGCTGCTGGTCGGCGATCGCGACCACGAGCTGTTGCCCAAGGCCCAGCTGGAAGCGCTCGAACTCGTGCACCACGAGATCCTGAAGTCGCACGTGTCGCCACCCACCCGGGCGCAGCTCGTCGCCGAGGCCGGCGAGCGGATCGAAAAGGCGCTCGTCGAGGCCGTGGGCGCACTCGATTCCTACAGCCGCTACGTGCCGCCGCGCGAGCTGGCCAAGTACCTCGAGCAGAACACCGGCCACTACCAGGGCATCGGCTGCGAGGTGCGCTACACCGCCGACGCCGCGGTGCTGTTCTTCCCGATGCCCGGCAGCCCCGCCGAGAAGGCCGGGGTGCAGCCGGGCGACCTGCTGCTCGCCGTCGACGGCAAGGAACTCGCAACCGACGAACTGCGCCGGCGCGCCGCCGAGTTCATCCGCGGCCCGGCCGACACCGACGTGCGCCTGCGGGTGCAGCGCGGCGACGCCACGCGCGAACTGGTCGCCCGCCGCGCCGAGGTCACCCGGCCGTGCGTGCGCTGGACGCAGTGGCTCGACCGCGCGCAGGGGCTCGGCTACCTGCACCTCAGCGACTTCCACCCGACGTGCGAACAGCAGGTGCTCGACGCGATCGAACAGCTCGAACGCGAGCAGCCGCTGCGCGGCCTGGTCTTCGACCTGCGCTTCGACGGCGGCGGCGACCTGAACCAGTGCATCGAGATCGCCCGCGCGTTCGTGCCGAGCGGCATCATCGTGCAGCAGAAGCAGCGCGGCGACGTGGTCAGCGAGACGCACATGGCGGCACCGGCGAAGTGCCGCTACGGCGCGCTGCCGCTGGTCGTGCTGCAGAACGAGCTCAGTGCCAGCGCGAGTGAAGTGCTCGCGGGCGCGCTGCAGGACCACCAGCGAGCCGCGATCGTCGGCATGCGCAGCTACGGCAAGGGCTACGTCAACACGGTCTACACGTGGGAAGGCCACGATTTCCGGCTCAAGCTGACGACTGGCCGCTACGTGACGCCGAGCGGCCGCAACATCGACGGGCACTTCCAGCAAGGGGCGCCAGGGTCCGGCGGCATCGCCCCGGACGTCGAGGTCGCGGTCGACGCGGCGACCAAGGAGAGATCGAAGTTCGTGCTCGCCGAGTCGCCGGTGCCGCCGAGCTATCGCGAAGCCGTCGCCGCAGTCGCGCAGCGACACCAGCTCGACGTTCCCGAAGGCCCGACGGTGGCGAAGGACCCGCAGCTGGCGCAGGCGCTGACGACGCTGCGCGAACGCGTCGCCGCGGCGACGAAGTGACCCGCGGCGGCAGCGCGCGATGGCGGGCGCTGCCTCGCACCGGCATGCTGCGCGCGTGACCCTGCGCGTTCTCGGCATCGAAAGCTCGTGCGACGAGACGGCCGCCGCCGTCGTGATCGACGGCCATGTCGTCGCCAGCAACGTCGTGCACAGCCAGATCGCGCTGCACCAGCGCTGGCGCGGCGTCGTGCCCGAGGTCGCGAGCCGTTCGCACACCGAGCGCATGCTGCCGATCGTCGTGCAGGCGCTGGCCGAGGCGAACGTGACGCCGGCCGAACTCGACGCGGTCGCGGTCAGCCACCGGCCCGGCATGATCGGCTGCCTGCTGGTCGGCATGGCGGCGGCGAAGGCGCTGGCGTTCCGCTTCGGCTTGCCGCTGGTCGGCGTCGACCACGTGCAGGCGCACGTGCACACCGGCCTGCTCGCCGATCCGGCGATGCCGCTGCCGGCGCTGGCGCTGGTCGCGTCCGGCGGCCACACCGCGCTCTACGTGCTGCACGAGCCCGGGCACAGCGAACGGCTCGGCACGACGCGCGACGACGCCGCCGGCGAAGCACTCGACAAGGGTGCCAGCCTGCTCGGGCTCGGCTATCCCGGCGGGCCAGCGATCGAACTCGCGGCCGCCGGCGGCAACGCGCGCGCGCACGACCTGCCGCGCACGCTGCTCGGTCCCGACTCGCTCGACTTCTCGTTCTCCGGCCTGAAGACCGCCCTGCTCTACACGCTGCGGCCGCAGGGCACCGGCAACGCGCCGATCGTGCCGCCGACCGGCCAGCCGCTCGCCGACCTCGCCGCCAGCTACCAGGAAGCCGTCGTCGACGTGCTGGTGACCAAGCTGCGCCGCGCCGCCGACCGCCTGCCGGTGCGTTCGTTGTGCCTCGGCGGCGGCGTCGCCAAGAACCGCCGGCTGCGCGAACGGCTGGCGCAGGATCGCCACTTGCGCGGGCTGCAGCTGGTGCTGCCCGACCTGTCGCTGTGCGCCGACAACGGCGCGATGATCGCGGGCCTCGGCACGATCCTGTTCCGGAACGGCGTGCGCCACGGCCTCGACCTCGACGCGGTGGCGACACCGCAGGCCGGCGGCAAGGCGAAATCCCGCTGAACACAGCGGGGCGCTGGCAGCGGGCCGGCGGCCCAGCCGCGCCAGACTTCCTCGCCGCGCCGGCAACCAGCACTGGCCGGAACGACCTCGCCCCACTACCCTGTTGCCCGCGACGGGGAACGTGCACCGAGCCGATTCGATTCGGCCCGCGCGTTCGACGTCGCTCGGCTGGACGGTGCAACCGCGGCGACCCCATGGATGCCCCACTGCTGCCCCGCCTGTTCCCGGGACGTCTCCCGTGCGATCAGGTCGGCTGGCATCCACCCAAGGGTCGCCGTCATACGACGGCGGCCGGAGACAGCGCAGCAGGGGCTGCATTCCGTTCCGCATGAACCATCGTCTGCACGTCGGCAATCTCTCGGTCACCACCACCTCCACCACGCTCAGCGAAGCGTTCGCTCGCGCCGGGTTCCCGGCCGTCAAGACGAGCCTGGTGATGAGCCGCGACGCCGGCATCTCGCGCGGCTTCGCGTTCCTCGACATGGCCTCCGACGAGGCCGCGGCCGCGGCGATGGCCGCGCTGCAGGGCAGCGAGCTCGACGGCAAGCAGCTGCGCGTCAGCATCGCCAACGCGCCGAAGTCCCGCTTCGGCGGCAGCGTCGCGCGCCCGGCTCCGCTGGTGGCGCCGCGCGCCGTCAAGGCGTGACCCCACGACGGCGCGACCTCGCGGGTCGACGGTGGACCCGCAGCCGCGCCGCGGCGAGCATGTTCGCCGCGTGAGCACGCATCCCGAACACGATCGCGAGTTGCACCATCTGCTGGCCGCCGTGCGCGACGGCCAGTGCAGCATCGACCAGGCGCTGGTGCGCTGGCGCTCCGCCGCCGGCCACGCCGACGCCGCCGCGGGCCCCGAAGCCCCGGGCGAACTCGGCTTCGCCACCATCGACCACGACCGCAACCGGCGCTGCGGCTTCCCCGAGGTCGTGTTCTGCCAGGGCAAGACCCCAACCGACGCCGCGGCGATCGCCGTCGAGATCCTGTCGCGCGCCGACCGGTTGCTGATGACGCGGGCCACGTTCGCGCACGCCGAAGCGGTGCGGCAAGTGCTGCCGCAGGTCGTTTGGCACGAACGCGCACGCTGCCTGACCGTGGCCCCGCCCGACCTGCCGCAGGTGGGCCGAGTCGCCGTGGTCAGCGCCGGCACCGCCGACCTGCCGGTCGCCGAAGAAGCGACGGTGACGCTGCGGCTCGCCGGCAACCGCGTCGACACCTTCACCGACGTCGGCGTCGCCGGGCTGCACCGGCTGCTGCGCCGCATCGACGCGATCCGCCAGGCCGAGGTCGTCGTCGCCGTCGCCGGCATGGAAGGAGCGCTGCCCTCGGTGCTCGCCGGCCTGCTCGACCGGCCGCTGATCGCGGTGCCGACCAGCGTCGGCTACGGCGCCAACTTCGGCGGGCTCTCGGCCCTGCTGACGATGCTGAATTCCTGTGCCGCCGGCGTCGCCGTGGTCAACATTGACAACGGTTTCGGAGCCGGCTATCTCGCGTCGCAAATCAATCGGAGGACGGCTTCGCCGCCCACGCCACGTTGACATCCAAGCCCCCCGCACCGGCCCAAACGCCGGTCGCCCGCCCTCCCGCCCGCCTCGTCCTCGAGGATGGCACCGTTCTTCTCGGTCGGGGCTTCGGTGCCGCTGCCGACTCGATCGGTGAGCTGGTCTTCAACACGTCGATGACCGGCTACCAGGAGATCCTCACCGATCCCTCGTACCGCGGTCAGACCGTGCTGCTGACGCAGCCGCACATCGGCAACTACGGCGTCACCAGCGAGGACGAAGAGTCCGCGAAGCTGTGGCTGTCGGCGCTGGTCGTGCGGGAAGCCTGCGAACGCGCCAGCAACTTCCGTTCGGCGATGGAGCTCTCCGACTACCTGGCCCAGCACGGCGTGCCGGGCATCGAGGGCATCGACACGCGCCTGCTGACGCGCAAGGTCCGCGACACCGGCGAGCAGCGGGTGCTGATCACGCGCGACACCACCGCCAGCGACGCGCAGCTGGTCGAACGCGTGCGCAAGGCGCCGAAGGTCGCCGACGTCGACCACGTGCTGAAGGTGACGACGCCCGAGGCCTATCGCTGGGAGCGCGGCTACGAGTCGAAGCTCAGCCCGAAGGCGCCGAGCCCCGGCTCGCAGCGGGGCAAGCGCTACCACGTCGTCGCCTACGACTTCGGCGCCAAGCGCAACATCCTGCGTTCGCTGGCCGCCTGCGGCCTCGACGTCACCGTCGTGCCGGCCGAGACCAAGGCCGAGAAGGTGCTCGAGTACAAGCCCGACGGCGTGTTCCTCAGCAATGGCCCCGGCGACCCGGCGATCTGCCGCTACGCGATCGACGCCGCCAAGGTGCTGACGAAGAAGCTGCCGGTGTTCGGCATCTGCCTCGGCCACCAGATTCTCGGCCACGTGTTCGGCGGCAAGACCTACAAGATGAAGTTCGGTCACCACGGCGGCAACCAGCCGGTGATCGACCTGACGACCGGCAAGGTCGAGATCACCGCGCAGAACCACAGCTACGCGGTCGACCCGAGCTCGCTGCCCGACAGCGTCGTCGTCACCCACAAGAACCTGAACGACAACACCGTCGAAGGCCTGCGCCATCGCGAGCTGCCGGTGTTCTCGGTGCAGTACCACCCGGAGGCCGCCCCGGGTCCGCACGACGCGCTCTACCTGTTCCACCGCTTCGTCGAACTGCTCGACGGCGTGCGCGTTTGACCTCGCTCCTCGTCGCCGCCGAACAGGACGGCTTCCGCCTCGACGCGCTGATCCAGGGCGTCGACTGCGCCGAACTCGGGCCGCTGTCGCAGAAGAAGGCGCGCCTGCTGGCGTCGATCGGCGCCGCCGCGGTCGACGGTGTGCGCACCGAGGACGGCAAGCAGCGGCTGCGCACCGGCAGCACGGTGACGTTCGCCGCCGAGCACGCGGCCTTGTCGCTCGACCTCGGCATCCCGGTGGTGTTCGCCGACGACGACGTGCTGGTGCTGCAGAAGCCGCCGGGCCTCGCCGTGCACAAGGGCCCGCTGGTCGAAGAGAGCGTCGCCGACGCGCTGCAGCGCGAACTGCCCTACGCCGGCCTCGCCCACCGTCTCGACCGCGACGCGTCGGGCCTGCTGCTGATCGGCCGCCGCAAGACGGCGCTGTCGTACCTCGGCACGGCGATGGAACAGGGCCGCATCGACCGCCAGTACCTCGCCATCGTGCACGGCGAGTTCGCCGGCGACGAGCGCACGATCGACCTGGCGCTGCGCGTCACCGACGAGCCCGACGGCAGCAAGCCGAAGACGTTCGTTGACCCGAACGGCCAGCGCTCGGTGTCGCACGTGACCGTCGTCGACCGCCGCGCCGAAGCGACGCTGGTGCGCGTGCGGCTCGAGACCGGGCGCACGCACCAGATCCGCGCGCATCTCGCCGCCGTCGGCCACCCGCTGCTCGGCGACGAGCGCTACGGCGACCGCAACGCCAACGACAAGGCGAAGGCGACGTTCGGCACGCGCCGCACGCTGCTGCACGGCGAACGGTTGACGTTCCCGCAGCCGACCAGCGGGGCGATGATCGAGTCGGTGGCAGCGCACGAGGTCGACTTCGTGCGCATGTTCCCGAAGCTGCGGGCGCGGCCTGCGCGCTGACGGTCGGTCGATGGGCCCGCTCTGGCTCGGCACCGCGGACACGGCGAGCGAATGGCTCACCGTGCCGATGCGCGACGAACGCAACGCCGTGCGCTGGCGGCGCGCGCTGGCCGGCGACTTCACCGAGTTCGCGCGACTCGCCGACGCGCTCGAACCGGACGCCGACCGCGTGCCGCTCGACGACGAGCAGCTCGCCGACCTGCGCGGGCGGGCGTCGGCCGCCGGGCGCCTTGCGATCGACGCCGTGCGCGCCGACCTGCAGCTGCTGCGCGAACACGGCCACGCGCCGACGTTCGAGCTGCTGCGCCGCTACGAACGCGATCAGGACCCGGACCTGCCGGTCGACGTGTACTCGTTCCACGTCGACACCGCGAACGTGCCGACCGAGACCATCCTGTGCACCTACCACGGCGATGCAAGCGAGGTGCTGCCGCGGGCCGACGCGCTGCGGCGCGTCGACGAACCGGCGCTGCGCGCGCGGCTGCGGCGACGCTTCGGCGATGGCGACGACGAGGCGTTCGCGGCGTGGCTGCTGCAGAACGCGTTCGCGCTGCACTACGCGTCGCGGCCGGGCGCAGAGCCGTTCGTCTGCGGCAGCGGCGAGCTGTGGCGGCTCGCCGTCGACCATCCGGGCAGCACCGCCGCGGCGTGCATCCACCGCGCACCGCCGCCGCGCGACGACGCCGGGCCGCGCCTGCTGCTGATCAGCTGAACGAGCGGATCAGCTGACCTGGCGCTGCGCCTGCGGCGCTTCGTTGGTCGTCGCTCCCGGGATCGCCTCGCCGACGACCAGCTTGCCGCCGAGCCCGTATCTGCGCATCAGCGGCGCCACCACCGGGATCGTCAGCGTCGTGCTGGCGAGCGCCATCAGCAGGATCGCGGTGAACATCTCGTTGGTGATGATGCCTTTGTCGAGCAGCACGTTGGCGAAGATGATCTCGATCAGCGCCTTCGTCTGCAGCAGCCAGCCGATCACCGCGGTCTCGCCCTTACGCCAACCGAGCAGGCGGCCGGCGATGGCGACGCCGCCGAGCTTGCCGACCAGCTGGGCCACCACCAGCAGCGCCGCACAGCCGAACACGACCAGGCCGCCGACCTGCCAGTTCGTGCGCAGCCCGGTGCTGAGGAAGAACACCGGCATCATCACCAGCAGCACGTGGTGGCGCAGCGCGTCGAGCTTCTCGCCCGGGAACCAGTGGCGGTCGACGACGACGCCGGCGAGGAACGCGCCGACCATGTAGTGCATGCCGGCCCAGTCGGCGAGGAAGCCGATGCCCGCCAGCCAGACGAGCGAGACGAACCAGCGGTCCATCAGCGGCAACTTCGGCATCACCTTGCGCAGGCCGTAGCCGGCGAACACGTAGCAGACGAGGAACGTCGCCTGCTGCTGCAGTCGGTGCCAGTCCATCAGGATGAACGCCAGCACGCTCCAGATGGCGATGTCGTCGAGGCTCGCGTAGCGCAGGATGCGCTGGCCGAGGTCCTGGCGCAGGATGCCGAGCTTCTCCATCAGCAGCACCAGGATCGGCAGCGCTGTGACCGCGCAGCCCATGCCGATGCCGAGCACGAACTGCCAGGTCTGCGCCTTCGGTCCGATCCAGCCTTCGTACGGCAGCAGGCAGGCTGCCGCGCCGCAGCCGACCAGCAGCGGCACGCCGAGCGCGCACGCCGCGGTCAGAGAACTCTCGCGGCGGTGCTTCCACGCCTGGTCGAGCTCGAGCTCGATGCCGGCGAGGAACACGAACAGCATCACTGCCCACCACGCGACGCCGTTCAGCGCGGTGATGACGTCCTTGGTGAACACCGTGCTGTAGATCTCGGGGTAGGCCGCGCCGAGCACACCCGGGCCGAGCAGCACACCGCCGACGATCTGCACGACGACGAGCGGCGCGAAGTAGTCGATGCGCGTCAGGCGCCAGACGGCGTAGGGCACCGCGAAGATGGTGACCATCGCGATCAGGTACAGCTCGGTCAGGTTCATGGCGCAGGAGGATGCCCCGAAGTCGGGCCTTGGTCGACATTGGTGCCACCGATCGTTGGTGCGGCGGCGTGACACCTGGCCCTCGCGGACCGCGAGTTCCCCGAGCGGGCGCGCCGCCCTGGGCACCCTCCCGCCGGGAAGAGGCGCGCTCCGCGGACGTTCGCACCGACCCGAAAGACCCGCTCCCGGATACCGGTCTTCCTTGGCAACCGCTTTTCAGGAAAAGCGGTCTTCTGAGGCGACCGGTTTTCCGATAAACCGGTCTCCGTGGACGACCAGATGCGCGAAGCCGTCCGCCAGAAGCTGGCGGACGCGATCACCAGCCCCTTCCCGACGGCGACGCGCCGCGAGACCGCCGTCACGGCGGTTCCAGGGAAGGTCCAGGCCGTGGTCGGGATGCGCCGAGCCGGCAAGACGACGTTCCTGATGCAGTGCCTGCAGGAGCGCTTCGCGAGCGGTGTGCCGAGGGACCGATTGGTCTACTTCAACTTCGAGGACGAGCGCCTTGCTGGACTGACGGCGAAGGACCTCGGCTTCGTGCTCGACGAGTACTACCGGGCCTCACCGAAGAATCGCCGCGAGCATCGGGTCACCTGGTGCTTCGACGAGATCCAACTGGTCCCCGGCTGGGAGACCTTCGTACGCCGGATCCTGGACAGCGAGAACGTCGAGGTCTTCGTCAGCGGCTCCTCGGCGCGCATGCTCAGCCGCGAAGTCGCCACCAGCCTGAGGGGACGCGCCCTCGAGACCGTGATCCAGCCGTTCAGCTTCCGCGAGTTCGGCCGCAGCAGTGGGCTCTTGCCGCCGAGCTCGAATCTGCTGGGCAGCACCGAGACGTCGACGTGGCTCGCCTGCTTCGACGACTACCTCCAGGTCGGCGGCTTCCCCGAACTGGCTCGCGCGGAACTGCGCCCGCGCCAGCTGGAACTGTTGCAGGGCTACGTCGACGCCGTCGTGCTGCGTGACGTGGCCGAGCGTCATGCCATCACCAACCTGGTCGCGTTGCGGGCGTTCGTCCGGCAGCTGCTGCGCCACCCGGCCTCGTTGCTGAGCGTCACCAAGATCCACGCGGACTTCCGCTCCCGCGGCATCAGTGCGTCGAAGCAGATGCTGCTGGAGATGCTCGCCCACCTCGAGGACGCGTTCCTGGTGTTCACCGTGCCGATCGCGACGCGATCCGAACGACGACAGCAGGTGAACCTGCGCAAGCTGTACGTCGCGGACCACGCGCTGGCCACGGCCTTCGACTCGAGGGCGCGTGGCGATCTCGGCCACCATCTGGAGAACGTCGTCGCGTGCGAACTGCTTCGCCGCGGCCACCAGCTCGCCTACGTCAAGACGCCGTCAGGGCACGAGGTCGACTTCCTGGCGACGGCGCGCGACGGCTCGACCCAGCTGGTACAGGTGACGGCGGACGTCCTGGATCCGAAGACGCTCGAACGGGAGCTGCGCGCGTTGGAAGGGGCACGCGAGGAGTTCCCCGATGCCGAGCCCTTGTTGCTGCTGGGCAACGAACAGACCGCGGCAGGCAGACTGCCGAAAGGCGTGCGCAGCGCCACGATCTGGCGCTGGCTCCTGACCGGCTCGACGAGCTGAAGGCCTACCCCGCTCAGCGCCCGAGCGCCGCCAGCACCTTGGCTACGACCTCGCCGGCCGCGCATTCGCTCTTCTGCATGCCCTTGCGCACCAGGAACTCGACCTGGCCTTCGGCGGCCTTGCGGCCGACGAACACCTGCACCGGGATGCCGATCAGCTCGAGGTCCTTGAACTTGGCACCGGGGCTCAGCGGGCGGTCGTCGAGGCAGACGTCGACGCCCCTTTGCTTCAGCTGCGCGAACAGCTCGTCGGCGAGCTTGACCTGCTCGTCGCGCTTCCCATCGAGCATCGCGACGACGCACTCGAACGGTGCGATCGACGGCGGCCAGACGATGCCCTTGTCGTCGAACGACTGCTCGACCGCCGCCGCCGGCGTGCGCGACACGCCGATGCCGTAGCAGCCCATGACGAACGGGGTCGGCTTGCCGCCCTGGTCCATGAACGTGGCCTGCATCGCCTTCGAGTACTTGATGCCGAGCTTGAAGATGTGCCCGACCTCGATGCCGCGCGCCTGCTCGAGCGGCTTGCCGCTGATCGGGCAGCCCTCGCCCTTGCGCGCGGTGCGCAATTCCTTGAACGACGGCATGCGGCAGTCGCGGCCGAGGTTGACGTTCAGGCAGTGGTAGCCGGTCTCGTTGCAGCCGACCAGAAGGTTGGTGCGGTCGCGCAGCGACTCGTCGGCGAGCAGGGGCACCGTCTCCGGCAGGCCGACCGGACCGGCGAAGCCGACCTCGGCGCCGGTCGCGGCCTTGATCTCGTCCTCGGTGGCGAGGCGCACCGACAGCGCGTCGACGGCGTTCGCCAGCTTGACCTCGTTGACGTCGAGGTCGCCGCGCATCATCACCGCCATCAACTTGGTCTTGTCCTTCCAGGTGACGTGGTAGAGCACGGTCTTCGCCATGCGGCCGGCGACCCAGCCGGGGAAGAACGCTTCCAGCTGCGCCACCGTCTTCACGTCCGGCGTCGCGACCTTCTCCATCGGCTTCGGCTCACCGCCGCTCGGCGCCTCGGGCAGCTTGCTGGTCGCCTTCTCGACGTTGGCGGCGTAGCCCGACTCGCGGCAGAACAGGATCGAGTCCTCGCCGCTGTCGGCGATCACCATGAACTCCTCGCTGCCCGCACCGCCGATCGCGCCCGAGTCGGCCTGCACGACCGTGAACTCGACACCGCAGCGCTCGAAGATGCGGCAGTAGGCATTGCGCATCTTCTGGTAGGCGACGTCGAGGCCAGCCTGGTCCGCGTCGAACGAGTACGCGTCCATCATGATGAACTCGCGACCGCGCATCAGGCCGAAGCGCGGGCGGATCTCGTCGCGGAACTTGTCCTGGATCTGGTAGCAGTTGACCGGCAGCTGCTTGTAGGAGTTGACCTGCGCGTTCACGTAGGCGGTCATCACCTCTTCGTGCGTCGGGCCGAGGCACATGTCGCTGCCCTTCCGGTCCTTCAGCGTGAACATGATCCCGTCGGTCACGTAGCGGTCCCAGCGGCCGCTGCTCACCCACAGCTCCTTCGGCTGGATGATCGGCAGCATCACTTCGTTGGCGCCTTCGCGATCGAGCTCCTCGCGCACGATCTGCGAGAACTTGCGCACGACCCGCCACATCAACGGCGCGAACGAGTAGACGCCGGCGGCGATCTTGACGATGAAGCCGGCGCGGGCGAGCAGCTTGTGGCTCGGGATCTCCGCGTCGGCAGGGTCGTCGCGGAGGGTGGAGATCAGGATCTGGCTGAGGCGCATACGGGGGCGAGGAGCGTAGCGAGCTGGCCCCGCCGTGGCGACCGCGTGGGCCTCGCAGGTTCGCCGGCAGCCCTACTGCTTGCCCCTGGTTGCGTGCTCGTCCGGCGAACCGACCCGTTGGCCGGCATTCACACGTCCAGCACCCCCCGAAACGACGTATCCCAATCCCATCCCAGCGGGCCGTCGCCGTAGACGTATTGGTAGAGGAGCCTCCAGCGCTTCGAATCCGACAGAGCGCGCCACGCGTCGTCGTCCCGCCCGACTCGCGCCTCGAACGCCAATCCGGCCGAAGTTGCTTCGACGCGGACTTCGATGGGGACCTCGCCCGTGGGCAGCAGCGACATCAATCCCACGGCCTCGACCTCCTGCGGCGACTCTCGCACGGTGCCGAAGAACCCCCAACCGTCGACCGTGACGGCAATGTCGCTCGTCCGAAGAAGGCCATACAGCGCGCTCGCCAGCTCCTCGTTCGAGTCGTGGGCGTTGCGGGCGAAGGGGAAGCGCTCGAGGAGTCGGTTTCGCGCCGTGCTCATCAGCAGGTGTCAACAGCATGCGGATCGAGAACGGGCTCGATCCACGATTCCACCCTGGCAAGGGGCCTTCGCAGTGTAGACCGCGGGCGGGACGGTGGCGCGACTCGAGACGATGGGCAATTGCCAACTTTGGCGCGATCAGGAACGGGCCGCCCATCGCTGCTCTCTGGGCCCCGCCACTCGGGCCCGATCGCCCATGCACCGCTCCTTCCGCAACTTGTTCGCCTGCCTCGCCACTGGCGCGCTGACGGCGATTCTCTCGGCGCAGCAACCTGCCGCAACGACTTCGCCTCTTCCGGCCGTGCAGCGAGCCGCCGACGGCACCGCGCTCGCCGTTGGCGCCGACTACCGCGTGCACTTCGGCCATGGCGCGGTCGGGTTCACGGCGACCAGCGCCGTCTCGAGCGGCTCCGCGGACACGGTGCAGTTCACGCTGGTGTCGGTGCAGCGTGGCGACGAACGGCTGTGGACCGGGCCGGCGTCCGACACCCCGACCGCGAGCGATCACCAGATTCGTTACGCACGCAGCCCGGAACTGACCGAGGTCTACGATCTGCGCGCCGAGGGCGTCGAACAGAGCTTCGTTCTCGCCCACCGGCCCAAAGGCCACGGCGACCTCGTCGTGCGCGGCGCCATCACCACCCGGCTGCCGCTCGCCGGCTGCAGCGACGACGGCGTGCGCTACGAACGCGACGGCAGCGGCGTGTACTTCGGCGCCGTCACCGGCATCGATGCCAACGGTGCTTCGGTGCGCGGTTCGATCCGCGCCGGCGCCGACTTCGTCGAGTGGATCCTGCCGGCGTCGTTCGTCGACCACGCCGCGTATCCGCTGGTGCTCGACCCGCTGATCGGCAGCGCCTTCTCGATCGCCAGCACGAGCGGCACCGACGACGTGCAGCCGAACGTCGCCTACGACACCAGCTCGGACCGCTACCTCGTCGTCTGGAACGTCGTGCAGACGGCGACTGTCGCCGAAGTGCGCGGCCAGTTCGTCAGCGGCGCCGGTGCGCTGCTCGGCAGCTCGTTCGTCATCGAGAGCGACGGCCGCCTGGCCACCCGCCCGCTGGTCGTGAACATCAACGCCAGCAACCGCTTCCTGGTCGCGTTCCGCCGCTCGGTGGCCGTCGGCATCGGCTTCGACGCCGGATGGCACGTGCGCGCCGTCACCGCCGCCGACGGCAGCATGTCGGCGCGCGTCGTCTTCGAGCCAACCCCGGCGATCAGCTTCGATCCCTTTCCCGACGAGTGTGCGATGGCCGGCGACCTGCGTTCGCTCGCGGGCGGCTCGGACCAGGCGGCCCTTGTGGTGCTGCGTCGTGATGCCGCCGGCAGTCCGATTCCTGGCCAATCCTCCGGTGAGCGCCTCTACACGCGGAAGATCCAGGTCCCGACCAGCGGCGACCCGATCGTCGGTAGTTCGCAGCTGCTGCTCGAGACCCAGGACCAACTGCAGGACGTGGCGATCACTTCGCACGGCGGCACCGCGGGGCGCTGGCTGATCGCCTACTGCCGCGCGTTGCCGTTCGCGACGGCGCTGACCACGATCTTTGCGCAGCACGTCGACGAGACCGGCCAGCCGTGCGGAGGTGCGAACGCGCTGCAGCTCTCCTTGGCGGGTGTGGGCAAGCCGACCGCGGCGACGAAGGACGGCTCGCACTTCGCCGTCGCCTGGCAGGACGACGGCACGCTCGGCATCCAGGCGCGTTCGCTGACGGTGACCGGCAGCTGCGGCAGCCAGACGATCGCGCTCGGTGCGATCGTCGATCCGACCAGCAGCGGCCTCGACACGCAGCCGCGGCTCGAGTTCGCGCGCGACAAGTACGTGCTGGCGTGGAAGCGTTCGTTCCTGGTCGGCGGGGTGCCGCGCGTGTTCGTGCGCGGCCTCGACCCCGACGGCTGCACCGCATGCGGCGAAGAGTGGTCGGTCGACAACACCGTGCTCGGGCTCGACACGCCGGCGTTGGCGAGCCGTTGGAGCGGCGGCAACATCCTCAGCGACGAAGCGCTGGTCGTCTGGTCCAACACCGCCGTGCGCGGCCGCCGCTTCGAAGCGATCGGCGCGCCGCAGGTCCAGGACCTCGGCGGCGGCTGCGTCGGCCCCACCGCCAACAACCCCACCTACCTGGGCCAGCCGCGGCTCGGCGACGCCAACTTCGCGCTGACCTTGGCGCTGCCGACCGCCCCGGTGCTGGCGGCGATCGTCGGCTTCACCGAAGTGCCCCTGCCGTGCGGGCCGTGCACGCTGATCCCGAACCCCGACATCGTGCTGCTCGGCGCCGGTCCGCATGCGATCCCGATCCCGTGCGACACGGCGTGGATCGGCGGCCAGTTCACCACGCAGTGGCTGCTGTTCACGCCGGGTGGCTGCCCGGTGCTGCCGGATCTCGCCGTGTCGCGCGCGCAGCGGTTCACGATCGTCGAGTGAACGGCGCTACGGGGACGGTGCGCGCTCACTCGATGGCGAGGATGCGCACGTCGGCGCCGCGGGCGACCGCGAGGTGACGGCGATCCGGCGCCAGACCGAACACGTCGACGCCGTCGAGTTCCGCCGGCAAGGAGAGTGTCTGGAGCACTTCGAGATTGCGCGCGGCGAGCAGCTGCAAGGACGGGCCGCTGCTCGCCAACAGGCGCTCGCCGTCGAACGCGACCAACTGCCGCAACCGCGGAGTGAACGTTCGGCGATCGATCTCTTCGAGGTCGCTGCCGAGCAGGCGATGCACCACGCCGTCACTCGTGCCGAGCAACACGACGTCGCCAGCGACCGCCAGCCACAGCGGCGCCGATTGGAACCGCCGCAAGGCCACGGCCCCGCCATCCCGCGCGTAGATCCGCACGCTGCCGCTCGATGCCCGGATCAGTTCGTCGGCTCGGCGCCCGGCGGCGGACACCACGTTGCCATCCGATGCGACCAGGAAGGCTGCTGCATCGCCACGGTCGCCCGCGTCGGGCAAGCGCTCGAACTGCCCGTTGGCCGTGCGGCGCACCGGCTCGGCAGAACGCAACCCCTTGGCGAGCGAACCTGCCCAAGGCTGACCGTCGACGACGACGAACGCGGCGAGGGTCCACAGGTTCTGCGGTCCGTAGACCGGCCCACCTAGGAGAGCGATGCGGCTCCAGAGCTCGTTGCTGCGCAACAGGGGCAGCGTGGGCTGAGGCCATCGCAGCGGTTCGCCGACCACGCGGTTGGTCTTGGCATTCCAGAGCCGCAATTCGTGGCGGCCGAGGATCCAGAAATCCGCACCATCGGGGCCGGGGCGAACCAAGTGCGTGCCGTGCAGGAACGCCACTTCGCGACCGTCGAGTCCAACGAAACGAACGGCACCGAGCCCTTGCACGGCCACGAACTTCCCGTCCGGCGAGAACGTCAGGGCATGGGCCTCGCCGCGGTGACCACTGCGCACCGTGAGGTCGTCCGCCGCGAGCCCTTGCACGAACAGCTGCCCCTGGTAGTCAGCGGCGAGCAGCGTGCCGCTGTCGGTGATCGCCGTCAGTTCGATCCAACTGTCGACCTGCGAAGCGAGCGAATACGTCGCAGGCTCCGGAACGAATCGCTGCAAACGAGTCCACCGGCCCTCGCCACGCGCAGTGCCACGGTACGACTGGCACGATGAGCCGAGACCGCTCTGATCGCTCTTGCCCGATCCGTAGGGCAGCGCGACGGCCTGGCCGTCCGGCGTCGGAAAGTGCACGAGCTTCCGGCTCCACGGCTCCCAGACGGTGCTGCCCTTGGGCTCTGCACCACTCGCGCCCCGCAGGTCCTGGCTCGCGAACGTCAGCACTCGCTGCTCGAACATGCCGAAGCGGCGCTCGCCGAGCAGCTTCAGCTCCAGCACGCCGAGGGACTCGCCGCCCGGCGAGAACGCCAGATGGTCGACTTCCAGTTCGAGGATCTTGCGCACGTCGCCGTTCGCCAGGTCGAGAGCGAACACCGCGCGTTCCGCCTCGCCCGCCGACGAAGCCGCGACGACGGCCCACGGCTCGGTCGGATGGATGGCGACGGCGCTGACGTAGCGGCCGAACGGTTCGACCCTTCGCAACAGTTCGCGCTTGCCAAGGTCCCACCACAGGATGTCGCCGAGCTCGCCGACGGTGAGGAAGCGGGTTTCGTCGGCAGCCACCACGATCCGACGGATATCGCCGCCCATCGCGACCGTGCGCGCCACTTCTCGTAGCTCGATCGGTGGCGCGGCCTGCGCCGAGCCGATCCCGGCCAACGAGAGCACGGCGAGGGCATGACGCAGCAGAGCCTGGAAGGAGACCATCGCGATGTTGTAGCCCATCACACAACACGCGGGTTGCTCGCTGGGATTCGCGCCGACAGGCATCAGCGCGCCGGCATCCGCCGGTAGAGCCACACGAAGCTCTGCACTCGCCCCGGTTGCTCCTGGTCCGCCGCGAACGACCGCAGCCGCTTCTCGTTCGCCTTGTAGGCGGCCACCGCGGTCGCGCGCCCTTCCTCGTCCTTGGCTGCGTCGATGCGCTGCTGCAGGACCGCTTGCTCCCTGCGCGCCGTCTCGAACTCGACTCGCTCCGCCGGGGCCAGTTGCCGCAGCCGCACGACGTACGAGTAGTCGCCGACGACGAGGTCGAGCTTGCCGTCGCCGTCGTGGTCGACGACCGCGATCTGGGCCCGCACCCCCGGCGTCGGGTCCGCACCCGGCTCCACGTACTGCGTCAGCGACTTGTCCTTGGACCTGGCGGCGACCAGGGGCCGTGACGCACCGAAGCGCGGTTGCTTGCCATCGCCGAGGTTGGGGAACCAGCAGACCGAGCCGTCGGACCACCCGAGCAAGAGGTCCCACCGCCCATCGCCGTCCCAGTCGGCGACCGCGGGGCAGGCATGGGCGTTGCCCTGGATCGCCTGGCCGTCGGCGGCGACGCCGATCGCGGCCTCGGCCCACTGCGGTTGCGTGCGCGTGCCGACGTTCTCGCGCCGGAAGACGCTGCCGTCGAACGATCCGATCAGCAGGTCGAGGTCACCATCGCCGTCCCAGTCGACGACCGCCGGCCAACTGCCGAACGATGCGATGCGCAGCTGGATCGCATCGTCGTCGTCCTGGCGATCCTTCGGCATCGACCGGAATCGCGCCAGCTCGACCGGGTGGTGTGCGAGCGGCACCCCGGCGCGATCGAGCATCGAGTGCGCCGGCGCATAGGCGCCCTTGCCGAGACCACGCAGCAGGTAGAGATCGCCCGGGTCGTAGGACCCACTCACTACGTCGAGCACCCCGTCGGCATCGAAGTCCGCGAACTGCGGACTGGCGGCGATGCATCAATAGACGGGGACCTTCGCCTTGGCACCACCAGCGAGCAACGCCGTGCCACGCCGATAGGCGACGCTGGCGTCGCGGCCCGCTTTCTCGAACAGCCAGAAGTTGCCGGGGAAATCGCCGACGAGCAGATCCAGGTCGCCGTCGCCGTCCACGTCGCCGAAGGCAGGACCCGCGTGGGCGAACTTCGACAGACGCCCGATGTCGATCGGTTCGCCGTCGGCGAGCAAACGGACGGGCGCGGCGAGGTCGGCGGCGCGTTCCTGCGCGCGGCTCTGGGCGAGCGAGCAGGCGACCGCCAAGACGGGGACGACGATGTGAGCGAGGCGACGGACCACGGTTCCTCCTGTCGACGATGGGGCCGCATCATGCATGAGGAATCCGCCGGGCGGTAGGCAGCCGGCGAACTCGATGCCCGGTCGACACGCGGCGACTGGGCTGGAGCGGCCCTTCCGATGCTGTCGGTGCGCGCGGCTCAGGCGAACAAGTCGTGCGGGCTCGTCGCCGTGGCGAGCCGCTCGCCGATGGCCCGCAGTTCCTCGGCGGTCGCAACGGACAGCTGCTCCGTGTGGTGCTCGCCCAGCGGACCGAACCGTGCCTGCAACTGGCTTTGCAACACGCTGCGCAGCACGGCGAGCCCTTCCTTCAGTCCGCGTTCGTGCCCCATGTCGAGCAACAGATCCAGCGCGCTTCGCATCGGTGGGTTCTCCTCTTCGATCTTGTTCATGACGGTGCGCAGGGTTTCGCGGCGGTCGGGGACTCCGGCCAGGAACCACGAGAATAGCGCGGTGATGACGTCGCGTCCGCGGGGGTAGTCGAGCAGCTCGGCGACCAGGTGCCTCCAACCGGCGATCAGGCTGGCGGACTGCGCGGGATCGCTGCGCCGCAGGAACTGCAGGAAGCGCAGCGTCAGCGCGCCGACGGCGGACAGGCGCATGGCGTCGATCGCGGCCTCGTCCATCGCGGCCAGGTCGATCAGCAGGAAACCGCTGCGCAGCAGGTACGGTTGCAGGAACGTGCGCAGCGACGATCGCGCCGGCCCATCCCGTCCTTGGAGATCGTGCAGGTCCGCGAGGCTGCGCGGCGACGCCCACGGACGATCGCCGTGGTGCACGACGACGGCGAGCACCGGCGGCAGCCACTTTGCGCCGTCGTGCTCGAGCAGCCAGCGGTCGAGGATGCGCACGGTGTAGCGCACCAGCTGCAGCGCGGTGAAGCGCTCGTCGTCCGACTTGTGGTCGCACAGTACGTGCATCAGCGCTGGCCGACCGTGCAGGTCGACTTCGAACAGGAGATCGGAACGCCGCTCTTGCAGCACTTCGTCGACGAACTCGCGGTCGGCCGGGCGCAGGCTCGCCCAGTCGATCGCCGCCGCGACCTCGGCTGGGAACTGTGCACGCAGCAGCTCGGCCAGGGTCGCGGCATCGCCGAACACGAAGCGGAACAGCGCGTCGTGAGAACGGATCGGGTGCATCGCCCATTCAGGGACGGCTCGAGCCGCCGCGGTCGCACTTCGCCCGAAAATCCTCGGCAGCGGCCGCGCCGTCAGACCGTGGCCCCGCCCTGCGCCCCACCAGCCTGCGCGAGCGCCCGCGACAGCACGCACTGCGCCGGGTCGATGCGCTCCCCCGCCCGATACCGCGCCAGCAACCGCCGCGACTGCTCGGCCAGCTCGCGGCGCACCTCGCGCCGCTTGCCCTTCACGCGCGCGATCGTCATCGAGTCGTAGGTCGTCGTCTGATGGCGCAGCCACGCGATCACCGCCGCGGCGGCGCGCTCTTCGACCGGGATGCGTTCGGTGCGCGCGACGGTGCCGCTGCCGACCGGCGTCGCGTGCGCCGTCACCGCGGTCGCCAGCTGTCCGGCCAGCGCCTGATGGCTCGGCGCGAACTTCAGGAACTGCAGCACCGCGCCGCGGAAGTCCTCGACGTAGGCCTCCTGCTCGCGCTCGCGCCGCGCCCGGCCGGCGGCGAGCTTCTTCTCGTAGGCGGGCTCGGCGCGCTCTTGCTCGAGCTCGCGGCGATGGCGCTCGATGCGTTCGCGCGGCGCATAGATGCCGTAGCCGAAGACCTTGCGGCCCTTCTTCTCCTGCACGACCCAGCAGGCGCCCTCGGCCTTCACGCGCCGCGTCAGCGCCGGATCGCCGGGCGGCAGCAGGTCCCAGTCGTCGGGCACCTTCTCCTGGCCACGCTCGCTGCGCACGGTGCGGGGATTCAGACCTTTGCCGACGATGCGCGGCGCGTCGCTCATGCGCGCATGCAAGCGAACGGGGCGAGATCGCGCCAGGGTGCGGCGTCACTCGGAACTCGTCGCGCATCTCCTCGGCGAACGCGCAGTCGCGGATCCGCTCGCCATCGACACCGTCCATGGGCGTCCGTGCCGAAGCATGGTGTTCGGCACGTCAGGCCATCGAACGCTCCAACCGTTCGCCATGCCCAGCGGTCAATGCCAGTCGCTCCGGTCCCTCAGGCGAAGACGTCGCGCAGGCTCACCGCCGTGGCGAGCCGTTCGCCGATGGCCTGCAGCTCGTCGGCGTCTGCTGCTGACAGCTGGGCCGCGTGGCGTTCTGCCAGCGGACCGAACCGTGCGTGCAACTGGTGCTGCAGCACGCTGCGCAGCAAGGCGATCCCCTGCTTCATGCCCTGCTGCATGCCCTGCGCCACGCCGCGCTCCAGTCCTTCCTTCAGCCCCCGTTCGTGCCCCATGTCGAGCAACAGATCCAGCGCGCTTCGCATCGGTGGGTTCTCCTCGTCGATCTTGTTCATGACGGTGCGCAGGGTCTCGCGGCGGTCGGGAACTTCGGCCAGGAACCACGAGAATAGCGCGGTGATGACGTCGCGTCCGCGGGGGAACTCGAGCAGCTCGGCGACCAGGTGCCTCCAACCGGCGATCAGACTGGCGGACTGCGCGGGATCGCTGCGCCGCAGGAACTGCAGGAAGCGCAGCGTCAGCGCGCCGACAGCGGACAGGCGCATGGCGTCGATCGCAGCCTCGTCCATCGCGGCCAGGTCGACCAGCAGGAAGCCGCTGCGCAGCAGGTACGGTTGCAGGAACATGCGCAGCGACGATCGCGCCGGCCCATCCCGTCCTTGGAGATCGTGCAGGTCCGCGAGGCTGCGCGGCGACGCCCACGGACGATCGCCGTGGTGCACGACGACGGCGAGCACCGGCGGCAGCCACTTCGCGCCGTCATGGTCGAGCAGCCAGCGGTCGAGGATGCGCACCGTGTAGCGCACCAGCTGCAGCGCGGTGAATCGCTCGTCGTCCGACTTGTGGTCGCACAGTACGTGCAGCAGCGCTGGCCGACCGTGCAGGTCGACTTCGAACAGGAGATCGGAACGCCGCTCTTGCAGCACTTCGTCGACGAAGTCGCGGTCGGCCGGGCGCAGGCTCGCCCAGTCGATCGCCGCCGCGACCTCGTCGGACAGCTGCGCACGCAGCAGCTCGGCCAAGGTCTCGGCATCGCCGAACACGAAGCGGAACAGCGCGTCGTGCG
>JBILEY010000200.1:0-9189 GCA_044351865.1 Planctomycetota bacterium | reverse complement strand
GCTCGCCTACGTCGCCTGCAGCCTGCTCGCCGGCTTCGGCGGCTGCCTGTTGATGCTCGACGTGAACTCGGTCCAGGCCGCGACCTTCGGCAACTTCTACGAGCTCTACGCGATCGCCGGCGCCGTGCTCGGCGGCGTCGCGCTGCGCGGTGGCGAAGGCAGCGTGCTCGGGCTCGTGCTCGGCGTGGCGCTGATGCAGGTGCTGTCGAACGTCATCAACCTGACGCTCGCCGACAACCGGCTCGAGTTCGTCGTCGTCGGGGCGGTGATCCTGCTCGGCGCCGCCGCCGACGAAGGCGTGCGCCGGCTCTTGCGGCGGCGGACGCGCAGCTGAGAGCCCAGCGCGACCCGTGCGCGCGACTCGCGTTCAGCCTTGGTACAGCGTCTGCCAGTGCATCGCGATGGCCGCCGGGTAGGCCTCGCACTCGGCGACGAACACGCGCGCCGCCAGCTTCTTGACGTCGTCGCCGGGCAGCACCGGCACGCGCGCCTGCAGCAGCACCCGGCCGTCGTCGTAGCGTTCGTTGCACAGGTGCACCGTGCAGCCGCTCTCGGTCTCCTGCGCCGCCAGCACCGCCGCGTGCACGCGGTCGCCGTGCATGCCCCTGCCGCCGTGCTTTGGCAGCAGCGACGGATGGATGTTCAGCACGCGGTCGTGGAACTCCGGGATGATCGGCAGCAGCCGCAGGTAGCCGGCGAGGATCACCAGGTCGCAGTCGACCTCGTGCAGGTAGGACCAGATCTCCGACGGGTCGCGCAGGTGCTGGGCGTCGAGGCCGTGCTCCATCGCGCGCTGCAGGCCGTAGGCGTCGTCGCGGTCGCTGGCGACGCCGGCGATCGACGCGCGCAGGCGGCCGTCGACGATGCGGTCGATCAGGTTCTGCAGCGTGCGCCCGGTGCCGCTGAGCAGCACGCCGAGGCGCGGGCGGTGGTGCGAAGGAACGGGGGGCATCAGCGTTCGCGGGCGGCGGCGACGATGCCGACAAGCACGGTGGCCATGCGCGGCGCGGCGAGGTCGGCGGCGTCGATCATCGCTTCGATCGACACCTGCGTCGACCGGCCAGGCAGCA
Source organism: Planctomycetota bacterium (assembly GCA_044351865.1). Classification (GTDB taxonomy): domain Bacteria; phylum Planctomycetota; class UBA1135; order UBA1135; family UBA2386; genus UBA2386. The sequence goes on along the minus strand of JBILEY010000200.1, from coordinate 8,119 downwards.
CCTGCTGGGTGACGCCGACCAGGGCCAGCACCTGGCAGCCGGCGTGCACGCCGGCGATCGCCTCGGGCACCAGCGACATGCCGACGAGGTCGGCGCCGGCCTGGCGCAGGAAGCGGTACTCGGCGCGCGTCGGCATGCTCGGCCCGGCGACGGCGGCGAACACACCCGGGGCGCATGGGATGCCGGCGCGCATCGCGACGTCGCGGGCGACGTCCATCCACTCGCGCGCGTAGGGCTCGTTCATGTCGGGGAACCGCGGCCCGAGCGAGTCGTCGTTTTGGCCGATCAGCGGGTGCAGGCCGCTGAAGTTCAGGTGGTCCTCGAGGATCGCGATCGTGCCCGGCTCGATCTGCTGCGACAGGCTGGCGGCGCCGGCGGTCAGGATCAGCAGGTCGCAGCCGAGCGCCTTCAGCACGCGCACCGGCAGCGCCAGGTCGGCGGCGGTCAGGCCTTCGTAGATGGCGAACGGTGCGTCGGCGACGGCGACCGGCACGCCCTCGAGCAGGCCGATCAGCAGCGGCGCGTGCAGCGCTTCGCCGGGCACGTCGTCGCCGTGGATGACGACCTTCTCCTTCAGCTGGTTGGCGATCGACGCATGGCCCGAGCCGAGCAGCATGCCGATGCGCGGCCGCAGCGGGCTGCGCGACTGGACGAACTGGGCGATTTCCCGGGCGAGGTGGCGGTGCTGCGCTGGCGAGGGCATCGCCACAGGCTAGCGGGTGGTCGCAGCGATTTCGCCCGACCAGCGGCCGTGAACGTCGCCCCGGCCGCGCTCTTCACACGCCGTTGTTGCCGTCATCCGGTTGCTGGGGATCGGGCTCCGCGCCGGGCTCGGCCTTCGGCGGACGACGGCGACCCGAACGCTTCGACTGCCGCAAGGCGAAGCGGGCACGGGCGGCGACCGAAGGCTCGGCGTAGGCGTGTTCGAGCAGGCGCAGCGGCGTGCCGATCGCCTGCAGCAGCAGGTCGGTCAGCAGCGACGTCGGCGCGTCGTCGGGCAGCGGCAGCGGCTCCTGCAGCCGGGCCGACGTCGCGGCGCGCAGCTCGGGCACCAGTTCGGCGGCTTCGTCCTCGCTGACGTCCTGTTCCTCGAACGCGGTGACCTGCACGCGGCGGTAGAGGCGGTCGCTGGGAACTTCTTCGATGCGCACGCGCGACAGGCCGTGCACCCAGATCATGTAGCGGCCGTCGGGCAGCTTCTCGTGGCGCAGGATCTCGCCCAGGCCGGCGACTTCCGGCAGGTCGGTGCCGTCGCCGGGATCGGCGACCGGGCTCGCCAGCACGAGGCGCCCTGGGCCGTCGAGCAGGTCGCCGACCATCTGCCGGTAGCGCGGCTCGAAGATGTGCAGCGGCAGCGCCTGGTGCGGGAACAGGAAGATCCCGCGCAGCGGGAACACGGGCACCGGGGAACTCGGCAGGGGCAGGTCCACGTTGGGTCGCGAGATTACCGCGTCGTGTTCGTCGCGTGGGGGGCCGGCGGTTGCACCCGCCCGTTTCGCCCAGGGGTCCGGAACGAGTGGCCGGAAACGGACACGGCGCGGCCGGCCCGAGGGCCGCACCGCGCCGTGATCGTGGCAGGGAGCCTCAGCTCGCCTGGATCAACGCTGGTAGATCTCGGCGTCGGTCGGGCCGCCACCGACGACCATGATCGTGCCGTCGGGCAGGTTGATCGTCGTCGGGAACAGGCGCGGTGCCGCCATCGAGCCGGTCGGCGTGAAGCCGAGCGGGCTCTGCGCGAAGACGTCGGCCGTCGCGGTGGCGTTGGCGACGAACGTGCTGTTCGGGATGTCGAGGGTCAGCTGGAAGCCGCCCGCGATCAGCGCCCCGCCGTTCGGCAGCGGCGCCACGGCCGCACCGGCGCGGCCGACCTGCATGCCGTTCGCCGTGGTGAAGGTGCCGAAGCCGAAGGCGCCGGTCTGGAACATCTGGCAGTCGGTGCGCGTGCCGATCACCAGGTCGGTGATCTGGCCGCTGGTCAGGAACGCCGTGAAGTCGAGCGTCAGGCCGCCGACGAGCAGCACGCGGCCGTTGCTCAACGGCGCCGCGGTGTGCAGGAAGCGGCCGCCGCTGAAGAAGGCCGGCAGGCCGAAGCTGTTGGTCGCCGGGTTGAAGCGGTAGGCCGTCGCCGACACGGTCGGGATGTTGACGAACGGCAGCAGCGAGATGCCGCCGGCGATCAGCACCTGGCCGTTGGTCAGCGTCGTCGAGGTGTGCAGCGCGCGGGCCTCGAGCATGTTCGGGCCGGGCGTGAACGTGTTCGTCGTCGGATCGAAGATCTCGGTGGTGACCTGGATGCCGGTCAGCAGGGTCAGCGGGTTGGCGAGGTCGAACGCCTGCAGGCCGCCGGTGACGAGCACCTTGCCGTTGCCCATCAGCGACGCGCCGTGGCCGGCGCGCGCGAAGTTCATCGCCAGCGTCGTCGTGGTCTGCGTCGCCGGGTCGTAGACCGCCGCGGCGGTGGTCGCCTGGCCGGTCAGGTCGACGCCGCCGGTGAACAGCACGCGGCCGTCGGCGAGGCCGGTCGTCTGGCCGAGCAGGCCGACGCCGAACGACGCGCCGGCGAGCTCCCAGTCTTCAGTGCGGTTGCGGTAGCGCTGCGCGACCGGGCCCGAGCCGCCGATGAACAGCAGTTCGTTGTTCGGCGCGACCGCAGTGCCGCCGCCGAGGATCGGCACCGACGGCTGGTTCAGCGCCGGCACGAACGTGCCCGGGGCCTGCGCCGTCAGGCGCACCAGGTTCGACGCGCGGTAGGGGTTGTTGCCGGCGATCGCCTGGAAGCGGAACACCAGGCTCGAGAAGAACGGATCGTTCGGGATGCCGACGGTCGCCGTGGCGTCGCCGGTGGCGTTGGTGACGCCGACGAAGCTCGGCAGGCTCAGCGCCAGCCAGGCCAGCTGGTCGGTGATGTCGAGCGTGACCCCGAGCGACGGGATCAGGGTCGGTTGCTCGACGATGTCGAGCAGCACGACGTAGGCTTCGTTCGGCTGGCCCTTCAGCGGCAGGGTCAGCGTGCCACCGAGGGCGCCACCGACGCGGTCGAGGGTGAGGGACTGGGCGGCGAGCGGCGCCGCGACGGCAGCCGCGACAGCCAAGGGAAGGAGACGGAGCGAGCGGCCGGCGTGCATCATGGGAAGTATGGCGCCACTTTTCCGACCGCGGCCAACGGGGACAGCGGTCGGCGCCAACTTCGTTGCGATGCGGTCCTTCGCATCGGCGGGCTGAGCGCGCGGCCAAGGCGAGAACCTCGGCGAGGCGAGCGTGCGCCATGGCCCCGCACAGCCGGCGGGGCGGGGGCGCGGCGCTCACCTTCGGCGCCGCAGCCGGTGGCTCACGGCGTCAGCGTCAGCGACGCGCCGTTCGTCAGGTAGAGGCGGAACAGGTCGCCGCACAGCGCCTGCGTCGCGTAGGTGCCGATGAACACCGGGTTGTTCGGCAGGGTCAGCGCCGTCGAGTAGTTGCACTGCGCGTCGGCGATGCCGAGGCTCAGCAGCACGCCGTTGATCGGGTCGATCTCGAGGAAGCCGAACGGCGGCAACGAGAACGGCGGCAAGGCGACCAGCGACAGCGCCGGCACGACGAGGTCGAACGGGCGGCTGGTGCGGATCGTGTAGTTGCTGCTGGTGCCGACCTGCGTCGTCGCCGGAATCATGCTGAGGCTCGGCGCGCGCATCAGCGCCGCACCACGCACCGAGATCGCCTGCGCGGCGACCGAGCTGTCGTAGATCTCGACCGCTTCGCCGGCGTCGAGCGCGTCGTTGTCGGCGTTGCCGTCGATCAGCCGCGTGATGCGGTCGGGATTCTCCGCTTCGACCAGCAAGATCGCGCCATCCTCACGAACGATCACGTCCCACCAGGTCGACGCGCTCGTGTGGTAGAAGATCGTCGCTTCCGACGGGTCGATCGTGCCGCTGAAGTCGGCGTCGAAGATGCGCCAGACGTTCTCGTTCGCGCTGTACTCGGCGGTGTACATGACCCCCGTCCAGTCGAGGGCCAGACTCCAGAAGAACGGCGTCGTCGTGAATCCTGGGCTCGGCACCACCGGCGTCCAGACCGGCGTCCACTCGCCAGGGTCGCTGGCGTCGCCGTCGAGGTTGGTGTCGGCGAGGCGGTAGATGCCCTTCGGCAGCGCCGCCGTCGTGCCGACTTCGGTGTAGAGCAGATCGCCAGTGGCCGTGACCACGACCTTGGTCGGGATCGACGTGCCGAGCGTCGTCGAGCTGCCCGGGATGCTGGCGTAGATCGCCGCTTCGCCGAGGTCGTCGAAGTCCTGGTCGCCGTTCAGGTCCTCGAGGCGCAGGATCATGTCGCTGCCCACCGGCGGCGAACCGGCGTTCGACACCGCGACGTAGACGCGGCCGAGTGCGTCGACGGTCAGGCCCTGGGCCGACGCCATGGTGATGCCGCCGGGGCCGTTGCTGGTGAACACCTGCCTGAATTCGCCGGGATCGTTGGCGTCGCCGTCGCCGTTGAGGTCGCGCAGGGCCAGCACGATGTCGACCGTGGTGTCGGCGATGTAGGCGGTGCCGTCGTCGGCGACGGTGATGCACGACGGGTTCGTCAGCGCGATGCCGCTCGCATCCGAGTAGTAGACGATGACTTCGCCGGCGTCGTTGTAGTCGCCATCCTGGTTCTGGTCCGACAGGCGCCAGACGCCGTCGAACGTGCTGTCGACGACCAGCATGTCGAGCGTGCGCGTGTAGGGCAGCAGCGGGGGGATCTGGGCAGAGAGCGGCGCCGCGAGCAGAGCGGCAGCCGTGACGAGGAGGGAGTTGTTGAGACGCATTCTCGATAGCCTACGACGTCCGGAGCATACGCGCCATCACGCGCTTGTCACTGGGCCCTGCGGCGGGCGACCAGCTCACTTCGCTCGCCACTTCGCCAGCAGCTCGCGTTCGCGCTCGGCCGTCATGCCGGCCTGCCAGGGGCCGTCGCCGCGGCCCTCGCGTACCCAGGCCGCGGTGTCGCGGATGGTCTCGGCGATCGGCCGGAACTTCGCGCCGGCGGCGAGTGCCTTGCGGTTGTCGGCGCGGCCGTTCTTCGCCTTCGGCGTCCAGCAGCCCATCTCGCCCCATGGCGACACGCCGTTCGCTTCGAGGAACTCGTCCGACACCCAGGTGAACGAGCAGCCGTGGTTCACCGCGCCCTTGCCGGTGTGCAGGAACTCGGCCGTGCTGATGCGGCCGTCGAAGCCGACGGCGTTCAGCGGGCCCATCGTGCGGTTCTCGATCAGGTGCACGATCCAGGCGCCGAGGTCGCGCACGTCGACGAACTGCAGCTCGTTGTCCTGGTCGCCGGGCGCCAGGCACTCACCGCCGCGCAGCAAGCGCGCCGGCCAGTAGGTGAAGCGGTCGGTCGGATCGCCGGGGCCGACGATGTAGCCGGGCCGCACCAAGGTGGCCTTGCCGGGGAACGCCGCCGCCGCCGCGTCCTCGCAGTAGCGCTTCAAGGCGCCGTAGCGCTCGTAGTTCTTGCCCATGTCGAGCGTGTACTTGTCCTCGCACTCGCACAGCGGGCTCTGCTCGTCGACCGGGGCCGCGCTCTGCTCCAGCGAGCGGTAGACGCTCAGCGAACTGATGGAGACGTATTGGGCGACGTTGCCGGCGAGCACCTTGCAGACGTCCTCGACCTCGCCGGTGAAGTAGGCCGAGGTGTCGACGACGGCGTCCCACTGGCGCTTCTCCAGCGCCTTCAGGTCCTGCGGCTCGGCCTTCGGGTTGTTCGGGTTCGGTCGCCGGCGCTGGCCGCGCAGCTGCTCGACGTTCGGGAACAACTTCGGGTTGGTCTTGCCGCGGTTGAACAGCGTGAACTCGTGGCCGGCGGCCAGGCCTGCCTGCACGATCGCCGGGCCGAGGAAGGCGGTGCCGCCGAGCACCAGGATCTTCTGCTTGCCGCGGTGCGACGGCGCGCGCGCCGGCACCGTGTGCAGGGCTGGCAGCGGGCTGGCCGCGTTGGCGGTGGCGGCCGCACCGGCGGTGGCGGCGGCGGCGGCGAGGAACGAACGGCGCGAGAGGTTCGTGGGCATGGCGGCTGCTACGGACGAGCCGTGCAGGTGGTGAGTCGGCGTTGGCAGCGGTGCGAGACGATGGCTGCGCAGGCCGGCACGGTTCCGTAGGATGCGCGGCCCCGATGACCGCCCCGAAGTACCACCTGACCAGCTACGGCTGCCAGATGAACAAGCTCGACAGCGAGCTGGTCGAGAGCAAGCTGCGCCAGCGCGGCTACGTCGCCGCGCCGAACGAGGCCGAAGCCGACGTCGTGCTGATCAACACCTGCTCGGTGCGCCAGCACGCCGAGGATCGCGTGTGGAGCAAGCTCGGCAAGCTCCGCATCAGGAAGCGCAGCGAACCGGGCCTCGTCGTCGGCGTGCTCGGCTGCATGGCGCAGGAGCACAAGCGCTACCTGCTGTCGCGCATGCCGCACGTCGACCTCGTCGTGGGGCCATCGGCGTTCGGCGACATCGACCAGACGGTCGAGACCGCGCGCGGCAAGAACGCGCAGATCGCCGCCGAGCGCGAACCGGCGCGTACCAAGCACGAGGTCGCCGGCGCTGGCGTGCTCAGCGTCGACCAGGGCGTCTCCGGCGACACCATCCACCGCGACGTGCGCGTGCGGCCGCATCGTTCGCAGGCGTTCGTATCGGTGATGCGCGGCTGCAACATGCCGTGCACCTACTGCATCGTGCCGACGACGCGCGGCGACGAGGTGTCGCGGCCGATCGCCGACCTGGTCGAAGAGGCCCAGCGCCTGTGCGACGACGGCGTCACCGAGATCACGCTGCTCGGGCAGACGGTCAACGCCTACGGCCGCGACCTGACCGGCCAGGACGCGACGCTGGCGAAGCTGCTGCGCGCACTGCACACGATCCCGTCGCTGCGGCGGCTGGCGTTCATCACGTCGCATCCGAACTTCCTGAACCAGGAACTGATCGACGCGCTGGCCGAGCTGCCGAAGGTCGCGCGCTACCTGCACCTGCCAGCCCAGTCGGGCAGCAACGCGGTGCTGAAGGCGATGCGCCGCGGCTACACGACCGAGCGCTACCTGGCGCGCATCGAGCAGCTGCGCGCCAAGGCCCCGGACATCGAGCTGCACAGCGACTTCATCGTCGGCTATCCGGGCGAGACCGCCGCCGACTTCGAGCAGACGGTGGCGTTCCTGCAGCGCGTCGGCTTTGCGCAGAGCTACGTGTTCAAGTACTCGCCGCGCCCCGGCACGCTCGCCGCCGAGCTGCCGGACGACGTGCCGGACGCGGAGAAGGAACGGCGCAACGCGGTGCTGCTGGCCGCCCAGGAAGAACTGACGCTCGCCGGCAACCGCCGCCTCGTCGGGCAGACGGTCGAGGTGCTGGTCGAAGGCGAGAGCAAGGTCGCGGGGCGCTTCAGCGGGCGCACTTCGCACCACCGGCTCGTGCACTTCGCTTGCGACGACCGTTCGCTGATCGGCACCTACGCCCCCGTGCGCGTCACCGAAGCGCTGGCGCACTCGTGCCTCGGCGAACTGCTGGCGCACGACGCGGCGCAGGAAGGCGCCCACGATCGGCCGGAGCACGAGCACGAGCACGAACACGAACACGACGGCGCGCTGAAGCCCGCACAGCACGCCTCGTCGGTGGGGAAGTCGTGAACGACGACCCGCTGCTGCTGGACGCGTGGATGCAGGACGCGATCGAGCTCGCACACCGCGGGCGCTTCGAGGTGGAGCCGAATCCGCGCGTGGGCTGTCTGCTGCTGCAGGACGGCGTGGTCGTCGCCCGCGGCTGGCACGAGTTCTATGGCGGTCGTCACGCCGAGGCGATGGCGCTCGACGAAGCGCGGGCGAAGGGCGCCAAGCCCGACACGGCGGTGGTGACGCTGGAGCCGTGCTGCACGCCGAAGGGGCAGGACGGCAAGAAGACGGACCCGTGCGCGCAGGCGCTCGTTCGCGCCGGCATCCGCCGCGTGCTGATCGGCAGCGTCGATCCGGACCCGCGGCATCGCCGGCACGGCATCGCCGTGCTCGAGCAAGCGGGCCTCGAAGTGATCGACGGCATCTCGGCGCGTTCTTGCGACGTGCTCTACGAACCGTTCCGCCGCGCGCTGCAGCTCGAGCGGCCGTGGATGCTGTGCAAGTGGGCGATGACCCT
>JBILEY010000198.1:0-9247 GCA_044351865.1 Planctomycetota bacterium | reverse complement strand
GCGCGGCGCCAGGTTCTGCAGACGCAGTTCGGCGGGATCGAGGCCGAGGTCGCAGGCGAGCTTGTCGAGCTGCACTTCGATGGCGAAGCGCGGCTGCACGGTGCCGTGACCGCGCTTCGGGCCACAAGGGGCCTTGCAGGTGAAGAAGCGCGCGCCGCGGAAGTGGTAGTTCTCGACCGGGTAGGTCACCGTCTGCAGCGCGCCCGTGTAGAACGTGCTCGCGGTGCCATAGCTGCCGTAGGCGCCACCATCGAGGTAGGCCTGGAAGTCGAGCGACAGGATGCGGCCCTGCTTGGTGACGCCGACCTTGCTGCGCATCAGCACCGGATGGCGCCCGCGATGGCAGTGGAACACCTCTTCGCGGGTCAGCGCGATCTTGATCGGCCGCCCGGTCAGCATCGCCATCTTCGCCGCCGCGACCTCGTGGTTGAACGGGTCGCTCTTGCCGCCGAAGCCGCCGCCGTTCGGCGTGGCGACGACGCGGATGTGGTGCGCCGGCAACGGGTGCAGCACGCGCGCCAGAGCGCGATGCAGGTAGTGCGGCGTCTGCGTCGACGACCAGATCGTCAGCTTGCCGTCCTTGTCGAAGTGCGCGAGCGACGCGTGCTGCTCCATCGGCAGGTGCGTATTGCCCTCGAAGAAGAACGTGTCCTCGCGCACGTGCTCGGCGCGCGCGAAGCCGTCGGCGAGATCGCCGAACTCGAGGTTCTCCAGGCGATGGATGTTGCCGCGCACACCGTAGTCGTGCAGCCGCGGCTCGTTGGTCGCAGCGGCTTCGTGCACGCCGCCGATCGTCTGCAGTTCGCGGTACTGGATCTCGACCAGCCGGCACGCCTCCCAGGCGATCTCCTCTTCGGTCGCGGCGATGGCGACGACGGGGTCGCCGACGAAGCGCACGCGGTCGAGGCACAGCGCGTGCTCGTCCTGGCTGACCGGCAGGATGCCGAACGGGATCGGCAGGTCCTTGCCGGTGAGGATGCCCTTCACGCCCGGCAGGGCCAGTGCCCGGCTGACGTCGATCGACACGATCTCGGCGTGGGCGACCGTGCTGCGCAGCAGCTTCATGTGCAGCATGCGCGGCATCGACAGGTCGTCGGCGAAGCGCTGCAGGCCGCTGACCTTGGCCCGCGCGTCGACCTTGCGGGTGGTCTTGCCGATGAACTGCATGTCCTCCTTCTTCTTGTCGTGCTGCCAAGGCGCGTCGCCCTTGGCCACGGCAGGACGAACGGCCGGATCGTCAAGAACCATAGATCGACTCCTTGCTCGGCTCGGCCTTCTCACCGCGCATGCGCGCCGCCGCCAGCTCGACCGCTTCGAAGATCTTCAGGTAGCCGGTGCAGCGGCACAGGTTGCCCGCCAGCGCCTCCTTGATCTCGTCGCGCGACGGCTTCGGGTTGTCGCGCAGCAGCGCGTCCGCCGCCATCAAGACACCCGGCGTGCAGTAGCCGCACTGCGCCGCGCCGAGATCGGCCAGGCAGTGCTGCAGCGGCGTCAGCTCGCTGCCCTGCGCCATGCCCTCGACGGTGCGCACGTCCTTGCCGATCGCGTCGACCGCCAGCACGAGGCAGCTGAGCACCGGCGTGCCGTCGATCTGCACCGTGCAGGTGCCGCATTCGCCGAGTTCGCAGCCGTGCTTGGTGCCGGTGAGGCTCATCTCCTCGCGGAGGACCTCCAGCAGCGTCTTGTGCGGCGCGAACGCCACTTCGTGCGGATCGCCGTTCACCTGGAACGTCGCCAGCACCTTCTTGGAGTCGGTCATGGGGGCGAGCAGGATAGCGCGCTCCGTTCGCGGAGGAAGCGAGACGACGCCAGGGCGCCAGCGCCCCGGGCGCGACCCTGCCCCCGAAGCACGCGCGGTCCGGCGCGAACGACCCGACGACCCGTTGCCAAGGCCGGCTGCCCCGCTACCGTCCGCGCCGCGGGAACATGCCACCCACCCCGAAGCGCCGCGGCTCGCACCTGCTGCTCGACGAGTACTTCGCGAGCGGCGACGACCGCTTCGTCGACGAACTGCTGCTGGTCGACGAGCCGCTGAAGCTGCAGGGCCTGGTCGAGCGCTGGAAGGTCGACCCGCGGCCGTGGGCGATGGCGATGCAATGGCGCTACCTGGCGGCGCCGTGGACCACGCCCGGCCAGAACGTGGTCGTGAAGCGCCTCTACAAAGCGGCCGAGCGCCGCGGCGACCTGGCGATGGTCGGCGCGTTCCTGCACCGCTTCGACTGCCTGGTGCGGCGCAACCTGCGGCACCGCGCGGTCTGGGATCGCGCGACGCGCACGGTGGACCACGTCGAGGAGATCGGCCTCGCCCGCGGTGGCCGCCGCGGCACACCGCCGAGCGGCAGCAGCGCTGGCATTGGTGTGGGCAGTGGCCCCAGCCGTGGCGCGAACGCGAAGCCGGGGCCCACGCCGTCGACCCGCGGCGACGACGGTCCGTTCTCGCTGCGCACCCGCTGCTACCTCCGCCGCCGCGCGCTGCGCGTGCTGCGCCAGATCGGCTACCGCGATCCGGGCGCCTACGTCGTCGCCGCCGCCGCGGCGCTGGCGCACTACCGCGACGACGACCTCGCTTCGGGCCTGGCGATCCTCGACTCGTGGTGCCTGCTGCAGCTGGCATTCCACGGCCACCCAGCGCTGCAGTTCGGCGTCGCGCACGCGAACCTCGCCGACGGCCGGTCGCTGGCCGAACTGACCCCGGCGCCGCTGCACCCCGAGGCCTGGCGCCGCGACGCCGCCGTCCTCGCCCTGCTCGACCTGCTGGCCCGCGGGCAGGCCCGGCTCGTGCGCACGTGGACGATGACGATGCTGCGCGAACAGCACGCCGAACGGCTGCGGCACCTCACCGCTGACGCACTGCTGCCGCTGTTCGAGCACGACGACGCCGAAGTGCAGGCGTTCGCCGCGGCGACGCTGGCGCAGTCGAGCAGCAGCGGCAGCATCGACGGCGCCGGCTGGGTCCGCTTGCTGTCGATCCGCAGCGCGCTGGCGCTGCCGACGATCGTCGCCGCGGCGAGGCAGCATCCGGCGGCGCTGCAGACGCTGTCGCTGGCGGAGCGCCTGCAGCTCGCTTGCCGCGACGCCACTCCGGTGGCCCAGCTCGGCCTCGAGCTGGTGCAGGCGCACACGGCGAACGCGGTCGACGGCGACGCGCTGGCCCAGCTCGCCAGCGCCCGCTGTGGCAGCATCGCCGCCCACGCGACCGCGTGGGCGCTGGGCGTGCTCGGCGACGACGCGCAGTACACGCTGGCGCGCGTGATGCCGTTCTTCGACGCGGCGCTGCCGGCGACGCGCGCGGCGGCGTTCGCCTGGCTCGCCGCCCATGCGCGGGCGCGCGCCGACGCCGGGCTGTGGTCGCGGCTGCTCGAGTCGCCGTTCGACGACGTGCGCATCCACCTGGTGCGCGAGCTGGACGCGCGCAGCGGCGCGCCGCCGCTGCACCCGCGCGACCTGCAGCCGCTGTGGACCAGCGTGCTGCTGAACGTGCACCGCGGCGGCCGGGCCAAGGTGCAGGCGCTGCACCAGCTGGCGCGCGCGGCCACCGCCGAGCCCGACGCCGTGCCGACGCTGCTGCCGGTGTTTGCGGTCGCGGTGCGCTCGGTGCGCGCCGCCGAGGCGCGCATCGGCCTCGCCGCGCTGGTGCAGGCGGTCGATCGCGTGCCGTCGCTGCAGCCGGCCGTGCAGGCGGCGTTCCCCGAACTTCGCTTCGTCTCCGCGGGAGCCACGGCGTGAACCTCGACCTCGCCTACCTCGGCCGCTCCGGCCTGTCGACGCGCGGCGATGCCGCCCAGCTGTCGTTCGCCCCGAACCTGCGCCGCGAGCCGGTCGCGTTCGACGGCGCGCTGCGGCAGCCGCTGCGCTTCCGCGAAGCGATCTCGGCGCTGCACGACGTCGTCGTCTGCGACCTGCGCTTCGCCAAGCCCGACCGTTCGGCGTGGCGCGCGTGGCGAGCCGGCCAGCAGTCGCGCGAGCAACGCATCCGCCACGAGGCCCGCACCACGGCGCTGCAGCAGAGCGACGCCGCCGTCGGCATCACGCCGGAGCTGCGGCGCGAGTTCGGCAAGGCGACGAAGCGCTACTGGCAGCTGCGCGACCAGTACTCGCGGCTGCTGTCCCGCGAGGACCCCGAGCTGTGGCGCATGCTGACGCCGTGCGATCCGATCGTCACGGTCGCCGAGGACGTCTGCTTGTTCGAAGGCTTCTCGGTCGACGAGTCGGCCTACGGCTGCTTGTCGGTGCGACGCGACGACGGCTTCGGCGCAGCCGCCGGCGTGCAGCTCGGCACCACGAACGTCGACTACTCGCAGGCGCTCTACGAACAGTTCCAGCAGCTGCGCACCTACCGCGAGACGCGCTTCCTCGTCGATCCGGCGGGCTTCACCGTGCGCACGTCGGGCAACCCCGACTACCGCGAGGAGAAGATCGACCTGCCGGCCGGCTGGCTGCGCGGCCTGATGCAGGTGCAGGTCGCCGCCGGGCTGCCGGCGACGACGGTGCGGCTGCCGCGCGAACTCGTCTACTCGCTGCTCGCGTTCCTGCGCCGCCATCGCGAACGCAGCTCGCCGCGCGCGCTGCGCTTCGAACTGGTCGAAGGCCAGCCGCCGGCGGTCGTGCTGGAGCCGTTCGGCGAACGGCTGGTCGCGCACGGCTGCCGCCACGACGGCCCGAGCCTCGAGCCGATCCGCATCTGGGGCCGCCGGCGATTGATGGTGCTGGCGCGCGTGCTGCCGCTCGCCGACTCGATCACCGTGCACCTGGTCGGCACCGGTCTGCCGTCGTTCTGGGTCGTCGGCATGGGCGAGATGACGCTGACGCTCGGGTTGTCCGGCTGGACCACGAACGACTGGACGCGCGGCTCGTCGCTCGACACGTTGCGGCCGCCGACGGTCGCCGGACGCGACGCGATCGCGATCGTCGCCGGGCTGCTGCAGCAGCGCCGCAGCCTGACGCGCCGCCAGCTGCTCGAGCTGTCGCGGCTGCCGGCGAGCGAGCTGCTGGCCGCACTCGACCACCTGGCGCGCACCGGCCAGGTGCTGTTCGACCTCGCCGCCGGCGTCTACCGCTTCCGCTCGATCCTGCCGCAAGCACTCGGCGAAGCCGACGTCGGTGGCCCGAACCCGGAGCTGGTCGCCGCGTGCACGCACGTCGAACGCAACGAAGCCAAAGTCGCACGCCGCGAAACGCTGCCAGCGAACCGCACGTTCGCCGGCGGCAACGTCGGCAAGCAGGAGTGCGAAGTGCTGTTCGACGGCGACCAGCGACTGCTGCGCGGCAAGTGCGGCTGCTCGCACCATCGCAAGAACGGCCTGCGCAATGGTCCTTGCCGCCATCTGCTCGCGCTGCGTATGGTCGCCACCGCGACGTCGCCTGCGAGCGCCGTCACCGATCCCTGGCAGCAGCTGGTCGCCCGCTGGCTGCCGCACTGACCCCACATCGCCCACGACATTCGAGAGGAAGGAGGCCCGTCCGTCCGCACAGCCCATGTCTGAGACTCCTCTGCGGCGTTCCGCCGCGGATGCCCCACGACTCCCCACGCTTCCCCAAGGTCGTTGTTCGGTTTGCCGCTGCCGCACCTGTGCACGGCGACCGAGCACAGTCCGAGGCCTTTGCCGCGCACAGGTGCGGCAGCGGCTTGGGTGAACGACCTTGGTCCATGGTCTGAAGTCAGGCGCTGTGCCTTCTCGGGTTTCCTTCCTCTCGCTTTCTCCTTCTCGCCACCGAACGCCCGCCCGTGCTCTCGCTGCTCCAGCGCCTGCTGCAGATGCTGTTCGGTGGCTCCCAGCGCCCGCCGGCGCGCCCACCGGCACGCCCAGTTGCGGGGCGCCCGGCCCCGCGGCCACTGCCGACGGCACCCACCGCCGCATCGTCGAATGCCGCGCGGCCCACGCCGACGGCTCCCGCGCCGAAGCCCGCCGCCAGCGTCGGCCCACGCCTCGCCGCGCCGAACCTGACGCCGCTCGCCGCCAGTGAGCTGAAGCGTTCGCTGCGCCAGCGCGGCCAGTCGTCGTGGACGATCTTCGGCGGCGCTTCCTGGTGGGGCCGGCGCGACCTGGTGCCGCCGTCGACCGACGAACGCACCAACCTGATCGACCGCGGCATGGTCGGCCGCGGCCTCGCGACCGCCGACGAACTCGCAGCGATCCACCGCGTCGGCGACGAGATGCTGCAGCGCGACCCGGGCCGCGACGGCGGGCGAGCCGCCGGCGAAGCCGCGGTGCAGGCCGATCGCGACGAACGCGCGCGGCGGAAGCAGCAGAAGCAGGAAGAGGCCGCGCGCCGCCGCGCCGAACGCAAAGCTGCGGTCGCCGCGCGCCGCGCCAGCGACATCGTGTTCCTCGGCCGCGGCGTGTCGAAGGGCCTCGCCAACCGCACCGCCGACAGAGCACGCCTCGGCGGCGCTGGGCTGCCGGTGCTGGCGACGCCGGCCGACGTCGCCGCCGCCCTGCAGTTGCCGATCCCGCAGCTGCGCTGGCTCGCGTTCCACGCCGAAGCGACGGCGCGACCGCACTACGTGCGCTTCACCGTTCCCAAGCGTTCGGGCGGCACGCGCGACCTCGCCGCGCCGATGCCGCGGCTGCGCGCGACGCAGGACTGGATCCTCGCCAACGTGCTGGCCAAGGTGCCGACGCACGCTGCCGCCCACGGCTTCGTGCCCGGCCGCAGCACGGTCAGCAACGCCACGCCGCACCTGCACCCGCTCGCCGTCGTCAACTGCGACCTGAAGGACTTCTTTCCGACGATCCACGTGCACCGCGTGCGCGGCTGCTTCGAGGAACTCGGCTACTCGCCGGCGGCGGCGACGATCCTGGCGCTGCTGTGCACGGAAGCGCCGCGCCGCCTCGTCGAGTACGCCGGCCGCCCGCTGCACGTCGCCACCGGCCCGCGTTGCCTGCCGCAAGGCGCACCGACGAGCCCGGCGTTGAGCAACCTGATCGCGCGCCGCCTCGACGCCCGCTGCCTCGGCATCGCCAGGAAGCTCGGCTTCACCTACACGCGCTACGCCGACGACCTGACGTTCTCGACCACGGAGCCCGAAGCCCTGGCGCGCATCGGCTACCTGCTGGCGCGCATCCGCCACATCGCGCAGGACGAGGGCTTCGCGGTCAACGAGAAGAAGACGCGCGTGCTGCGGCCGAGCAGCAGCCAGCGCGTCACCGGCATCGTCGTCAACGGCGAGCAGCCGCGCATCCCGCGTGCGACGGTGCGGCGCCTGCGCGCGATCCTGCACGAAGCCGCGAAGACCGGACTCGAGGCGCAGAACCGCGACGGCCATCCGGACTTCGCCAACCACGTCGCCGGCATGCTGGCGTGGGTGCGCATGGTGTCGCCGCAGCAGGCGGAACCGCTGCTCGCAGCGTGGCGCAGCCTGCGCCGCAGCGACGCCGGCTGAGAGGCCGAGAAGAAATCCAGCATACGGCCTCTCAGAGTCATGTTTGGCGGCTGCCTTCGCAGCCGCGCAGAGCCTTCGAGAGATTCTCTCTCAGGCTCTGACGCGCACGCGGCTCGGCGCCAGGTTCACTTCGCGTCGATGACGAAGGTCTTCGCCAGCAGGTCGAGCAAGCCCTTCAGCTCGGCGCTCGGACGCGCGAGGGGCGCCGAATCCTGGAGCATCACCAGGATGCCGCCCTTCGGGCCGACGATCGGCACCACCTGGTAGCTGATCACCTCGCCGGCGAGCTCGGCCTCGATACCCCGAGCCACGCGCTCCTTGCCGCCGAGGTCGATCTTGCGCTGGACGGGTTCCTTCTCGACCGCGAACGCCTCACGCAGGTTGGTCAACACGTCGTTCGCGATCTCGTCGAGTTCCACAGCCTCGAAGCTCTGCACGGTGAGCACGACGTCGGTGCCGTCGAAGCTCCAGGATCTCGCGCCATCCTCGCCGTCGAACTCGAATGCCATGTCCGTCGGGTACTCGAATCCGATCCCGGCCGCCGCGAAGCGCCGCGTCGGCAGGACCCGCGCAACCAGCTTGACCTCGCGATCGCCGACCTTGACCACGGCCTCGCCACCTTCGGCCACACGACAAGGAACGCCATCGACGACCACTTCGAGCTGCCGCTTCGGCTCGGCAGCCTCCGGATCCTGCCAGGGCGCCCACGCTGCGAGGAACAAGGACAGGAGTGCGAGCTTTCCGTGCATGGCGGCAGTGTCGTCGCCGGGCCACCGCAGGCCAATCACCGATCGCCGCGACCGGGGAAGGGCTGCTCCCGCAGCCCGCCTACCAGGTCCGCGCGCCGGCCGCCACGAGCTGCTACACCTACGCGGCCCCATGCTGCACATAGCCCTCGTCGCCCCGTTCTTCAGCGAGGTCATGCGCCATTGCGTGCGCTGCTTCGCCGAGCTGCCCGACACCAAGCTCGGCCTGCTGACGCAGGAGCCCGACAAGATCCCGCACGAACTGCGGCCGCGCATCGACGCCGTCGAACGCATCGGCGACCCCGCGAACGCGCAGAACCTGGTCGACGGCGGCAAGCGGCTGCAGGCGCGATGGGGGCGCATCGACCGCTTCGAGGGCTACCTCGAGATGCTGCAGGTGCCGATCGCCGAGGCGCGCGACGCGCTCGGTGTCGCCGGGACGAGCGCCGAGGTGGCGCGCAACTGCCGCGACAAGAACCGCATGAAGGACGTGCTGCGCAAGGCCGGGCTGCCGGTCGCGCGGCAGGCGCTGGTGCACGGCGAAGCGGACGCGCGCGCGTTCGTGCAGCAGGTCGGCTACCCCATCGTGCTGAAGCCGATCGCCGGCTTCGGCGCGCGCAACACGCAGCGGGTGACCGACGACGCGTCGCTGCACAAGGCGCTGGCGGCGCTGCAGCCGAACGCGCAGCAGCCAGCGCAGGCGGAGGAGTTCGTGCAGGGCGAGGAGCACACGTTCGAGGCGGTGACGATCGATGGCAAGGTCGTGTGGTACTCGTCGACGAGCTACGTGCCGACGCCGCTGCAGGTGCTGGAGAACGCGTGGATGCAGTACGCGGTGATCCTGCCGCGCGAACAGCATCCCGAGCACGTGCGCAAGTTCGCGCCGATCCAGCAGCGGGCCCTGCAGGCGCTGGGCGTGCGCCACGGCATCTCGCACATGGAGTGGTTCGAGAAGAAGGACGGCTCGGCGATGATCAGCGAAGTCGGCGCGCGGCCACCCGGCGCCAACATCATGCCGCTGCTGCAGGCGGCGCACGGCGCCGACCCCTGGGCCGCGTGGGCGCGGCTGATGGTGCACGGGCGCTGGGAGTTCCCCGAACGGCGCTTCGCGGCAGGC
>JBILEY010000015.1:0-26923 GCA_044351865.1 Planctomycetota bacterium | reverse complement strand
GAAGGGCATCTCGGCGTTCGTCGTCGAGCGCGACTGGCCCGGCGTCAGCGTCGGCAAGAAGGAGCGCAAGCTCGGCCTGCGCGGCTCGCCGACGACCGAGATCGTCTGCGAGAACGTCAAGGTGCCGGCCGACTGCCTGATCGACAAGGAAGGCAACGGCTTCACCATCGCGCTCGACACGCTCGACGGCGGCCGCCTCGGCATCGCGTCGCAGTCGCTCGGCATCGCCCGCGCGGCGGTCGATCTGATCAAGGCGCACCTCGCGGCGCAGGTCGACGCCAAGGGTCGGCCGACGGCGTCGCAGCCGGACCAGTGGATGCTGGCCGACCTCGCCTCCGACCTGGACGCCTACCGCTTCCTGACCTGGCGCGCGGCGATCCTGCGCGACCAGGGTGTGCGCTGCAGCGCCGAGGCGGCGATGGCGAAGTCGTGCGCGTCGCGGCTCGCCAACCGTGCTTCGCGCGCCGCCGTGTCGATCCTCGGTCAGAGCGGCGTCGACGGCAGCACCGCGGCCGAACGCGTCCTGCGCGACGCGCGCATCACCGAGATCTACGAAGGTGCGACCGACATCCAGCGCCTCGTCATTGCCCGCGGCCTGCTGACCCCGGCATGAGCGCCCTGCCCCCGCAACCGCCGTCTGGACCGGGCCTGCCGCCCGGCGTGCCGCCGCAGGCGCCGCAGTGGCCGGCAGGCTGGCAGGGTGCTGCGCAGGCGCCGCGCGAGTCGCGCGGAGTAGCGTTCTTCGTGGCCATCTTCCTCGGCATCCTGCTGTTGGCGTCGGCGGGGCTGAACGTGCTGCTGCTGTTGCTCAGCCTCGGCTCCATCGCCGGCGGTGGTCTCGGCGACGCCGACGGTGTGGCCTACGAGGAGACGCACGTCGCCGGCGTGCGCGGCGGCAAGGACAAGGTGCTGCAGATCGCCATCCGCGGCGCCATCGCCGAAGGCGGCAGCGCGGTGCTCGGTGCGCCCGGTGGCACGGTGTCGCAGGTGAAGCGCGGCCTGCGCCAGGCTGCGGCCGACGACGTGCTCGGCGTGCTCTTCTTCATCGACTCGCCCGGCGGCGGCGTCACCGACTCGGACGAGATCTGGCGGCTGGTGCGCAAGTTCCGCCGCGAGCATCCACAGAAGCCGGTCGTGGCGCTGTTCGGCGACATGGCCGCGTCCGGCGGCTACTACGTCGGCGCTGCCTGCGAACGCATCACCGCGCACCGCAGCACGATCACCGGCAGCATCGGCGTCATCATGAGCGCCTGGAACTTCGGCGAAGCCGCCAAGAACTTCGGCGTCGAGCAGGTGGCCATCAAGTCCGAGCGCACGCCGTTCAAGGACATCCTGTCGCCGACGCGCGCGATGCGCGACGACGAGAAGGCGCTGCTGACCACGATCGTCGACGAGCTGCTGGACCAGTTCATCAGCGTGGTCGACGAAGGCCGCGAGCAACTCGACCGCGCAGCTGCCACCAAGGTGGCGACCGGCGCGATCTTCACCGCCAGTCAGGCCCTCGCGCTCGGCCTCGTCGACGAGATCGGCGACATCGACTCCGTGGTGGCGTGGTTCGGGCAGAAGCTCGGCCGCCCCGTGACCCTCGTCGAGGCGCGCCGTCGCGCCGGCCTTGGCGACCTGCTGTTCGGCGCGTTCGGCCACAAGCCGGCCGACGCCGCCCTCACCGACCTTCTCACTTCGTCGACCGGTCCCCGATTCCTGTACTACTGGCAGGGCGGACGCTGACCGGCTTGGAGATCGCATGCACAACCTGCAGCTGACCGAAGACCAGGACATGATCGTCGACACCGTCCGCAAGTTCGTTGCGGACGCGGTCGCCCCGAAGGCCCAAGAACTCGACGAGCACCGCACGTTCGTCCAGGAACAGTTCGGCGGGCTCGCCGAGCTCGGCGTGTTCGGCCTGTGCGTCGGCGAGGCGGCCGGCGGCGTCGGCATGGGCCTCGTGCCGTTCGTCGCTGCGCTCGAAGCGGTGGGCGTTCACAGCAGCTCGCTGGCGCGGCTGTGGATCGGCCAGGTTCAGGCGGCGCTGGCGCTCGAAACCGCAGGCGGCGACGTGGGCGAAGTGCTCGCCGGCGCCGTCGTCGCGACGTTCGTCGGCCCCGAGCACGGCATCGTGCTCGACGGCGGCAAGCTGCGTGGACTCGCGCGCGTCGTGCCGGCCGGTGGTGTCGCCGGCATGCTCGTCGTCGCCGCCCAGCAGAACGGGGCGCCGGTGCTCGTCGTGGTGCCCGGTGGCGACACCAAGCGCTGCGAACTGAAGGGACTCGGCCTCGCCAGCGCCGCCTGCGCGGCGGTCGACTTCGGCGGCGTCGCGGCCAGCGCGCTGGCCAGTGGTGCGGCGGCGGCGAACGCGATCGACAAGGCGCAGCGCGCCGGGTGGATCGGCGTCGCCGCGACCGCCGTCGGTGGTGGCAACGGCTCGATCGCGCAGGCGAAGAAGCACGCCGGCGAGCGCATCGCGTTCGGCAAGCCGCTGCTGGTGCAGGAGGCCGTGCAGCGCAAGCTGGTCGAGGCCAAGCGCGCGGTGGACGCTGGTCGCCAGCTGGCGTGGCACGCGGCGCGCCTCGCCGACCTCGGCCAGGACGCGACCGAAGCGGCGCTGATGGCGCGCATCACGGCCGTCGACGCGATGGTCCTGGCCGCCGACGAAGCGATCCAGATCCACGGCGGCTTCGGCTACACGGTCGAGTACCACGTCGAGCGTCACTACCGCGACGGCAAGATGCTGGAAGTGCTCGACGGCGGCAGCGACGCGATGCGCACGCGGCTGGCGACGCTGCAGATGGCCTGAGGGGCTGCTGGCCTGAGGGCTGCCAACCTGAGGGACTGCGGGCGCTCGGGTCAGCCAGGTCGCCGTCGTGCGGCGCTACGGGCCGGCGGGTGTCGGCGCTCCGTCGACGCCAAGTGCGGCGCGCAGGTCGACCGCCGCGATCCAACCCGCCAGCTGCGCCTCGACCTCGGCCACGCGCGCGTCCGCCAGCTGGATCTCGCGCAGCTGCACGCGCAACAGGTCGCTGCGGCTCAGTTCGAACGCCCGCCGTTCCGCATCGACCATCTGGCTGGCCTTTTCGCGGTTGACTCGGCTCATCTCCAGCTGGCCGAGAGCGGCCGCGAGGGCCGAATGGGCATCGGCCACCTCGTTGACGATGCGATCGCGCGCGAAGCGCGATTCGAGCTGCAGCCGGCTCTGCTGCGTCAGCGCCTGCTCGACCCGGCCGAGCGCGTCGCGTCGCCACAGCGGCCACTTCAGCTCGCCGCCGACGAACAGGCCGGAGCGGTCGATGTCGCCGTACGGCGAATCGGCCGGGGAGTGCGTCGCTTCGATCACCAGGTCCAAGTTCGGCAGCGCCTGGTTGCGCGCCAGCTCCAGGTCGACCTCGATACGGTCGGTCAGCTGCTGCAAACGGCGCAGTTCGGGGCGCTGGCGCAACGCCGCTTCCGTGTCGCCGCCGATGCTCGTCGTCGCGGCGCGAGGTTCCGGCGGCGTCTTCGGCACGTTGTCGCGCACGGGCACGATCGGCGCGTCCGAGGTGTCGCGCCAGTACAGCGACAGCTCGAGCGCCGCCTGCTGCAGCTGGCGTTCGGCGCGCACCACGAACAGGCGGCGCTGCGCGATCAGGCGTTCGTTGTCGACGACGTCGATCGGGGCCACGAAGCGGCGGTCCACCGCGCGCTGCAAGCCTTCGACGCGTTGTTCGGCGAGCTGCAGCAGTTCTTCGGCGACCGTCAGGCGCTGGCCGGCCGCAACCCAGCTCCAGTAGGCGCGGCTGGCGGCGCGCACGAAGTCGATGCGCGCGCGCTGGATCACTGGCTCGGCGAGCTGTTGCTCGATGCGCGCCTGCTTGACGCCGGCGCGACGTCGGTCGAAGCCGCGGTCGCGCAGCAGCGGCACGCGGCCGCCGAGCACGAACTGGCCGTCGTCCTGCGTGCGGTCCTTGTCGTAGTCGGGCAGGAACCCGTCGCTGATGCGGTAGCCGCCATAGATCGTGTCGCCGGTCGCCAGGGGCTGCTCGAGCAGCGTCTGCAGCGTCGTCGCTTCGTAGTAGCCCTGCAGCTGGCTGCCCAGCTTGGCGGTCAGATTGGCGTCGAAGCCGCCGAGGGCCTGCGTCAGCCGTCCCGAAGCGAGGTCGCGTTCGAGCAGCGCGCTCAGGTAGGGCGGGTAGCGTTCGCCGACCGCGCGCAGCACGGCCGCCAGGTCCAGCGGCCCGGCAGGTGCGAGCACCGGCGTCGCTGCGACATCGATCGCCGCGACCTGCGTGCCCGTGACCGGTCCCTGGCCCGAACCGCCGCTCGCCGTCGTGGCGTGGCTCGGCGTGCGCAGCAGCTCCGGGTCGATCGCGCGCGGCTCGTACGGCGCCACCGTGCAGGCCAGCAGCAGCAACGGCGACGCGGTCATGGCGGCGAGGCGCAGCGGTGGCGTCACTTGCCACCGTCCTTGCCGTCGCCACCCTTGCCGTCGTCGGCCTTGCCGCCGTCGCCCTTCGGGCCGTCGCCGATGGCCTTGGGCGGCGGCGGCAGCTGCGGCGGGAAGCCGTTCAACTGGCGCCAGACCTCGAAGCCGAGTGAGACCTCGTCGAGCACGACCCAGCCGCGGGCGCGCACACCCTGGCGCAGCCACGGGTCGCCGGGCCAGGCGTGCGGGTTCTGCGAACCGTTCACCTTGTCGAACGTGATCCAGCCGCGCAGCCACTCCACCCACGGGCCCTCCGGTTCACGGAACGGACGCTCGTCCGGCAGCACCATGACGCGGAACGTGCCGGTGCCGTCGTCGTAGCGGTCGACGAACTCGACGCGCCCACCGAACGTGCCGATCGCCGCCGACGGCCAGCCGACCCATTGGATCGCCGGCCAGCCTTCGAACTGCAGGCGCACGTGGCGGCCGACCTCGACGAACGTCACGTCGTTGCCGTCGACGAACAGCTCGACCGCGAGCTGCTTCGTGCTCGGCACCAGCAGTGCCAGCGTGGTGGACTGCTTGACGAAGCCGCCGCCCTGGCCGTTGGCGAACAGGCGCTGCACGAAGCCGGCGACCGGTGCGATCAGGCGCTGCTGCCGCTGGCGTTCGAGGTCGCGCTGCGCCCGCAGCACGCTCGATTCGGCCTCGGCGAATTCGCCGGCGGCGCCGTCGCGGTTGGCCCGCACCGTCTGGATCTTGACCTGCTCGTCGCGCTCGACGCGGGTGCGGGCGCTCTGGCGCGCGCGCAGTTGCGCCTGCGCGCCGAGCACTGCGGCTTCGCGCGCACCGAGCTCGGCGTTGGCGATGTCGAGCTGTTGCCGCGCGCTCTCCAGTTCGAAGCCGGCGCCGATGCGGTCGGTCACCAGGCCCTGCCACATGGTCGCAGAGAACTCACGGAAGCGCACGTTGGCGCGCGCCACGGTGACTGCTTGCTCGGCGACGACCACCGCTTGCTCGGCGGCGGCGACGTCGTCCTGCGCCAACTGCATGGCGGCCGCGCGCGCGGCTTCGGCTTCGACGATCTGCAGCTCGTACTGGTCGCGCTTGGCTGCCGAAGCGGTGCGCTTCTGTTCCGCCGCGGTCAGTTGTTCCTGCAAGCGCTCCAGCAGGCGCGGGTCGTTGTCGGCGAGGTCGACGATCGGGTCGCCGGCCTGCACCAGCTGACCTTCGCGCACGTGCCACTGCAGGATCACACCGTCGGTGCGCGCTTGCAGCGGCATCGGGCGGTCGACCGGGTTGAACTCGATGACACGGCCGTCGCCGGGCAGGTTCTGTTGCCACGGCGCGAAGGCCAGCACGAACGGCGCCAGCACCAGCAGCAGGAGCAGCACGCGACCGAAGCGGCGGGTCTTGCGACGGTGGCCAGCCAGCGCGAGAGCCGACAACTCGCCGGCTGGATAGGCGAACGCGGTGGAGTGGCCCATGTCAGACCTCCGTGTGCGGGTTGGCCTGCCCGAAGGTGTCGAGGTCGACGCGGCGGTCGCAGGCGGCGATCACGTCCGGCATCTGCGTGACCACCAGCAACGTCCAGCGGTGGCGGCGATCGAACAGGTGCGACAGCACTTGCCGACGGACACGTTCCTGCAACACGTCGAGCGCGCCGTCGAGCATCAGCAGCCGCGGTTCGCCGAGGATGGCGCGCGCGATCATCAGCCGGCTCGCCTGGCTGCTCGACAGCGGATTGCCGCGCGTCGTCAGTGGCGTCGACAGCCCCTGCGGCAGGTGCATCACCTCGTCCCACAGGTCGACGGCCTGCAGCGCGTCGCGCACGGCTTCGGCCGCGATCGAGGCGCGGCCGAAGCGCAGGTTCTCGAGCACGGTGCCTTCGACGATCTCGGTGCCGTGCACCAGCGCGATCTGGTCGCGCATGGGCGCCAACCGCAGTTGGCGCAGGTCGAGGCCGTCGAGGGTGACGTGGCCGTGGCTCGGGGGCCTCAGTCCGAACAGCACGTCGAGCAGGTAGCTCGCGCTGCCGCCGGTCGTGCCGACCAGCGCCACCCGTTCGCCGGCGGCGACGGCGAGGTCGAATTCGCGCAGGCTGTGCGGGTTGTCGGGAACGCCGCAGCCGAGGTGCTGCAGGCCGATCGCGAGGCCCTCGCCCTTCGGCATGTCCTCGCCGCTCTGCGGCTCGAGCGGCAGGTCGATCAGGTGCCCGAGCTTGTCGCTCGACGCGCAGACATCGTAGAAGTCCTTCAGCACGTCACCGAGCTTGGTCAGGTTGGCGACGACGGCGGTGACGATCAGTTCGCTGGCGACCAGCTGCCCGGTGGTCAGTTGCTGGTCGATCACGAGCCAGCCGCCGATCGCCAGCACCGCGGTGCTGGCCAGGATCTGCAGCATCAGGCTGCTGCAGACCTGCCGGAACCAGATCCGGAAGTGGAGCTTGCGCGCGGCCACGTAGTCGCGACACAGCTCGTTGGCGCGATCGCGCGCGAACTCGGCGCCGCCTTGGGTGCAGAACGCGGTGGTGTGGCGCCCCAGCTCCTGCAGCCAGGCCGCGACCTCGTACTTGGCCACCGACTCGGCGATCGACGTGCGCACGCCGCGGAAGCCGAGACCGAACACCAACACCACGACGGCCAGCACCAGCAGCAGCACGAACACCAGCAGGAAGGGGTGGTAGAAGGCCAGCACCGTCATGCCGACGCCGCTTTGCAGGACGATGTTGGTCACCGCCAGCAGCAGCTTCGAGCTGCTCTTCTGCAGCGTGATCGTGTCGAAGAAGCGGTTCAGCAGTTCGGGTCCGGAGCGGCGATCGAAGGCGTTGATCTGCACGCGCGGCACGCGCCAGGCGAGGTCGCCGGCGACGCGCACGAAGATGCGTCGTTCGATGACCTCGGCCACGTAGACCTGCAGTGCGCGCAGCAGTCCCTGCAGCAGCAAGCAGCCGAGCAGCACGCCGACGAGCACCACCAGCGGCGTCAGCAGCGTGCCGAACGTCAGGTTGCTGATCAGCGCGTCGACCGTCAGCGGCACCGCCAGCGTCAGCACGGCGCCGGCGGCGCCGTAGACGACGATGGTGACCATGTCGCTGGCTTCCGGCCGCAGCAACTGCAGGAAACGCCGCCACGGGGGGAGGTGATGGGAGTCCGCGGCGGCCGCTGCGGGGGCAGGCTGGTCGTCGTGCATCGGGGCGGCTGGAGTGGCGTTCGGGTCGGTCTCGACGCAGCGCCGCATATGGGATGCGAAGCGCCCGTGAGGCGGCGAGGTTAGGTTCGCGCCGTATCGGTCAAAAGGGGCGCGTGGCGAAAGTCGCCCATGGGCCGGACCCGGCCATGGCACGGCCGGGTTCCGGTGTTCACCCTCCGGCGCGCACGGCCCGATGGGCCTCGGCCCATTCGCCGGCCCGCTGGGTGGCGGCCCGCAGTACGCGGCGGATGGGGGTCGTCGTCAACAGGTGCCGGTGGGCCCGCAGGTAGGCGCGCAGGAAGGCGGTTCGCACCGTGGCGCCGCCTGGCGTGCCGGCGGCCACGAATGCGGCCTGCAGGCGACCGAGGTCGGCCCCGCGGCCGCGGGTGTCGAGGGTCGGCCGGCGCCGGACGCCGTCGAGGTCGACCATGGCGATCGCCCCGTCGCGCGGGTC
Source organism: Planctomycetota bacterium (assembly GCA_044351865.1). Classification (GTDB taxonomy): domain Bacteria; phylum Planctomycetota; class UBA1135; order UBA1135; family UBA2386; genus UBA2386. Next base: position 18,881 of record JBILEY010000015.1, on the reverse strand, counting down.
GCGCACCAGGTTCTCGAACTTCAGGTCGCGGTTGCCGAGGCCGTGGGCGTGCAGCCTGCCGACCGCGTCGCCGAGCCGGCGGGCGAGGCCGACGAACGTGGACGGCGGCACGGATCCGGCGGCCAGTTCGCTGGCAAGGTTCGGCGCGGCGAGGTGCTGCACGAAGACCAGGCCGCGGCCGCCGTGCAGGCGCATCGCGATCGGCTGCGGCGTCGGCACGCGCGCGAACTGCAGCCAGTAGCTGGCGCGCCACAGCCGGCGCGCCGCGGCGGCATCGCGCTGCTTCCCCACGAACTCGGGCTGCAACCAGACGGCGCCGCGGCGCCCTTCTTTGTCGGCGGCCGGCGGGCTCGTCGCGAAGGTGGTGCACGCCGCGCGCATCGCATCGTCGGCGCCCGGTCCCAGCAGGTGCCAGAACCAGCGTGGCTCGGCGCGTCGCCGCCGCGTCGTCGCGGTGTGCCGGCAGTCGCGCTCGGCGCGGCGACCGAACGCGGGCAGGGCCCCCGCGCGCCAGCGGCGCGTGGCGGCGGCCAGTTCGACCGCGAACGTCGCCGGCAGGGCCGGGCCGGCGGCGAGGTACGCGGTGAGCAGCGGCCGCATGCGCGGGTCGACGGCGCCGCCGTCGACTTCGTGGCAGAAGAACGCCAACGCGCGGGCCCGTTCGCGCTGGCCCGGGTCGCCGCCGTGGCGCACCGACGTCAGGTCGACGAGGTGCAGCGAGCCGTCGCGTGCGACCAGCAGGTTGCCGGCGTGCAGGTCCTGCGGGGCGAGCCCGCGATCGTGCACCGTGCGCAGCAGGCGGCCGGCGCTGGCCAGCTGGTCGGCGGTCGCACTGGCGACGTCGAACGGCGCGCCGTCGACGGTGCGCGTCAGCACGAAGCTGCGCAGCGCCTCGCCGTCGCGCACGAGGCCGTGCGCCAGCGGGATCACGGTCGGCAGGCCGAGGCCGTGCGCACGCACCAGGTGGTCGTGCTCGCGCCGCGCACGATCGCCGCGCAGCAGGTCGCGGGCGCGGTCGGCAAAGCGGTCGGGGCGGAACACCTTGGCGTGCACCGGAACGCCCGCGATCGCGCCGCGCAACACGAGGCGCACGGTTCGTTCCTTGACGATCGCGAAGCCGTGGTCGACCCAGGACCGCACGTCGACGCCGAGCAGCTCGCGCAGGGCGGCGGCGATCGCCGGGGCGGCGGCGGCGCGGGCGCCGCCGTGCTCGACTGCAACTGCCTGCCGGCCGGCTGCGACGGATTGCGGCAACGGGTCGTTGCCCGGCGTCGAGGGATGCGGAACCATGGAGCGGCGTGATGTGGCGGCTGCACCGATACTACCTGAGAGAACTGGCGGTCAACGCATCCGTCACGTTCCTCGTGTTGTTCGCGATCGCGCTGGTGTCGTTCATCTACCGCGGCATCCAGCGTGCGGCCGGTGGCACGCTGACGGATGCGCTGGTCATCACGGTGCTGTTCGCGCTCGATTCGATGCAGCACCTGCTGACGATCGCGTTCCTGCTGGCGACGGTGATGACCTACACGCGCGCCGCCCAGGACCGGGAGCTGGTGGCGATCCGCGCCGCCGGCATCTCGCCGCGCGTGCCGATGACCGCAGCGCTGCTGCTCGGCACCTTCCTGTCGTTCGGGGCGTCGCTGGCGATGCACTACGTGATCCCGTGGGTGCACTACCACAAGTACCACGTGGTCGCCGACGTGATGCGCAACGTCATCCTGAACCTGCGCCTGGGCACCGATCGCATCAAGCTGCTCGACACCGGGTTCGTGATGACCTACCGCGAGCAGGACGCCGGCGCCTACCGCGACTGCCGCATCTACTGCCCGCGCCAGCTGCAGGGCATGGAGTCGCCGATCCTGTTCGTCGACAAGGTCACGATCCCGGAGTTCCAGGAGGACGACGTGATGATCTCGATCGTGCTGACCGGCGTGCGCGATCCGATCGGCGGCGGCCACAACCGCGAGGACATCGTCTTCTCGGTGCCGGCGGACGACATCGGCAACCGCAACCGCCGCGCCGACGGCGACGCCGACCTGCGCTCCGACCAGCTGCTGGCCGAAGTGCTGCGCGACGTGCATCCCGAGCCGCACGCCGCGTGGATGACCTTGTTCCGTCGCTGCTGTGCGTCGCTGATGCCGGCGGTGCTGGGGCCGATCGGCTACGCGCTCGGTGAGCTGTCGCGCGAGCGCGGCCGCGTGTTCGCGCTGCTGCTGACGCTGGTGCCGCTGGTGCTGTTCTACGTCGGCGACATGCTCGGCGTGCACGCCACGGTCGCGACCCGCAATCCGGTGTTCGGCTGGCTGCCGATGATCCTGCTGGGACTGTTCGGCGTGCCGGTGCTGCGGAGGGCGCTGCGGCGATGAGCCTGCTCGACCGCTACGTCGGCCGCATCGCGCTCGGCGCCTTCCTGGCGGCGCTGCTGTTCTTCCTGTTCCTCGCCGTCCTGATGCACCTGCTGAACAACGTCGGCAAGTTCGCCAGCAGTGCCGAACAGGACGGCCTCGGCTGGGGCGGGCTGGTGCTGGGCCTGCTCGGCTTCTACGCCCGCATGGTGCCGGTGCTGATCACGACGGTGACGCCGTTCGCCGTGGTGACGGCGGCGATGTTCACCGTCGCGCGCCTGCAGCACGCCAACGAAGTGGTGCCCATGCTGTTCGTCGGCCGCAGCATCCGGCGCGTACTGTTGCCGGTTCTGATGCTCGGAGCCGTCGCCGGCGTCGGCATGGCCGCGTGCTGGGAATGGGTGGTGCCGCACGTCGGCTCCGACATCGCCAGCGCCCAAGCGCGGCTCAAGCAGGGCAGCGACGAGCAGAAGGCGCTGGTGCACGAGCGCGACGAGAACGGCGAACGCCAGTACTTCTACGCGTGGAAGTTCAAGCCGGGCACGCGCACGATCGAGCGCGTCGGCTTGCTGGTGCAGGGCGACCTCGCCGCCGACTGCCAGCTGTTGTCGGCCGACAGCGCACAGTGGGACGAGCAACGGCGCGACTGGCGCCTCGTCGGCGGCCGCTGCAGTCGACCGGGTGGCGGCGGCAACCTGGCGCCGACGATCGACTACACCCCACGCGAGTGGCTCGAGCGACCCGACCTGACGCCCGAGCTGCTGATGCAGCAGAGCCGCGACAGCATCGAGCCCGAGCTGCTCGGCTACAGCGAGCTGTGGCAGATGCTGAGCGTGCGGCCGAACCGCCCCGACATCCGCTTGGCGCTGCACCGGCACATCACGCATCCGCTGTCGTGCCTGTTGCTGCTGCTGCTGACGCTGCCGCTGGCCGTCTACTACGAGCGCGGCACGCGCATCGAACGGCTGCTCGGCGCCATCGGTCTCTGCGCCGGCTACCTGCTGCTCGACCTGATCTGCCAGAGCCTTGGCCAGCGCGTCGCCGCCGACGGCACGACGATGCTGCACCCGGTGGTGGCGGCATGGACGCCGACGATCGTGTTCGGTTCGTTGGGCGCCGTGCTGTTCGGAGGCATGCGCACATGAACGCGCCCCAACGTCGGACCAACGGCATCTGGATCATCGCCTTCGCCCTGCTGTTCGTCGCCGCCTTCGTCGGCGTCATCGTGCTGGCCGTTCGCGGTCGCGGCTGATCGTTCGCCCCCTCCGGGGTGCATCAGATCAAGTCGGAGTCGCCGAGCGTGTGGTACCAGTGCTCGGCGTAGAACTCGCGGTCGTGCACGTCGAACGGGATCACCACCTGGAAGTAGCTGGTGCCGTAGACGAGGAAGCCCAGGCGCTGGAACTGCAGGAAGCGTGGGTCGCGGTGCTGGAACAGCGTCGCCAGCACGCTCGAGCCGGTCTCGCCGGCGCGCCGCTCGGCCGCTGCCACCAAAGCCGCGGTGGCGTCGTGGTCGTCGGCCGGCACCAGCCAGTCGACGACGAAGAACGTGTTCGGCAGCACGAAGTCGCGCCGCGTCAGCACGGCGACGCCGCGCAGTGCACCGCTGCGGCGGTCGCGGCACTCGACCAGTTCGTATCGTGCGTCGTGCGAATCGGCGTAGCGCCAGTTCAGGTACTTCGCATCGCGCACGCAGGCGAGCTTCGTCGTCGGCGCGAACGCGGCCCACAGCGCGTCGACGTCGGCGCCAAAGCGCGCGACGCTGCGCACCTCGACGTCGCCCGACACCGCGCGCTCTGGCAGGCCGCCGGGCGGCACCTCGCGGAACAGGAAGTCCCAGTCGCGGACCGCTTCGTAGCGCAGGTACTTCTGGCCGATGCGCCAGGTCGCGATCGGCCAGCCGTGGTGGAACGAGTTCTGGTCCGGGCGGTCGCCGCCCCATCGTTCGTAGTGGGCGAGGGCGAGGTTGACGAACAGGCCCGGCCGCGGGCCGGCGCGGCGGTGCTGCGGCAGCACCCACAGGTCGACGCACTGGCCGACCAGCCGCGGCTTGCCTTCGACCAGGAACGTCGCCGGCAGCGTCACGTAGGCGCCGACGATGCCGTCGCGTTCGTGCTCGGCCACCATGGTGTGGACCTGGCCGGTCGGGTTGTCGCGGAACTTCCACTGCCAGTGCGCCAACGAACGCGGCGGGAAGATCTGGTTGTGCCCGGCCAGGAGTCCGGCTTCGTCGCCTTGGCGGAAAGGGCGCAGCGTGATCTCGCTCATGGGTTCCTCGCGGACACGGCACCGTATCGGCTGCCGGCCCGTCGCCGCTACTTGCCCTTCCGCTGGCGTTCCTGCCACTGCCGCAGTTGGTCGAGCGCCTGGCGCGGCGACAGTTCGTCGAGGTCGAGCTTGCCGAGTTCTTCGACGATCGGGTCCGGCGGCGGCGCGAACAGTTCCTTCTGCTTCATGCCGGACCGCACGCGGTCGCGGGCGGTCACCAGCTTGTCGCGCACGGTGGCGCCTTCGTCGTCGAGCTCCTGCAGCACCGTGCGTGCGCGGTCGAGCACCGGCTTCGGGATTCCGGCGATCGCAGCGACGTGCAGGCCGTAGCTGCGGTCGGTGCCGCCCTGCTCGATGCGGTGCAGGAAGACGATCTCGTCGCCCCATTCGCGCACGGCGACGCGGCAGTTGACGATGCCGCGGCCCGGGCCGGCGAGGTCCATCAGCTGGTGGTAGTGCGTCGCGAACAGGCCGCGGCAGCGCACGCGGTCGTGCAGGTCCTCGGCGATCGCCCAGGCCAGCGACATGCCGTCGTAGGTGCTGGTGCCGCGGCCGACCTCGTCGAGCACGACCAGGCTGCGCGCGGTGGCATTGTTCAGGATGTTCGCGGTCTCGGTCATCTCGACCATGAACGTCGACGCGCCGCGGCTGATGTCGTCGGCGCCGCCGACGCGCGTGAACACGCGATCGACGAGACCGACGTGCGCCGCCTTCGCCGGCACGAAGCTGCCGATCTGCGCCATGACGACGATCAGCGCGTTCTGCCGGATCCAGGTCGACTTGCCTGCCATGTTCGGGCCGGTCAGCAGCACGAGGCGGCGGCCCGGCGGCTCGAGGTCGGTGTCGTTCGCGACGAACGTGCCGGCCGCGTGCGTCGCCTCCAGCACCGGGTGGCGGCCGTCCTGGATGCGCAGCAGCAGCGAGTCGTCGACGACCGGGCGGCAGTAGTCGCGTTCGCGGGCGACGGTGGCGAGTGCGGCGACCGCGTCGAGCTCGGCCACGGCGCGCGCGGTGCGCTGCAGGCGGTCGACGGCGGCGGCGACGCGTTCGCGCAGGGCCTGGAACAGCTCGTACTCGAGCGCCTTGCCGTTCTCCTCGGCCTTCAGCACCTTGCTCTCGAACGTGCGCAGCGCCTCGGTGACGTAGCGCTCGGCGTTCTTGGTCGTCTGCTTGCGCACGAACTCCGCCGGCAGCGCCACCTCCGCGTGCGTGTGAGTGATCTCGATGTAGTAGCCGAAGACCTTGTTGAACCCGACCTTCAGGCTCGGGATGCCGGTGCGGTCGACGAGCTCCTGCTGGTAGCGCGCGAGCCATTCGCTGCTGTCGCGCGCGAGCGTGCGCAGTTCGTCGAGCTCTCGGCTGTAGCCGGCGCGGATCAGGCCGCCTTCCTTGATTGTGTTCGGCGGTTCGTCGACCAGGGCGCTGGCGATCGCCGACGCCAGGTCGGTCAGCGGATCGAGCGACAGCCCGAGACCGCGCAGCAGCTCGGAACGGCACGTGCGCAGCCGTTCGCACAGCGGCGGCAGGCGGTCGAGGCTCTGCCGCAGGCCGACCAGATCGCGGCCGTTGGCGCGGCCGAACGCGGCGCGCGAGCCGAGGCGCTCGAGGTCGAGCACCTGCGCCAGCTGGCCGGTGACCAGCGTGCGCAGTTCGCCGTCGTCGAACAGTTCGGCGACGGCGTCCTGGCGCTGCACGATCGGCTGCACGCGCGCGAGCGGCGCCAGCAGCCAGTGGCGCAGGGCGCGCGCGCCCATCGGCGTGCTGCTGCGGTCGAGGATCTGCAGCAGCGACGTGCCCTCGGCGTCGCGCATCGTCTGCACCAGTTCGAGGCTCTGCCGCGTCGCCCGGTCGAGGCGCATGAACGCGCCGTCGTGCCAGACCTCGATGCGGCGCAGGTGCGGCAAGGCACACAGCTGCGTCGCCTGCAGGTAGGTGACGAGCGCGCCGGCGGCGCCGATCGCCAACGGCAGCTCCTGTACGCCGAAGCCGGCGAGCGTCTTCACCGCGAAGAACTGCTGCAGCAATCGCGTCGCCCCTTCGGTGCCGAAGTCGTAGGCGGGCCGGAAGCTGATCGGCACCGAGTCCTGCGGCAGCCAGTGGCGGTGCTCGCCCCGACGTTCCTCCGGCAGCAGCAGCTCGGCCGGCTCGATGCGCGCGAGCTCGTCGGCGAGACGATCGGGCGGGCACTCGACGACGAAGAACGCGCCGGTCGACAGTTCGACCCAGGCGACGCCGACCTTGTCCTTGCCGTGCAGCACCGCGGCCAGGTGGTTGTCGCGGCGGCCGTCGAGCAGGTTGTCCTCGGTCAGCGTGCCCGGCGTGACCACGCGCACGACCGCGCGTTCGACCACGCCCTTGGCTTCCTTCGGGTCCTGCATCTGCTCGCAGATCGCCACCTTGTGGCCCATCTGCACGAGCCGGCGCAGGTAGCCGTCGACGGCGCGGTACGGCACCCCCGCCATCGGGATCGCGCCTTCGCCCTTGCTGCGGCTGGTCAGCGTGATGCCGAGCGCCTTCGCCGCCGTCTTCGCGTCCTCGAAGAACAGCTCGTAGAAGTCGCCCATGCGGAAGAACAGCAGGGCGTCGGGATGGCGCTGCTTCTGCGCCACGTACTGCGCCATCGCCGGCGTGGTCGCCGCGTCGCTCATCGCGCGCCGGCTCCGAACGCAGGCGGACGCGGGTTGGCGGCGCGCAGGCGCAGCGCTTCTTCGACCACGATGGTCGCCGCGGTCTCGGCGTCGTCGTGCGTGGTCATGCCGCTGAACGACAACCGCACGACCTCGCGCGCGGCGGCGCGGTCGAGGCCGATCGCCGCCAGCACCGGATTGTCGGCGGGCTTCTTCGCCTTCGCCGGTGTCTCCACGTGCTCGAGCGCCATGTCGTCGTGTGCGCCGTGGCACGCCGAGCCGATCGAGAACGCGACGCCGCGCGCATCGCAGCGCAGCATCAGCGTCTGGCCGTTCACGCCGGGCAGGCGCAGCGACAGCACGTGCGGCAGATGACGCTCGGGGTGGCCGAGGCACTCGGCGTCGGGCAGTGCGGCGCGCACGCGCGCCAGCACGAGGTCGGCGAGATCGCGCGTGTGCGCTTCGGTGCGCGCCTGGTGGGTGAGGCAGTGTTCGGCGGCGACGGCGAGGCCGACCGCGCCGGCGACGTTCTCGGTGCCACCGCGCAGGCCGCCTTCCTGGCCGCCGGCTGGCAGCAACGCCTGGACCTCGGCGGTGCTCGACAGCGCGAGGAACCCCGCACCGCGCGGGCCGTGGAACTTGTGGCCCGAGACCGCGACCGAGTCGACGTCGAATGCGTCGAGGTCGAACGGCAGCTTGCCGTAGGTCTGCACGAGGTCGACGTGCACGTGCGCTGCGGGGGCGGCGCGGCGCACCAGTTCGACCAGTTCGTGCAGCTGGCACAGCGTGCCGAGCTCGTTGTGCCCGTACATCAGCGCGACCGTGCGCACGTCCTGGCCGAGCGCTTCGAACAGCGTCTCCGGCGCGAGATCGCCGTGGCGCGTCACCGGCAGCACGCTGACGTGGTGGCGCAGGCGCGACAGCAGTGGGGTGCAGTTCAGCAGCGCCGGGTGGTCGGTCGCCGCCATCAGCACGCGGCCCGGCGAACGCGCCAGCGCGCTGCCGACGACGCCGAGCTGGTCGGCTTCGCTGCCGCCGGACGTGAACACGATGCGCGCGGCGCCGAGCGTGCCGCGCAGGAACTCGCGCGCATCGTCGAGGGTGCGGCGGGCAGCCGGGCCGAACGCATGGGAGCTGCTCGGATTGCCGAACGAGTCCCGCTGGCAGCGGGCCATCGCGTCGACGACGGCGGGCAGCGGCGGCGTCGAGGCGGCGTGGTCGAGGTAGATGCGGCGCGGGCCGGACATCCGCGCATCATTGCCGGCCGTTCGCCGCGAGGCCAGTTCGACCAACCGGGCCCGGGCGGCGGCGGGGGCGCTCAACCGTCGAGGCAGTAGCGCTTCAGCTTCTCGTAGAGCGTCGAGGTGGCGATGCCGAGCAACTGGGCGCTGCGCGTGCGATTGCCGCCGGTGCGCTGCAGAACGGCGACGATGTGCTGGCGTTCGAGTTCTTCCAGCGTGGGCACGTCCTGGGCTGGTGCGCTGGCGCCGTCGTCGCCGAGCGTGCGCGGCAGGTGTCGCGGGGCGATCGGTTGGTTGCCGGCCTGCGCGGCGGCAGCCTCGAGCACGAGACGCAGCTCGCGCAGGTTGCCGGGCCAGTTGTGTTCGGTCAGCATTCGCTTCGCGCGCTCGGTCAGCAGGCGCGGTGAGTCGTCCGGGCAGCTGCCCATCTCCGACAGGAACAGTTCGGCGAGCGCCAGGATGTCGCGGCTGTCGCTGCGCAAGGGCGGCACCTCGATGCGCTGCGGCTGAAGCGCCTCGAGCAACGCTGGGTCGATCTGCGGGACGCCGGCGGGAAGCGAACTGGCGACCAGCACGGGTGGTGCGGTGCCGTCGGCGGCCTGTCGGCGCAGTTCGGCGAGCAGGCGCTGCTGGCAGGCTGTCGTCAGCCCTTCGATCTGGTCGAGGAACAGCGTGCCGCCGCGCACCCGCTGTACCAGCCCGCCGGGTTCCCGTCCGTCGCCGAACAGGTCGCGCTCGTGGCGCCAGGTCGGCACCTGCGCGGCGTTCCACGGCGCGAAGACAGCGGAGCGGCGCGGGCCTTCGGCGTGCAGGTAGCGCGCCAGGTCCTCGCGTTCGGTGCCTTCTTCGCCGACCAGCCAGATCGGCTCGGTGCTGCTCACCAGGCCCCGCAACGACTGGCGCGCCGCCTGCAGGCGGTTGCTGAGCAGCAGCGCGTTGTGGGTCGCAGTTCCGTGGAAGCGCAGGCGCTTCACTTCGTCGCGGAGTCGCAGCCGCTCGGTCGTCTCCTGCAGGCGATGCCAGACGACGTTGCCCAGGGACTGCGCGAGGCGCAGCAGTTCCTGTCCGGCCGGGGCACCGGGTTGCGGTTGCTGCAGCACCATCAGGCCTTCGCCGACCTTGCCAAGCGGCACCAGCAGGCGATCGACGGTCTGCGAGCCTTCGGCGGTGCGCACGAGGTACGGGCGGGTCGAGCGGCGCGCTTCGCTGAGCATCGACTCCGGCAGGCGCGCGGCGGACGCGGCGCCCGGAACCGCGTGGGACGCCAGGGCCTCGATGCCGCCGTCGGCGGTGAAGCGGCCGATCCAACCGCTGCTGCGCGACGTCAGGTTCCGCGAGAGGTCGAGCAGCGGCTCGGCGGCGTCGCGCAGGTCGCCGAGGTCGGCGAACGTCCATTCGATGCGGTCGAGCACGCGCACCGCACTGGCCACCTGCGGGTTCTGCAGGGCCGCGGGGACCTCGTCGTCGGCCACTTCGCGCGAAATCACCACCGTGCGTTGGTCGTCCGGGGTGATCGTCGTCGCCGCGCCACGGCGTTCGATCACGAGGCGCGTCAGCCCGATCGTGATCACTTGTCCGGGGAGGATCCCGCCGGCGTGGGCGGGCTTGTTGTCGATCGACACCGGGTTGCTGCCGCCGAGGTCGCGGAACTGGAAGTTGGTGCCGTTCCACTCGATCTGCAGGTGGCGGCGGCTGACGGTGGGGTCGCGCAAGACGACGGAGCAGTCGTCGGCGCGGCCAATGGTCCAGCGGTCGCCGCGCAGTGGCACGGTGCGAACCGTGCCGTCCCCCAGGATCACCAGGCGATACTCCGTTGTGTCCCTCTGATTCTCGAGCATTGGATTCCCAAGGCGGAGTCTCCGGGAATCGGAGGGTGACTTCAAGGGGGATGTATCATCATCGAGAACCAAACGCATGCTCGTTGCCAAGCCCGACGGCGCGCTTAGGATTTGCGCCACCAGGAAGATCGGCAGTCAAGTTCGTTCGTCGTCGACAGCCCCGCAGGTTTGCGTGCTCCGCGTCCGTGTTGCCTGAACGGCACTGGCGGGGCCATTCGTCCCGCACCGTCGAGTCCACTCGCACCGTCGAGTCCAATCGACGCAGCGACCCGCCCCCGGCGCTCCAGCGGTCGCTGTCACCGTGCCGATACCGCGCCGGTATGGCCTTCTGGATCGTCGGCTGGTGCGTCCTCGCAGTGGTGGTCGCGATCGCGCATCACCGCGTGCGCGTCGGCAACGCTCCCTATCCGCCCGAAGTCGCGGCGTTCATGCTGCGCTTCGAGAACGAACTGGCGGGCGCGCATCCCGAGGTCGTGTTCCTCGGCCTCGTGCCGGAGCGCTTTGCCTGCCTGTTGCGCGTCGACGGCCAGGAGACCGTGGTCGGGCTGCACGAGGCCTTCCGGCACGCCGAGGCCTTCCCCGACGAGTTCACGCGCATGGTCGCGAATCTGCTCGGCGAAGTGCGTGAGATCGGCCTCGGCCGCGTCGCCGACGTCGACTTCGCCACGGCCGCGACGTCGCTGCTGCCGCAGGTGCGCAACAAGCAATGGCTCGCCGAACAGGGCAGCTTCGGGGATTCGGGCCTCGTGCACCGCGTGATGAACGACGACCTCGTCGTCGTCTACGTGATCGACGCACCGTCGACGATGGTGTTCGTCTGCCGCGAACACCTGCGGCGCTGGCGCAAGACGGTCGACGATCTGCACCACCTCGCCGTTGGCAACCTGGCGCGGCGCGGGGTCGCGGGCATGCCGAAGGGTGGCGTGGTGGGGCCGACGGTGCTGCATTCCGGCGACGGCTACGACGCCGCGCGCGTGCTCCTGCTCGAGGCGCAGGAAGGGCTGCTGGTGGCGGTGCCGGACCGCGACACGCTGTGGGTCGGGCCCGAGAGCGGCCAGAATCTCGAGCAGTTGATGGCGACGACCGAAGCGATCGCCGAGCAGGCTGCGCACCCGGTCTCGGCGCAGGTCTACCGGCTCAAGGACGGCCAGCTCGCGCCGTTGCCAGCTCGTTCGTGATCACGATCGGGCCACTGCTCGGCACGGTGAACCGCTGCCCGGGCAGTTTGGTCAGCGGTGCCGACAACTCGTAGTCGCCGGCGCCGAGCACCAGTTCGCTGCGGGTGCCACGGCGCAACACGAGGCCGGCGCTCTCGCGCATCAGCATCCAGTCCGGATCGGCGATGCGGCCGATCTGCAGCGGGCCGGCGAACGACTGCTCGGGCGGCAGCAGCAGTTCCACCTTGAACATGGTCAGGGCAACTTGCAGCGCCTGGCCGCTGGACAGGCGGGCGACCGGTACGTCCGTGCGGCACACGTAGCCGTGCTTGGCGAAGCGCGCTTCGCTCGCCACGGTCACGGCCACGTCCTGGTCGGCCTGCACTTGCACGACCAGCTGGCGCATCGCGGTGGGCGCTGCATCCGGCGGGAACGGCGTCCAGACGAAGTCGGCTCCGTTCTGGCGCTGGAACGTGGCGATGCCCGCATCGGGGCCGAGCAGCGCCAGGCCGTCGCCATCGACCGTGATCTCGAGGGTGGTCGACGATGCCTTCGCCTTGGCCGGACGCTGTCCAGGGCTGGCGGCGCGGTTGCGGAACTCCGGGCTTGGCGCCAGGCGCTCGGGCTCTGGCAGTTGCTGCGGTCGGGGCAACACGACTTCGGCGAGCGGCTGGGCCGCCGGGCTGTTGCGCATGCCGATCACAGCGCCATACAGCGCGGCGATCGCCGCGATGGCGATCAGGAGGGCGAGGGCGAAGCGAGCGAGCAGGGTGATGGCAGTTCTCCGGAGCGGGGCAGTCTAGTGCCTGCCGCCGCTGCGGCCAGGGTCAGCGACCGCCGCGGCCGCCGCGCTGCCCGCCACCGGCGCCACCGCCACCGCCGCCGCCACCGCGTTGGTTGCCGCCAGCACCGCGCGGGGCGGGCGCGCCCGGTTGCGCATCGGCACCGGGTGCCGGCTCGGCGCTCTTCGCCCCGGCCGTCAGGCTGATCTGCTGATCGCCGCTGACGACGACCGGCTGGCTCGTGCGTTCGCGGCCGCGCACGGTCAGCACCACCAGGTAGTTGCCGGGCTTGATCGCGTCGAACTTGAAGGCGCCGGCCTGCAGGCGCGCGTCATAGCTGGTGTTCTCGCGCGTCCAGTCGTTCAGGTTCTCGGGCAGGTCGGCGAGGTTGGGCAGCAGTTGCACGCGGCCGTTGAGCTCGTTCGCGGCCGCGTCGGCAGCGGTCACGGCGCCTTGCAGCGAATGCGTCTGCAGGCTGATCGCGATCTCGGTGGTGCGATCGAGGGCGACGAAGACCTCCTCTTCGTGCAGCGCGCCGCCGCGCCGATCGGTCTGCACGCGCAGCCGGTAGCGGCCGACGGCGACCTTGTCGATCTCGAAGCGGCCCGTCGACGACACCGTGGCCTGGTTGCGGCCGCCGCCGCGCCCGCCGCGGCCCATGCCCATGCCGCCAGCCTGTGGCTGGTTGTTGTCGTCCAGTCGCGCCAGTTCGACCGCGTAGCCGTTCGCCGGTGCGCCGTTCACCATCACGTTGCCCGCGACCTTGCCGAGCTGCGGCCGCGTCACCTGCAGGTCGAAGCGGGTCTCCTGGCCGGCCTGCACGACGACGTCGGCCGTGAGCTGGCCGCTCAGGAACTGCGGCATCAGCTCGCGCATCAGGTCCTGCGGCGAGCCGACCCAGCAGCGCACCAGGTAGGAACCGGGCGTCAGCTCGTCGAAGCGGTAGCTGCCGTCGGCGGCGACGGTGGCCTGGGCGAACGGCCCTTGGCCGCCACCTTGCCCGCCGCGCCCGCGGCCCATGCCGCCGAAGTTGACGCTGCCGCCGTCGATCGGCACGGCGCCGACGCGTGCCTCGCCGAGTTCGTTCACAGCGAGGCCGCGCACAATGCCGGCCAACGTGGCGAGCGCGCCGAGGCGCAGTTCCTGCGCCGAGCGATCCGCGACGAGCTCGAACGGCTCCGTGCGCGCCATCGCATGGCCGCGCGCTTCCGCCTGCAGCCGGTAGGTGCCACGCGCTGCGTGCTTGATGACGAACGCACCGTCGGCGTCGGTGTTGGTCTCGAACTGCAGCTGCACGCCGTTGGCGGCGCGCTGCATCTCGCGGCCGGCCGCCGCGAAGTCGGCCGCCTGGCCGCCGTTGGCATCCGCGCTGCGCCCACCGTTGCCAGCGGCCGGGGCGCCGCCGTTGCCGTTGTTGCCGCGACCGCGCATGCGGCCCGGCCCCATGGTCTCGAAGGGGCTAGGCGCGCGCATCGTGACGCGCGCGTTCGTCACGGGATTGCCCTGGTGGTCGACCACGGCGCCCGCGACGAAGAAGCCACCGTCGAGCGCCACCTGCAGCTCCGTCACCGGCGCGCCGGCCCGTAGCTCGATCTCCGGCGATTGGAAGCGCGCGTGGTCCGGCGACTGCACGTGCACTTCGTAGACGCCCTCCTGCAGGCCGGTCGCGCGGAAGCGGCCGTCGGCGTGCCGTTCGGGGCGATCGAGGTTGCCTTGGCCATCGCCGCCGCCACCGCTGCCCTGTCGATCCTGGCCCTGGCGCCATGCGCCGCCGCGGCCGCCGCCGAAGTCCATCGCGTTGCCGCCGGATTCCTCCCCTGGCTGCGGCAGGCCGCGCAGGCGCACCGCGCGGAACGCGAACCGCGTCACCGGTGAGCCGTCGCCGTCGCGCACGATGCCGTCGATGCGCAGGCCGTCCTGCATCGTCAGCTGGAGCGGTTGGCCGAGCTTCGCATCGACGCCGTCGACGCGCAGAGCGAGGTAGCCGTCGGCGTCGACCGATACGCGCATCAGGGCGCCGGGAAGGTGCTCGAGGAAGAAGTTGCCGCGCTCGTCGGTGGTGGTGCGGTGGTCGCGGCCCATGCCGGCGAACGCCAGGCCGCCGCGGCCGCCGCCGCCTGGCCCGCCGTTCTGGCCGCCGGCGCCCGGGCCGCCGCCGTTGCCGCGGGTGCGCTCGGCCTGCATCGAAACGCTCGCCTTGGCGATCGGCTGCCCGCGCGCATCGCGCACGGTGCCGGTGATCTCGTAGCCCGGGCCGAGCCGGATGTCCTCGATGTCGACTGCCTGGTCCTCTTCGACCGCGAACGTCGGCGAGCGCCCTTCGGTGTGCGCCTTCGCCGTCGCCGTCACCGACCAGTCGCCGGCGGCGACGTGCAGCCGGCGGAAGTAGCCGTTGGTGTCGGTCTGCAGGCTCGGCAGCATGCGCTCGCGATCGCGCACGAAGCGCATGGCGTTGCCGTTCTCCGCCGACAGGCGCACCTCGGCGGCGGGGATGCCGTTGCCCTCGAGGTCGGTGACGCGGCCGCGGATCTCACCGCCGTTCTGCAGCACCAGATCGCCCAGCTCGACCTCGGCGGTGACGTTGCCGACGTCCTTGTCGAACGTGCCCGGCGCGTGCTTGTCGTGGGCGACCTGCAGCGAGACGCGCAGGTTGCGGAAGGCCTGGCCCTGGAACGCGAACCGCCCTTCCTGGTCGGTGGTCACCGGATCGGGCACGCGTCGTTGCCGCCCACCCTGCCCGCCGAAGCCACCGCCCGGGCCGCCGCCGCGCCCGCCGCGGCCGAAGTCGAGCCACACCGTGGCGCCGGCCACCGGCCGCTGGAACTTGTCGACGACCCGCCCGCGCATCAGGACCTCGACCCGCTCGTCCGCTGGGATCGCCTGGTTGCCGACCGGCGTCGCCGAGCTGCGCTCGAGCACCGCGTCGCCTTCGGTGGTCGCCACCTGCGCCGGGTCGCTGGCCTCGGGCACGTCCTGTTCCTGCTCCGCGTTCCACCGGGTCACCGGGATCTCGCTGTCGCCGAGCAGTGCTGGCATCGCGATGGCGCCTCCGACCAGGAGCACGAACAAGGCGGACAGCAGCAGCAGGTGGTTCTTTTGCATGCGAGCAGGCGGGGTCGGCAAATGAGGGCGCCATTACGGACCCCTGGCTCAGGTGCCGACAGCAAGGGGCTGTAACAGCTTCGCACTGTGACCGAGCCGGGACGGCGGTTCGAAGCACCCGGCTCGCCGCGAAGTCACGGCGCCAAGGTGATCGCGAGGCTCGGCGTCGTGCCGAGTCGCCCCATCGGGTCGAGGAAGAACACCTGCACCACCGACGGCGCCAGCACCGGCATGCCGGGGTTGGCGAGCGGCAGGCTCATCGTGCCGCTGGCATCGAACGCCACCGGCACCAAGGCGGCGCCGACGACCAGCGCGCTGTCCCACAGCAGCGGCGCTTCGAAGCCGCCGAGCGGGATCGACAGCACGGGGCCGGGCGTGCCGGCGCCGAAGGCCAGCAGGCCGATGCCGTTCGCCGGGCCCTGGCTGGCGACCAGCGCGAACGGGCCGGCCGGGATCGGCGACGCCACCGTGCTCGCCAGCTGCGCGCGCGCGGTCGCCACCGTCGCCAGTGCCGTGGTGCTGAAGAAGTCCGTCTCGTGCACCAGCAGCGTGCCGCCGACCGGCTGGAACGGTTCGAAGACGCCGAGCCCGGCGCCGGGCACGAACTGCAGGCCCGAGGCGCTCGTCGCCACGCCCGCGTGGTCGAGCAGCACACCGCCCAGCGTCGGTGCCGGGCCGTCGACGTCGTCGATCTCGCGCACGTTGTCCTGCAGCCAATCGGCGTAGAACACGTCGCCGTCGTCGTCGACGGCCAGGTCGCCGGCTGCGTCGAGGCCGCTGACGACCACCGTGGCACTGTTCGGTCCGAGCGTCGTCGGCGTGGCGATCGCCTGGTCGATCACACTGCGCGGGAAGCGCAGCAGCTGCGCGGTGCCACTCGGCGTCGGGAAGGCGAGGCTCGAGGTCGCGTAGAGCACGTCGCCGTTGCTGGCGAGCGCCAGCGGCCCCGAGGCGCCGGGCACCTTGGCCACCGTGTGCAGCGCGCCGGTGCCGAGGTCCACCGCGACCAGGTCGTTGTCGTTGGTCGCGAAGCCGGTCACCTTCGCCGACACCAGCGCCCGTTGCGGCGTCAGCAGCACCGCGTCGTAGTTGAACGGCAGCGTCGCCAACGGCGTCGACGGCGCCGGGCCGGCCAGCGGCACCAGCCACAGCTGGTTGTTCGAGCTCTCGCCGAACAGCACGTGCGAAGCACCGACCGGCAGCGTGAACGAGCCGAACACGAAGCCCGGCAGCGCCAGCAGCGTCGTCGCCGGTTGCCCCGGCGGCTGCAGCTCGAGCGTGGTGCCGGTGCAGTAGACGAGGCCGGCCGCGGTCTGCTGCACGGCGGTGGCGCCGGCCGGCAGCGTCGTGCGCGCGACGGCGTAGCCGGCCGGCGCCTGTTGCGCCGCGAGGGCGGCGAGCATGGTCGCCATCGTCAGCATGTGGCGAAAGGAACGGCGAGCGAGAAGGAAGGAGTTCATGGTGCGGGTCACGGCAGCAGGTGTGCGGTCAGAGGAGAGGTGCTGGCGACGGCTCCGGAGCCCGGCGCGAACACCACGGTCTGGAAGTGCAGGTCGGCGGCGAAGCCACCGGGGTTGACGATCGGCACGCTGGCGCGTCCGTGCGCGTCGAGGGCGAACCACAGCGGGGTGCCGCCGAGCCAGGCGATCGCCTGCTCGGGCAACGGTGCGGCAAGGGTGGCCAGCACGAGGCCGACGCCGAGTGGCGGGGCGGCGTTCACCGTGTGCTGGCTGGTGCCGACGGCGACGACCGGGCTCGGGCTCAGCGCCGCGAGCGGACGCTGCGGTCCACACGCGAACACTTCGAGTCGGCTCGTGTAGTCGGTCGTCGCGACCAGCACGAGCGGCGCGCGTTCGTACGGCTGGAACGCCGCCAGTGGGGCGCTGCCGCGGTCGTGCCGCTGCAGCGTCGCGACGAAGCGGCTCGGGCCGGCGTCGAGCCACGTGCCGGTCGGCGTCAGGCCACCCGCGGCGGTGTGCACGACGATGCCGCTGG
Organism: Planctomycetota bacterium; assembly: GCA_044351865.1. Taxonomy (GTDB): domain Bacteria; phylum Planctomycetota; class UBA1135; order UBA1135; family UBA2386; genus UBA2386. The sequence goes on along the minus strand of JBILEY010000015.1, from coordinate 1,526 downwards.
CCGGATCGCTGACCAGCAAGCGTCCTTCGTCGTCGGCGACGAGGTCGTAGAGGCCGGCGTAGCCGTTGCCACTCTGCACCGCGTCCGCGGTGGTCAGCGTGCCGCCGGCCAGTGCCTGCTGCACGAGCGCGGCGGGGAAGCGCAGCAGCCGCGCGGCTCCCGGCGGGGGCGGCACCATCGGGCCGAGTTCGCCGACGACGAGGTCGCCGTTGCCGAGCTGCACCAGCGGGCCCGACGGACCGCTGAGCTGCAGCAAGAGGCGCGGGGTGAGGCCCGGGCCGACGAGCCAGATGCCGGAGTTGGCACCCCCCGTCGGCCACGTCGGGTTGGCGCTCAGCAGCAGCGTGCCGTTCGCCAGCGGTTCGGCGTCGAAGGCGTTGGCGACGCCGGCGAAGGTCGCGACCTGCTGGCCGCTGCTGGCGTCGAGGCAGCGCACGAGGCCGGTGTGCAGGCCGCCGGCCAGCACGCGGCCGCCGGCACCCTGTTCTTGCGCCAGGAACGCGAAGTCCTCGTTCGGCAGGCGCAGCCGCGGGAGCTGGCCCGGGGCCAGCATGTGCTGGGTCACGAACAGCTGCCTGCCGACCGCGACGAACGTCGCGCCGCTGCGGGCCAGCAGCACGCGGCGCACGAACGGCACCTGCGTCTGCGTCGCGAAGTGCTGGCGGGCGGCGTAGCCGGGGGACGTGGTCGGCGGCGACTGCGCCGCGGCCGTGGCGGCGAACGGCAGGAGCGCCATGGCTGCCGCGGCGGCGAGGCGCATCGCATGGGGTACCAGCGAGCGCGGCGACGTCTGGGCAGGCGACGTCTGAGAAGGCGACGGCAGGGAAACCGCTCGGCGACGAGCGGACGGCGGGCCCGCGGCAAAGCGCAGCCCGCGGGCACGGGGCCCGACTGGGAACATGATCCACCTCGGCGTCTCGAGCGCCGGACGGGAGCTGTGACGACCTGATGGTCGGTCCACTGCGGGTGTTCTGGCTCCCGGCTTCGTTCCTACTGGCCCGCCTTCCCAAGCCACCCGACAGGGCAGCTCAGTGGCATTTGGGCGTTCGTAGCCGGTGACAGCTGCGGGACAGCGCCGGATTCACACCGGCTTCCCCGCAGAGGACGGCGGCAGGGTAGCGGCCGACGGCACTGGCACAAGCCGCGCATCGCCCTCGTCGTCGTGGGACACCGTGTGTGCACGGGGCTTGCACGCCGGAGCCTCGCGACCGAAAACGTGCACGCGCCGCCGGCCCTGTGGCGCAGCATGCCGCTCCTCGCGGCATCGTCGGATTCGAGTTCGCCCCATGCGTTCGGAACTGCTGCCACGAGTGCAGGAAGCTGCTGCCCGCTGCGGCCTGAACCTCTTCGGTCTGGTCGATGCCACACGGTTCGACGGCTGCTCGCCGCGCGAGCAGCGCCTCGCCGACCGCATGCGGGGCTGCGGCACCATCGTCGTGCTCGGCAGCGGCGGCCGGCAATTGGCGCAGCGGTTCCAGGCCTCGCGTGGCAACGGCACGCCGGCGCCGACGCCGGAGGCGTTCGCG
>JBILEY010000197.1:0-9358 GCA_044351865.1 Planctomycetota bacterium | reverse complement strand
CCGAAGGGGCGACGCAGCGGGGCCGAATGCGTCGACCTCGCGGCTGTGGACCCCGCGTTGCGGCGTCCTGGAGAGGCGCTGAAGCAGGTCGCCCAGCGGGCGAGCTGCTTCAGTGGCGGATGGAGGTCGGGCCCAGCAGCGGCGCCGTGGCGACGCGCACCAGGTCCTCACCCTCCGGCTCGTCGCAGGTCACCGTGACCTCGACGCGCAGGCCGGCCTTGAACTCGGCCTTCGGCACGAACGCGTGCACGACGAAGCGCCGGTCCTCGAGCGACTGCAGCTCCAGTTCGCTGGCGCCGATCACGACCTCGATGTTGGGCGCGCTGGTGGCGCGCAGCGTGAACTTGCGCGCCGACGGCCGCTTGTTGATCAGCTGCAGCTCGAACGAGTTGTGCACGCGTTCGCCATGCAGCGAGTAGGCCGAACCGATGGCGCGGTTCAGCGCGGCTTCGAACGGCCGCTGGCGGGTCAGCGCGAGGGTGAACGCGCCGAGGCCGGCGAACATCAACACCACGTAGAGGAACACGCGGCCGCGCAGGAAGCGCCGCGCGCCGGTCTCGAAGCCGCGCTGGCTGTCGTAGCGCACGAGGCCCTGCGGCCGCCCGAGCTTCGCCATCACGTCGTCGCAGGCATCGATGCAGTTGGCGCAGCCGACGCACTCGAGCTGCGTGCCGTTGCGGATGTCGATGCCGGTCGGGCACACCGCGACGCAGCGGTAGCAGTCGACGCAGTCGCCGCTGCCTTGCTGGGCGGCCGGCCCACGCGGCTCGCCGCGCTTCTGGTCGTAGCCGACGAGGATCGTGTCGGGGTCGTAGAGCGCGCCCTGGAGGCGGCCGTACGGGCAGACGACGATGCACAGCTGCTCGCGGAACCAGGTGAAGTTGACGAACAGGATGCCGGTCGCCACCAGCATGAACGTGAACGCCGTCGGGTGCTTGCTCGGCGACGACGTAACCGCCTCGACCAGCACTTCGACCGGCATGAAGTAGCCGAGGAAGCTGTGCGTGATGACGGCCGAGATGACGGCGAACACCGCCAGCTTCAGGCCGCGGCGCACGGCCTTCTGCGCAAACGGCGCCTTGTCGAGCTTCGCGCGCGCGGCAGCAGGCCCTTCGATCCAGCGCTCGATGCGGCGGAACACGCCCTCGAGGAACACGGTCTGCGGGCACGCGTAGCCGCACCACATGCGCCCGAACAGCGCGGCGACGACGAACAGCGTGAAGCCGAGGCCGGTGACGAAGAAGAACGCGAACCAGAAGTCCTGGGCGTTGAACGTGTGCCCGAACAGGTAGAAGTGCCGCGTCTGGATGTCGATCAGCAGCGCCGGGTGGCCACCGACGCGCAGCCACGGCATCACCAGGTAGATCGCGATCAGCACGAAGAAGAAGACGTGCTTGCGGCGCTGGAAGCGGCCGGAGACGTCGGCCGGGTGGATCGCGTTGCGCGAGCCGTCCGGGTTGATGCTGAACAGCGTGTCGACGTCCGGGCGGCGCACGACCTGCTTGCCCTTCTGCACGACGGGCTTGCTCGGGGTCGCAGCACCGACGCCAGCACCTCCGCCGGGCCCGGAAACGCCGCCGGGGCCACTGGCCCCGGTCGGTTGCACGTGAGGGTCACCCTGGCTCATGGGCTCCTGAATGCGCGGAACGGTGCGTCGTTTCGATATCCCACTCAGGGCTCCTTGACGGCGTACGACTCCGGCGCCTTGCCGCCTGCAACGTTCGTGTTCTTGATCGACAGCACGTAGGCCGTCGTCTTCAGCACGAAGTCGGTGCCCAAGTAGTCCCAGGCCTGCATGCCGCCCATCGTCTTCCGATTCGTGTCCGGGGTCCGCCCCTTCAGGATCGTCGTGTAGACGTCCATCGGCTTGCTGCCGTAGATCCAGTGGTCGTCCGTGAGGTTCGGGCCGAGAGCTGGCGTGTTGGCCGCGGTGGTGCCGTTGCCCAACGGGCCGTGACACTGAGCACACTTGCTGACGTCCTCGAAGAGCTTCTTGCCCTCCGCTACGTAACCGGGCTCTTTGGAGAGCTTCAGCAGCATCTCCTCGGTGATCGGGTTGCTCGCCGCTTTGGCGGCCATGCGCTCCGCCGCGGCCTTCTGCTCGCTGACGTAGGCCTCGATCGGTTGATCGCCCGTACCGATGGTGTGGTAGTAGAGCCAGTAGCCGACGGAGAAGATGCAGGCGAGGTAGAAGGTCCACAGCCACCAGTTCGGCAGGCGATTGTCGAACTCCTCGATGCCGTCGTAGCTGTGTCCACGGATTGGATCGGCGCTCATGACAGGTTGCTCCGCTTGATGTCGTCTTGCAGTGGCAGGTCGGCCATGCGCCGGTACTCGGGCGCGCGAGCCTTCTGGCTCGTGCGCACGAGGACCGCGACGAACATGGCGAGGAAGATGCCCATCGCGACGAGGGGCAACGCGTAGAGCCCGGCGCTGCCGAGGCTGTTCAGGAACTCGCGGAGCATGTCACTTGCCTCCTTCGATCGAGGCGCTCTTGCCGTTCGCCGGTTCCAGGTTGCGCCCAAGGCGCATCAGGTAGCCGATCAGGGCGACGATCTCGGTCTCAGGATCCGCTCCGGTCTTGCCCTGGGACGCCAGGGTGGCGACGACCTCGTCGGCCTGCTTGCGATAGTCGGCGACCGCGTTCTGCAGCTGAACGTCCGTGTAGGGAGTGCCCAGCTTCTTCAGCACCCGCATCTTGTCGGCGAGCACGCCGGCCTCGACCTTGTCGTCGTACAGCCACGGGTAGGCGGGCATGATCGACTGGTCCCCGCCGAGCTCGTACTCGTAGCCCATGCGCGGATCCATCATGTGTTCCCAGTGCCAGGACTCGGACCGCTTGGTGCCGATGCGGGCGAGGTCGGGCCCAGTGCGCTTGCTGCCCCACTGGAACGGGTGGTCGTACATCGACTCCTCGATGCGGCTCGGATTGCCGTAGCGCAGCTGCTCGCTGCGGAACGGTCGGATCATCTGCGAATGGCAGACGTAGCAGCCTTCGCGCACGTAGATGTCGCGACCCGCCAGCTCGAGCGGCGTGTAGGGCTTGACGCAGACTTCGCCGGCGGCGGTCAGCGGCACCGCCTTGTCGGTCACGAGCCCTGGCAGCAACTCGTAGAGGCCGCCGACCAGCACCGCGATCAGGGTCAGCACCGAGAACGCGAGCGGCCGCGCTTCGATGTACTCGTGCCAGGTGTGACGCCCGTCGCCGATCGACTTCTTCAGCATGCCGGCCGAGAACGCGACGATCGCCAGCAGCAAGACGAGGCCGAGCACCGCGAGCCCGATGTTGGGGTAGCCGAACATCGTCGCCGCGACCATGCCGAGCACGCTGACGATCACCGGCTTGCTCCACAGCAGCTGCATCGCCGTCGGTTCGCCGGCCAGCGGCGCCGTGCGAGTGACGGTGACCTCGGTCTCGACGGTGACGGCGCGGCCCGACATCGCGGTCGCGACGAGGTTCCACGCCATCATGCACCAGCCGACGAGGTAGAGGCCGCCGCCGAGGCTGCGCGCCAGATACATGATCTGCTGGCTGTTGATGACCGCGTTCCACTCCCCGTACTGGAGGCCGCCGTCGGCGGTCTCCGCGCGCCACATCAGGCCCTGGCTGATGCCACTGACCCACATCGACGCGACGTAGATCAGGATGCCGACGGTGCCGAGCCAGAAGTGCCAGTCGGCCATCTTCTGGCTGTGCAGCTTGGTGCCGAACAGCTTCGGCACGAGCCAATAGAACATGCCCGCGGCCATGAAGCCGTTCCAGCCGAGCGCACCGCTGTGCACGTGGCCGATGATCCAGTCGGTGTAGTGGCCGAGCGCACTGACGGCCTTGATCGAGAGCAGCGGGCCCTCGAAGGTCGCCATGCCGTAGAACGTGACGCCGGCGACGAAGAACTTCAGCACCGGATCGGTGCGCACCTTGTGCCACGCACCGCGCAGCGTCAGCAGCCCGTTCAGCATGCCGCCCCACGACGGCGCCCACAGCATCAGGCTGAACAGCATGCCCAGCGACTGCGCCCAGTCGGGCAGTGCGGTGTTCAGCAGGTGGTGCGGGCCGGCCCAGATGTAGATGAACACCAGCGCCCAGAAGTGCACGATCGACAGCCGGTAGCTGAACACCGGCCGTTCCGCCGCCTTCGGCAGGAAGTAGTACATGATCCCGAGGATCGGCGTCGTCAGGAAGAAGGCGACCGCGTTGTGGCCGTACCACCACTGCGTCAGCGCGTCCTGTGCACCGGCGAACACGCCGTAGCTCTTCGTACCCGTCACCGGCAGCGACAGGTTGTTGACGATGTAGAGCACCGCGATCGTCAGGATCGTCGAGATGTAGAACCAGATCGAGACGTAGAGGTTCTTCTCGTTGCGGATGGCCAGAGACCAGAAGAAGTTCACCGCGAACGCGACCCACACCACGACGACGGCGAGATCGAGGAACCACTCGAGTTCCGCGTACTCCTTGCTCTGCGTGATGCCGAGCGGCAGCGTGACGGCGGCGCCAACGATGATCAGCTGCCAGCCCCACAGGTGGACCTTGCTGAGCAGATCCGATGCCATGCGCACCTTCAGCAGGCGCTGCGTGCTGTAGTAGATGCCGGCGAACATCATGTTGCCGACCAACGCGAAGATGACCGCGTTGGTGTGCAATGGCCGCAGGCGGCCGAACGTCAGCCACGAGGTGTCGAAGCTGAGGAAGGGGAAGCTCAACTGCAAGGCGATGACGAGGCCGACAAGCAGGCCCACCGCGCCCCAGATGACGCTCCACCAGACGAAGCCGCGCACAGTGGCGTCGTCGTAGACGACCTTGCGCGTTTCGGTGACGGTTGCAGCGTGCATTGCGACTTACCTTGATTCCGGAGAGGAAGAGGAGGGAGAAGGAGAAGGATCGATCGAGCCGGCCGGCGACGACGTCGTGTCGTCCTCGAGCGGCAAGAGGCACAAGCGGTCGGCTTCGTGGCAGTCGCCCTGCTTCGCCGACCAGACGAAGAGCACGATCGAGCCGACCACGAGCAGGAGGCTGCAGAACAGCAGCACGGGGACGATGCTCACGTGGACCTCCGCGCCCGCTGGCAGCGGACGGTGGTGTGCAGGACGAGGGCGAGCGAACTGATCGGCATCAGCACCGCGCAGAGCACGGGCGTCATCGCCGCCAGGAAGCACAGCACGAGGGTGATCGTGTTGTAGAGCAGGGCCAACGCCAGGTTGGTGCGCACGACGCCGGCGTGCAGGTCGGCGACCTCGAACAGCGCGCGCACGGCACCGGCCTGTGCGCCGCGGAAGCAGAAGTCGGCGCGCGCTGGCAGCACCGGGCGATCCATCGCCGGCGTACCGGCACAGAACGCGGCGGCGAACGCGGGCGCGTCGTTGAGTCCGTCGCCGACCATCATCAGGTCGTGGCGATCGAGCATCTGCACTGCCGCAGCCTTGTCGGCCGGCGCCATGCCGCCCTGCGCGTTGGCGGTCGGCACACCGAGCAGTTCGGCGGCGCGCTGCACACGGTCCTGGCGATCGCCCGACATCAGGTGCACCGACAGGCCGCGCCGCTGCAGCGCTGCAACCTCGTCGGCAGCGCCGGCGCGGAAGTCCTCTTCGAGGTCGAACACCGCGACCAGTTCGCCATCCCTGGCGAGCACGCACTCGCGGCGCGCGTTCGCTGCCACCGACACGCCGCAGAACGTGCGGCCGCCGAGCCGCCATTCCCTGCCGTCGGCGCGGGCGACGAGGCCTTGGCCAGGCAGTTCCTCGACGGTGACGTCGGCGCGGAACGGCGCCTGTGGCAGCGTCGCCAGCACCGCCTGGCTGACCGGGTGGTTGCTCGACGCGACCATCGTCGCCAGCACCGGCAGCGTCCCTTCCGGCAGTGCTCCCTGCGCCACGGCGCGCAGGCCGCCGAACGTCACCGTGCCGGTCTTGTCGAACACGACCTTGCGCACGACGCGCACCTTGTCGAGCAGGCTGCGCGTGCGCACGAACACGCCCTTCCGCCGCAGCAGCGCCAGCGCCAGGTGGAAGGCGAGCGGCGTCGCGATGCCCATCGCGCACGGGCAGGTGATGACCAGCACGGACACCGCGACCGGCAGCGACTGGCTCGGGTCGATCCATGCCCACAGCAAGGCGCCGAGCGTCGCCGCGATCAGCACGCCGAGCGCGTAGTTGCGGTTCAGCACGTGCCAGAAGCGCACGCGTCCGTGCGTGTCCTCGCGATCGACCGGATCCTGGCCGAGAAGATGCGACAGCCCCGAGGCCTGGTAGTCGGCGCGCACCACGGCGCGCACCGCCTGCCGCCCGGCCTGGAACGCGCCGGCCGGCACTTCGTCGCCGCGCTGGAACGCGCGCGGCTCGCTCTCGCCGTTGATCCAGTCGAGCGAGAAGCTGCCGACGTCGTCCTGCACGGCAGCGCGCACCGGCACCAGGTCGCCCGGCGCCAGCAGCAACTCGTCGCCGACCTTCAGCTGCTGCACCGGCACCAGCTGCACGATGCCGTCGGCCACGCGCCGCGCGCGCATGTGCTCGGCGCCGTCGTCGGCCAGCACCTGGTCGCGGCTCTGGCTCAGCGTGCGCTGCTGCAGGAAGCGACCGCCGAGCATGAACGCGATGAAGATGGCGACGGTGTCGAAGTAGGTCGCACTGCCGGTCAGCTGCCCGTAGACCGAACCCGCCCACGCCAGCAGCAGGCCGAGCGAGATCGGCAGGTCCATGTGCACGACGCGCACACGCAGCCCGGCGATCGCCGAGCGGAAGAACACCGGGCCGCCGACCAGCACGCTGGCGGTGCCGAGACCGAGCAGCACCCAACCGAACAGCGCGCGCAGCGACGCGTCGGCGACCGCTTCGTCGAGCCCGAAGTAGAGGCTGACGGCGAGGATCATCGCGTTCATCGCGATCGCCGCGCAGATGCCGAGGCGCACCAGGAGGCCGGTGTCGCGCGCGAGCTTGCGGCTCGGCGGCGCCATCGGATAGCCGAGGCTCGCCGCCTTCTCCAAGAACGCGGCCGCAGCGCCGCTGCCGCCGTCGTAGAGCAGCGTCGCCTGGCCGAGCGATGGCGCCACGTGCAGCGAGCGCGCGCCGGGGATGCGCTTCCACACCGTCTGCAGCAGCCACACGCACGCGGCACAACGCAGGCCCTGCACGTCGAGCACGAGGCGCACCGAGGCGCCAGCACCAGAAGGCGCGCCAGGACCCGAAGGCGAACCACAGCCCGATCTGGCCTCGAGTTCGGGCAGCCAGTCGAACACGGCCGCCTTCGGCACGCTGCCGACGGCACCGGTGGCGCGTCCCCCGAGGTCGTAGAAGCGCAGCAGGCCTTCTTCCTGCAGCAGGCCGTGCACTGCTTCACACCCCGCACAACAGAACGGCGAGCTACGTCGTTCGAGCGGCACCGCTAGGCCACAGTGCTTACACCCGCCGTCTCCCTTCGCGACCATCATCGCGTCCGGCGCTGAAATGCGCGGGCGCGACGGTTGTTCCGTCGCAGAGACGTCCGGTCGGAGCCTCACAAGATCAGCCAATGACACCCTGGTTCGAAAGTTTCGTCTTCGGCGCGGCCAACTCGGTGCACTGCGCGTGCATGTGCGGCCCGCTCGCCCTGGCCTTCCAGGGAGGAGCCAGAGGGGCGATGGCGTATCACCTGCTGCGCACGATCTCGTATGGGGCGGTCGGCGTAGGACTCGGGGGAATCGGTGCGAGCCTCGGCAGCCGACAACTCGGTACGCCGACCGCGTGGGTGTCGTTCGTGCTCGCCGCCGGACTGATCGTGCTGGCGCTGCTCGGCGAACGGGGTGCGTTGAAGATCCCCGGTCTCGGCCAGCTGCTGCAGCGCGCGATGGCGAAGTCGCGCGGCCTGTCGCCGACGTGGCGCGCCGGCCTGCTCGGCTTGTTCACGCCGCTGCTGCCGTGCGGCCTCTTGTGGGCCGCGTGTGCTGGTGCGGCGATCTCCGGCTCTGCCATCGGCGGTGGCGGCGTGATGACCGGCTTCGCACTCGGCTCGCTGCCGCTCTTGCTGCTGGCGCAGACGCAGGCCGGTCGCCTGGCGCAGCGCTTCGGCCCGCGCACGCTGGCGTACGTGCAACGTGGCGCCATGCTGCTCGCCGCCGCCACTTTGGTCTGGCGCGGTGTCCTGGCGATGCAAGGCAACTCGTGCTGCAGCCACTGAGTCTTCGGGTCGTCAGCTGGAACGTGCACAAGTGCGTCGGCGGTCTCGATCGCCGCTACGACCCTGGCCGCGTCGCCGCCGTGCTCGCCAGCGCCTCGCCCGACGTGGTGATGCTGCAGGAAGTGGCGCAGAACGGGCGCTGGTACAAGAACGAGCGCCAGGTCGACGTGCTCGGCGACGCGCTCGGCCTGCCGCACCGCGCCTACTTCGTCAACGTGCGCTTCGGTCCGCGCCGCGGCGAGTACGGCAACGCGGTGCTGACGCGCCTGCCGATCGTCAGCGCGGGCAACGTGGACCTGACGGTGCCCGGCAAGAAGCCACGCAGCGTGCTGCACGCCGAACTGCGCGTGCCCGCCGGTGGCGACCACACGCGCACGCTGCACGCGTTCGACCTGCACCTCGGCTTGTCCGAGGCCGAACGGCGCGAGCAGCTGCGGCGGTTCCTGCGCTGCCGCCCGCTGCAGGCGATCCACGCGGCGACGCCGGTCGTCGTCGCCGGCGACTTCAACGACGTCTGGGGCACGCTCGGCCGGAGCCTGCTGGTGCCGGCCGGCTTCGTCGGCCCGCCGCGGCCGCTGCACACGTTCCCGGCGTGGGCGCCGGTGCGCGCGCTCGACTCGTTCTACGTGCGCGGCGACGTCGCCATGGCGCGGATCGAACGGCTGCGCGGCCGCTGGACGCGCACGGCCTCGGACCATGCGCCGCTGCTGGCGGAGCTGCAGATCGCGGCGGCGGAGTGAGGGGCTGGCCACTGCACCGCGGCGACGGAGACTGCGCTCCTCGCCCGCCGCGAACGGGCCGTTGTGCGCGCCGCCCGCCCCGCACTGCGCGCCTACGGTGACGGCATGTTCGCCCACCGCGCCCTCGTCCTGCTGCCCTGGGCTGCAGCCACCTTGCTGTTCGCCAACTGCCAGGACGCGCCGCCGACGCGCCCGACCGCCGACCCCGCGAACGGCAGCGCGTTCGATCGCGGCGCGGCCCTGTTCGCGCGCCACTGCGCGGTCTGCCACGGCAGTGACGGCAGCGCCGACACGCTCGTCGCATCGCTGCTGGTGCCGCGCCCGACCGCGTTCGCCGACGGCATGTTCAAGCTGGTCGGCACGCAGAACGGCATGCCGAGCGACGACGACCTCACGTCGACGCTGCGCCGCGGCATGCCCGGCTCGACGATGATGGCGTTCGACTGGTTGCCCGCCGACGACCTGCTGG
>JBILEY010000236.1:0-8202 GCA_044351865.1 Planctomycetota bacterium | reverse complement strand
CCTCGTCGACACCGCCGAGTTCCAGCGGCTGCGCGGCATCAAGCAGCTCGGCAGCGCCAGCCTCGTCTATCCGGGTGCGGTGCACACGCGCTTCGAGCACTCGATCGGCACGCTGCACGTCTGCGAGCAGCTGCTGCAGGCCTGCAACAAGAACGCGGCGCGCGACCCCGCCGGCTGCCACCGCGTCGGCGACGACGAACGGCGCGTGCTGCGCATCGCTGCGCTGCTGCACGACGTCACGCACATCCCGTACGGGCACAACATCGAGGACCAGACCGGGCTGCTGCCGCGGCACGACCGGCCCGAGCGCTTCGCCGCGATGCTCGCCGACACCGAACTCGGCGCCGAACTCGACCGGCAGGGCCATCGCGCCACGGTGCTGTCGATCCTGACCGGCGAAGGGCCGGCGGTGCCGCCGTTCTGGCGGCAGGTGGTCAGCGACACGATCGACGCCGACCTGCTCGACTACCTGCGCCGCGACGCGCACTTCACCGGGCTCGAGCTGCGCTACGACCGGCGCGTCGTCGACTATTTCCGCGTCGATCGCCACAGCCAGCAGCTGTTCGTCGACTGCGAGAAGAACGGCATGCTGCGCGAGGACATCGTCAGCGAGCTGCTGCGGGTGCTCGAGTGCCGCTACCACTTCAGCGAACGCGTCTACTACCACCACGCGAAGATCGCTGCCGGGGCCCTGCTGTCGCGCATGGTCGAGATGGCGCTGCGCGCCGGTGCACTGACCGCCGCGGACCTGCAGCAGCTGACCGACGAAGCGCTGGTCTGGCGCCTCGGCCAGCTCGAGCTCGGCGACGCCGCCGCGACCGAACGGCTGCGCCGCTTCGTCGCCCGCTATCGCCGCCGCGCGCTCAGCAAGCGCGTTCTCGTGCTGCCGTACTACCAGAACCAGGACGTGCAGGAGGAGCTGCTGCGCACCTACTTCACACCGGGCCAGCCGGAAGCGCGCTGCCGCTGGGAGGCCGAGCGCGAGGCCGAGGCCAAGGCTGCGTTCGGGCAGGCGATCGACGTCATGCTCTACTGCCCGAAGCGCCGCATGCAGCTGAAGGAGGCGAAGACGCTCGTGCGCTTCCCCGGCAGTGGTGCGCGCACGCTGCCGCTCGACGCGTTCGTCGACGACATCCCGCGCCTGCGCGACCTCGCCGACAGTTACCCGCGCATGTGGAAGCTGTACGTGTTCACGTCGCTCGAGGACAAGGCGCAGCGGCGCAAGCTGCAGCAGATGTGCCTCGCGGCGCTGCCGGCGGGTTGCCGGAACGCGTTCGTGCTGTGAGCGAGGAGCGGCTGTTCCACCTGCGCGGCCAAGGTGCATGCAGGACAGCCGGTGCGAGGAGCTGCCCCGGGTTCAGAAGGACTCGTGGCCGTGGTCGGTGAGTATCGAACGTGGATCAGGCTTTCGGGGCCAGGCTACTGCTGCCTTCATCACTTCGATGCGTCGGGGGCGTGTGAGAGCAACTGCAGCCCAGGGATGCCGACGAAGTCGCGCGGATTGTGCGTCACCAGCGGTATGCCGTGACGCAGGGCGCACGCAGCGATCCACCAGTCGTTGGGGTTCTCGCGGTTGCGTCCGGCTCGGCGCTCACGATCCGCGATCTTCGCGAACTGCCAGACCGTGTCGTCGTCGAAGCCGATCGTCACATAGGCGCGCAGGGCTTGCGCGAGTTCGGCCATGCGCTTTGGGCCCCAGTTCCTGTTCAGTGCGCCGAACCGCAGCTCGGCAACCGTGACGAACGCGACGCAGAGGCGCGCCCCGGTGAGGTTTTCCCGGTACAGCTCGCGGCGCGAGTCGCGCCGCAGCAAGAAGGAGACGACGTTGGTGTCGACGACGAGGGACCTCATCGACCGCGCATCCCACGAATCGTGTCGAGGAAGTCGTCGACCGAATCGCCTTCCGGCCAGTCGATGGCCAGTGCATCGAGGTCGTTCACCGGGACCACGGCCTGACGCGCGGCCATTTCATCGAGCGATAGCTTCTCCCAGAACCCTCCGTAGCGAGGGTCGGGCTCGGCTACGTGGTCGGCCAAGAGGTCGACTGAAGTGACGAAGGCGCGGGTGACGCGTCCCTTCAGCCTCTCGAGCCTGCCGCGCACGCGGACCCGCTGTCGACGAAGCTGGGTCACACGTTCCTCGAGCTTCTCGTCGAGGATCAGTTCCACGCGGTTGCCATCCGGCTCGGCCAGCATCCCGCGATGCTGCTTCCAGTCACACTCCCAGAGCACGCCGACAACCTCGCTCGTGACGATCTGCGGCTGTGCGACGCTCGTTGCGTGGAGGTTCTGGCGAAAGGCCATGGTCAAGCGAGCGGTTTGCTGCCGCCCGCCAGCGAGCAGTGTGAGTTGGATCGCGTCGACCCCCTCGCCCAATGGCTTGGCAAGAGTCTCCCAGCCGTCGACAACGCCGGCCTGAAGCCCCGCATCCCAGCCGACTTCTCCCGACTCCGCCTTCTGCATGGCGTCGAGCATGTCCTCGGCGACGCGAACGCCTGGATCGCCGTGCAGGGTGTCCCGGTCGCGCTGGCCCGCATACTCGAACGTGAGCACGGCACTGCCTTCGGCGAAGGCGACGAGCTCGAGTGCGCAGGTCTGCTCGACGCCCGTCGGGAACCGTCCTGCAACACGGCGGTGGGAGGCGAGCATCCGACGCAGCGAGGTCTGCAGCTCCTTCGCGACGGTGCTCAGCATGTCGACACTGATTCGGCCAGCAACTGCGGGCCCTTCCAGGCGCATCTCGATCTTCGGTGGCTTGGTCGTGTGCTCGGTCATGGCTCACCTCCGGGCGAAAAGTCTGGTCGAACAGAAGACGCATGGTAGCAGGGTCTCCCGCCGACACTGGCGCTCGATGGATCCGCGGTGATCGGCGCCCCCGCGCGAGGGCCGTACTCGCGCTTTGGACCGTCAGCGCTTGCCGACGTTCGCCAGCGCGCCGAGGCCGACGACGACGAACGAGCCGAGCCAGACGAAGTAGCCGGGGCGGTAGACGTCGAGCGGGTCGTGGTCGACGAGGTAGAGCCACGCTGCGTCGACGCCAGCGCACGCGAGCAGCACCAGGCCGAGTGCCACTGCGAAGCCGCCGCGGCAGGCACGCATCATCGCCGCCAGCAGGGCCAGCGCCATGACCGCGTTGGTCAGGCACGTGGCGCCGAGCAGGTACTGCTTCCAGCGCTCGCTGTCGCGGCCGAGCGACTCGTCGGTGGTCAGCAGGTGCCACGCGAACTTGCACGCACTCCAGCCGGGCAGCCAGTCCGGCCCCGACATGGACTGCAGCGCGCCTTCGGGCGAGATGCCGAGGCTCGCAGCGAACCCCGGCAGCGCGCCGAACACGTCCTGGCCGCGATAGACCGGGATGAACCACGACACTGCGAACAGCACGGCGCCGACCAGCAGTAGCTGGCCGCCGAGGTTGCGGCCGCCGCCGCCGGCTCCGCCATCACCGCCGCCGCTATTGCCCTTCTTCGCCATGCGTCCCTCCGGCGCGAGCGCCGCGGTCACTTCTTCGACGGTTGCCAGTCCGCGCGGTAGCGCAGGATCAGGTCGCGGCACTTGCGATAGACGGCGCTCGTCGCCTTCACGTCGTGCGCGTTGTACTCGGCGATCTTGACGATCTCGCCGCGGGCGTAGGCCGGCGCCACCATCGAGCCGTCCATCACTTCCTTCGGGCTCTCGATGCCGAGCGCCCAGCAGACGACGTCGAGCTTGCTCGGTCCGCGGCCCTTCTGGCTGACCAGTTCGAACAGGTCGAGGTGGGGGCGCAGCGAGAAGCGCTGCGACAGCAGGTCGACGCGGGCGGGGATGCCGTGGATCAGGCTGCGCGTGACCAGGAACGGCACGTCGAAGCCGCGGCCGTTGAACGAGACGATCGTCTCGGCGCGGCTGCACAGGGCCCAGAACGCGCGCAGCAGTTCGGGCTCGGACATCGGCCGCAGCCACTTCGGGCACGGGTCGATGGTGACGCCGTCGGGCGGTACCGCGAGCACGGTGACGTCGTCGACCTCGGCGTCGCCGTCGCCGATCGCCAGTGACACGACCTTGCCGAAGAACGGCGACATGCCCATCACCGCGTCCGGCTCCATCTGCTTCAGCGTCGCGTTGTCGGCGAGAGCGGCGGCGACCGAGGCCGGCAGGTCGCGCCGTTCGAACGCCGGCACGGTCTCGATGTCGAAGACCAGCGTCTTGCTGCACAGGTCCTCGACCGCGGCGAGCGCCGGATCGATCAACTGATCGAGCGAGAAGCCGGGGGGCGTCTCGCCGGGTTCGACGGCCTTGAGGCGGTCGATCACCAGCTGCGGCCGGCCCTGCCACTCGCGCACGCGGCCGCGCACCTTGACCGGGCCGCGCAGCGGGGCGGCCTTGGCGGCGGCGAGCGCTTCCGGCGCGTTGTCCCAGATCTTGGCCTCGACCACGGCGTGCACGTCGGCGAGCTCGAGCACGAGGAACGGCCGGTTGTCCTTCGTCGCCAGTTCCTTCAGCGAGCGCAGCTGCGCGAACACGTCCCACTCGTGCTCCGCCGGCACCAGGGCCGCGAGGTTCTCCGCTTGCACGATGCGGATCTTCTGTTCGTCGCCGTTCACTTCGACTCCGCGAACGCGCGCAGGCGGGCGACCGCCTTCTGCAGCAGGTCCATCGCGGCGGCGTAGCTGAGGCGCAGGAAGCCCGGGATCGCGAACGCGCTGCCCGGCACCGCGGCGAGCAGGTGGTCGTCGAGCAGCCGCTCGCAGATCTGCACGTCGTCGAGGCCCTTCTTCTTGCCGAGCTCGCGCACGTCGACCAGCGCGTAGAAGGCGCCGCGCGGGGCGGTGAGGCGCATGCCCGGGATCTTGTTGATCTCGGTGACCAGGTAGCGCCGGCGCTCTTCGAACGCGCTCATGCGGCGCGTCTGCTCGTCGGGCAGCGGCAGTTCGCAAGCGGTCAACGTCGCCGCCTGGCTGATCGTGCACGGGTTGCCGAGCACCTGGCTCTGGATGCGGCAGGCGGCGTCGATCACCGGGCGCGGGCCGGCGAGGAAGCTGGTGCGCCAGCCGGTCAGCGTGTGCGACTTGGTGAAGCCGTTGACGACGATCGTGCGTTCGCGGCCGCCGGGCAGGGCCGCCGGCGACACGTGCGTGGCGCCGTCGTAGAGCAGCGTCGCGTAGATCTCGTCGGACAGGAGCCACAAGTCGTTCGCCTTTGCGACGTCGACCAGCGCCTGCACGTCGCCGCGGGACGGCACGGCACCCGACGGGTTGTTCGGGTAGTTGACGATGATGCCGGCTGCTTTGTGCTGCTTCGCGGCGGCGTCGATGGTGGCGGCGTCGTGGATGAAGCCGCGGTCGATCGCCGCCGGCACGATCACTGGCACGCCGTCGGCCATCGTCACCAGCGCCGGGTAGCTGACCCAGTAGGGGGCGAGGATCAGCACCTTCTGGCCCGGCTCGACGATCGCGTCGAGCGCCATGTGCAAGGCACCCTTGGCGCCGGCGCAGACCATGACCTCGTCGGCGGTGTAGCCGAGGCCGAACGTCGTGTTCAGCCACTTGGCGCCGGCGGCGCGCAGTTCGGGCACGCCCGGAGCGGCGGTGTAGCGCGTATTGCCCTGCTCGATCGCGCGGATGCCGGAGGCGGCGATCGGGGCCGGCGTCACGAAGTCGGGTTCGCCAGCACCCAGCGAGACGACGTCGCGGCCGGCGGCCTTCAGCTTCGCAGCCTTGGCGGTGATGGCGAGGGTCGCCGACTCCTCGATGCGGCGCGAACGAGCGTTGGGAACGAGGCCGGCCATGGGGCGGGGGAGTAGACCGAAGGAGCGAGGGGAAGGCAAACCCGCGAGCTTCGTCGATGCCGCACTCTCTACGCGGACCGTCCCTGCCGCTACGTTGGACCGCCAATGGCCAAGCCGAATCTCAAGAAGAAGCGCCGCATCTGGCGCACCCTGGCGATCACCGTCGGCTCGCTCGCCGTGCTGCTGTTCCTGTTCGTCGCCACCTTCGTCTTCAATCCGTTCGAAGGTCGCGTGCTCGAGCTGCGCGACGTGGTGCCGCGTGGCGTCAACTTTTTCGTCCACAAGCAGCGCCTCGTCGACGATTTCGACCCGTTCCCGCAGCCGCGCTTCTGGGCGGACCTGACCTCGGCGCCCGGGTGGAAGGACGTGCAGGCGAGTGCACTCGGCCAGAGCTGGCAGCGCCGGGGCTTCGACCGCGCCGTGCAGCAGCTGGTGACGACGCTGGAGCAGGTGAAGACCGACAGCAGTGGCTTCCTCGACGTGCTGCGCGACGCGTTCGGCGAGGAGGTGATCGTCGCCGGCTACGAGCAGGACTACACGAAGCAACCGCCGCGGCCGCTGGCCGAGCCGTGGTGGTGCGTCTACACGCGCGTCGGCTGGAAGGTGAAGGCCGGCTACGGCCTGTTCGGGCTCGGCTTCCTCGACGGGGCGCTGAAGCAGCAGGGCATCGAGACCAGCAAGGACGGCGAGCTGTTCGTGCTGAAGGTCCCCGGCGCCACCGGGCCGCTGTACGTGCGCCGCTACCTCGACCTGCTGATGGTCGGCAACAACAAGCTGCTGCTCGAACAGTCGCAGCGGCTGCTCGACGGCAATCGCGACGAGGAGCCGATCGGCGTCATGGCCTCCTACGAGGACGGCGTCAGCAAGCGCGTCGCGCGCTGGTCGTCGGTGCACGCGGTCGACGAGCCGAACGCGGTCGACTTCGTCGCCGAACCCAACGCCTTCGACGGCTTCCGCCGCTTCGCCTCGACGTGGCCGAACCGCAACAACAAGGACAGCATGAACGAGCGCGTGCTCGCCAGCTTCCTGAACCTGCGCGGCTGGCAGATGCTGACCGGGGCGATGATCTTCGGCCAGGACGCGCTGGTCGCCACCGGCCAGGTCGAGCTGAACAGCCGCGAGCACACCGGCTTCCAGAGCAGCTTCTACAAGGCCGAGCAGGCGCCGCGGCAGAAGTGGCTCGATCCGTTCCTCGGCATGGTGCCGGAGTCGGCGTGTGCGTGCGCTGCGCTGCGCATGCCGGCGGCCGAGTTCCTGACCGCGATGTTCGACGCGCTCGAGGACGCCGAGAAGGAGCTGATCAACGACGCGCTGCGGCGCGTGCAGTTCCAGGGCCAGCAGCTCAACGACATGCGCGACCTGATCGAGCGCTTGCGCCATGCGTTCCTGCCGCGCACCGGGTTCGTGTTCCGCAAGAACGACCCCGACACCTCGCGCGACGAGAGCGGCAAGCTGATGGTGCCGGTCACCGCGAAGTCGCCGGTGCCGCAGGTGGCGTGGGTGTTCTGGCTCGAGCGTGGGGCGGCGGCGAAGGCCGAGGACCTGGTCACGATGCTGCGCACCAACTACAGCAACTTCCGCTTCCAGAACGTCTGGCACCTGCCGGTGTCGTTCGGCAACTCGCGCCTGCAAGAGCCGGTCACCGAGTTCACCAACCCGCTGATCCCGGGCACCGGCGAGCTGGCGATGATCGTGTTCGGCGACTTCTTCGTGCTGTCGAACTCGGGGCCCCTGGTGCGCGACATCCTGCGCACGCACCACAGCCGCCAGACCGGCGCGCGCTCGCTGCGCGACACCGACGAGTGGAAGCGCTTCGAAGGTCCGGATCCCGACCGCAGCGAACTGGCGAACTCGCTGAACGGGTTGGTGTGGGTCGACGGCCAGAAGATGCTGCCGCTGATCGACGACTACGTGAACTTCGCCGCCGCCGCGAGCGACCTGCCGGACCCGGCCTGGATGTTGGAGAACCGGCCGTCGGCGGAGGAGACGGTGCGACGGGCGCAGTACGCGCGCTACCCGAGCATGGCGGCGATGCCGAAGGCGATGACCGACGTAGGCGGCGAGTTCGATGTCGCGGTGACCAACTACCTGAAGCAGCAGTGGCAGCAGGCGCGCACGAACTTCACCGCCAAGGACCGGGCCGACGTGCAGCAGCTGCGGGCGATGGCCCAGATGCTGCGCTCGGCCAGCTTGCAGCTCGAGCTGGAGAACAACTACATCCGCTTCCAGGCCCGGCTGGCGCCGATGTGGCGCTGACGCGGCCGGGACCACCGGCGGCGGCGGGCCGGATCGTCGGGGGTGCTGGCGCAGGGTTGAAAACACGCTGCCGACCGCTACTGTCCCCGCCCTCGCTGAACGCCCAGGTGGCGGAATTGGCAGACGCACTAGCTTGAGGTGCTAGCGCCCCAAAAGGGCTTGCAGGTTCAAATCCTGTCCTGG
>JBILEY010000014.1:0-27161 GCA_044351865.1 Planctomycetota bacterium | reverse complement strand
GCCGTTGCCGACGTTCCAGACGAAGACGTTGGGGCCGCCCGAGGTCGCCGACGGGAAGTCCGGCCGGAACGAGCCGTGACGGCCGTCCCCGCCGACCAGGCCGGGCCGGGCACCAGCACTCCAAGTGCCGCCGGAGACCAGGACATCCTGGTTGGCGGCCGAGTTGAACTGTTCGCGGACCGTGAAGTCGATCGGCGTGCCCGCTTCGGTGATGAACTGGAACTGCGCCGGCGTCGCCGAGCGACCCGACAGGTCGCGCAGGTCGGCCGTGACGAACACGGTCACACACGACTGGCCGGGCAGCTGCACCGATGGCGTGAACGCGACCACGGTGACGTCGCGGTCGTTGACGCGCTCGGTCGACAGCGAAGGCACACCTTCCAGCGACGTGCCGTCGGCGTCGAGGTTGCAGGCACCGTCCGGCAGCAGGCCGCGCAGCGTCACCCGGATCGGCGACGCGGCCGACAGCGACGACTGCAGCGGCGTGGTGTCGATCAGCTCCGAGAAGCGCAGCACGATCGTCGGGTTGCGCGGCGCGCCGGTGGCGACGGTAGGCGACAGCAGCGAGACCGTCGGGGGCTGACCGTCCTCGTCCAGGACGCCCCGCGAGGCGACGACGGTGCAGCTGAACTCCTGCGACAGGCGATCTCCCGTCAGACTGCGCACGCCCTGCGAAGCCGAGGCGCCACCGGCCAGGGTGATGATGTAGCTCTCGTTGCGCTGGAACCCGAACGAGCTGACGCCGCCGAGGCTCGACACCTTGGGCACGAAGACCACTTCGCTGCCGTTCACCACGAAGTCGCCGTTGGGCGCCACGCCGGTCGCGGTGCGGATCGAGATGCTGCCGAAGTTGACCGAGGCGGGATCGACGCGATCGGAGAACTTGAAGCGCAGCTGCTGGTTCTCGGCGATCTCGGAGACGGCGCAACCGGTCTGCGTGCAGCCGAGATCACAGCTGATGATGCAGAACGCCTGACCGTCGAAGCAGCGGATGCGCACCGAGGAAGTCTGGTCGTCCTGGCTCCCGTTCGAGCAGCCGGCGGCGACCAGCAAGGCGAGGCCAGTGAGGAGGGACGTGATGTGGGCAGTGCGCATGGGGAAGCAGGAAGGAGGGCTTTCGCGCAGGAAACTGGGTAGCGGGAGAAGAGGCAGAGCCAGGCGCTCCGGGCGCCATCCGAGCCACGGCGCCGTCAGCGCCGAGGCACCATCAGATTCGGTAGACGACGACGACCTTCTGGACGGTCACGTCCGTGCTGATGGCCGAATCGCGGTAGAGCATGAAGCGGAAGCCGTTGAGGGCATCCGATGCGATGCCGATCTGCTGGCCGACGCTGCGGACCGAGGTGCGCCAAGGACCGGTCTCGAGCACTTCGTTGGTGCCGAGGTCGAGCCGCGCGGCCTGGAACAGCGCACGCACGGCGGCGCCAACGCCAGCCGGGACCCCGAAGGCCGGATCGTCGGAGTAGACGATCGGCACACCGCCGACGGTCGCATAGATCTCGTAGCGCGCGTACTCGGGACCGAGCTGGGTGTTGGTCGAGTAGAAGCGCGAGCGCACGGCGACCAGGTCGTCGACTTCGATCAGCTGCCCGACGTTGCTGCTCGCCGGTGCCGGCTGCATCGTCGCCAGCGCCGTCAGGGCCGGCGTCGCCGGGGCTTCGAGACGAACGAAGCCGTTGCCGCCGTTGCCGCCCTGGATCACCACGACCGCACCACCCGGCGGCAGGAACGGCGCCGTGCCGGCCGAACGGCTGAAGCTGCCGCCGGCACCACCGCGCACGTCGACCAGACCCGCGATATCGAACGCGCGGCCGGTCTGCAGCACGATGGAGCCACCAGCACCGCCACCACCCGGGCACGGCTGCGGACCCGAACCGGTGGTGCCGGTCGTGCTGGCCGCGGAGCCGCCGTTCGCGAGCACGCGACCCGCCGGGCCGACGCGCAGGGAATCGCCGGCGCGCAACGCAATCGCGCCACCGCCACCGCCGCCGCCTGCGCCAGGGGCGAAGTTGCGCGACACGCTGAGGCACATCGTGCCCTGGCTGGCGCCACCGCCACCGCCACCGCCACCGACCAGGAAGTGCAGGGAGCTGTCGACACCCGCCGGCACCGGGAACAGCTGGAGGGCGGTGCCACCGGCGGCGTCCGGCCCCATGGCCGAGAGCAGGCCAGGCGGCGGCGTGACTGCGTTGTTGCTGACCACGCGACCGAGGCCGCCCGAAAGCCAGTTGGCACCGCCACCACCACCAGCCGACGCCGAGACGCAGTACTGCAGCGCGACCGGCGGCGTGCTCTGCGGCGGGAACTGCAGGGCCGTGCCCAAGCCGCTCGCCGGGAACACGGTCGAGCCCGCACCGCCGCTGCCAGCGGCCGTCAGCAAGTAGGCGTGCTGGGTCGGCAGCTGCGCCGCACCACCGTTGGCGCCCTGGAAGATCCCGGGGTTGACCGTGCCGACACCCGTCGCCGCGTTGATGCGATCGCCGCCCTTGCCGCCGATGCCACCGAACACCCCTGCCGCACCACCGCTCTGGCCGAGGGTCGACGTCGACGACGGCATCGCGGCGATCGACGAGCCGGCGACACTCAGCACACCCAGGATGTCGATCTTGCCCGCGACCGTGAACTGCGGTGGACGTGAACCGGTGAACTCGAGGCGCACGTCGCTCGGCAGCACGAAGTCGGACAGGAAGAATCGGCCATCGGTGATGGCGATCGGGCTGCCGGTCGTCGTGTTGGCGCTCGGAATGGTGACGAGGTCGGTGTTCAACCGGTAGAGGCGCTTGCCCTCGACGAAGGTCCCCGTGTCGGTGCACCACGTCAGGCTGAACGGACCGTGGCGCGCGTCACCGCCGATGCTGGCGAACGCCAACTGGCCACCGGCCCAGGCACCAGCCGACGCGTCCTCGTCGAAGAACTGGCTGTCGTCGAACTCTTCCGTGATCAGCGCATCGACCAACGGCACGACGACCGTGCGGAAGGTGAACTGCTGCGGCTGCGCCGGCCGCCCCGACAGGTCGGAGACGCCGCTGGTGACACTGACCTGCACGCAGATGTTGCCGGGCAGATCGATGCTGGGGTTGAAGGTCAGCACGGAGACGCCGCGACCGGCGTCGAAGTCGAGGCGCTGCGTGCCGCTGAGCACCTGCGGCGCCGAGGCCGGATCGCATTCGAAGCCGCCGCCGAGCGCTTCGCGCGTGCGCCGCACGCTGAACGTCACCGGACTCTGGGTGCCGCTGACGAACGGCGTCGCATCGATCAGCTCGTTGAACTCGAGCACGATGTCGGTGTCGCGCGCCGCCGCCGTGATCTGGCTGGCCGCGGGCACGACCAAGGTGGCGCTCGGCGGCACCTGGTTCACGTCGACGATGCCGAGCGTCGAGCGGATCGTGCACGTCAGCGTCTTCTCGAGCAGCTTGCCCGTCGTGCTGCGCACCGCGGAGGCCTGCCCCTGGCCGCCGATCAGCGTCATCGTGTAGGTCTCGCCCGACGTGAAGCCGAAGAACGTCTGGCCGCCAGAGATCGACAGCGTTGGCACGAACTCGACCTGGTTGCCGTTGACGAAGAACTCGCCGACCGGCTCGGCGCCCGACGCCGTGCGGAAGCGGATCGACGACGGGCTTACCGAGGTGGGATCGATCGCATCGCTGAACTGCAGGATGATCGTCTCGTTCTGCGCGATGTCCGTGCGCGCGCAACCGGTCGACGAGCAGCCGAGGTTGCAGCTCTGCAGGCACATGGCACGCGCGTCGGCGCCGGTGCACGAGAACGTCGCTTCGCCCGCATTTCCGGCCGAGCCGCCAGAGCACCCTGCAAGACCAGCCAGGGCAACGACTAGCGCAACACTGTTCAGACTACGAACGGACATGTAGGCCTCGTATCGAGAGGGGGGACGGCAAAACATGACGAGCGCCGCGGGAGGGGACACGCGGTCGCCGGGGGACGGATGCGAGGATCGGCTAGGAAACCATACTGCACGACCGCCTGCAAGGACGGCGGCAGGCACGGAGACGAGCAGCCACCCACGCGTGGCCGCGGGCGGACAACTTCCGTACCCCGGCAGCACGGACGCACGCCAGCCGTCGCGAATCGAGGCATGGCGAGGCGGCGTCCCGGCCCGATGGCATCGCGCGATGCCGCTCGCCGCGGCGACCGGCTTCGCACAGCGGCCGCGATGGTGCACTTCGGCACGCTTCCGCGTTCGGTATCGAACAGCGGGTGACGACACCCTCCCTGCAACGATAGGCGCCCCCACCATTCCGATCGCCCGCGCGCATCGGCGCCTTGCACGGGATGGTCGCCCCCACCTAGCCTCGCTGCCCCCGATGACTTCGCCCGCCTCCCCGATGGCCTCCCGTTCGTTCCTGGCGCCGCTCGCCGCCGCCGTGGCCCTGGCGGCCCTGGCCACCATGGTCTGGCAGCAGGGCCAACAGGTGGCGGCCCTGCGGGACGAAGCCGTCGTACTCCGCACGGCCGTCGACAACGTCCTGGGCGAAGTCACCCGCATGCGCATCGAGCAGTCGGCGACCGGCAAGGGCCCGCAGGCCCTGCTCGAGAAGCTGCGCGTCTACGCCCCGCTGGCGGCGACCTCGCGCACCGCCGAGCCGGACTACCAGAACGCACTGAAGTCGATGGACGAGGTGATCCTGGCGTTCCGCTCGCTCGGCGCCGATGCGTGGAAGCCGATCGCCGATCGCCTGCTGCAGCTGCGTCCCGACCAGCACCACGACGAGATCAAGCAGTTGCTGCGCGCCGCGTTCGCCGTCGATCCGAAGCAGGGCGTCGAGTTGCTCGAGCAGGTGCTGCTCGGCTACCAGCACCCTTCCCCGAAGCTGCGCTGGTTCGCGGCCGGCACCCTGATCGAGCACGACAAGCCCAGGGCGCAGCGGCTGCTGCGGCGCATCCTGCAGACCGAGTCCCACCGCGGCATCGACACCGACCGCCTGGCCGTCTATCGAGCGCCGATCCCGGACCTGAATGCGATGGCCGGCAACGGGTTCAGCAACTTCGTCAACTGGTACGTGAAGTCCGGCGACGAGCAGATGGAGGAAACGCTGCTGCAGGTGCTCGGCCGCACGATGCACGACACGGTGACCATCCAGGAGTGCATCAAGGCACTCGCCGAGCGCAAGTGCGCCCGCGCCGTCCCGCTCATCGAGAAGCTCTACGACGAGCCGCCGCTGCAGCAGGACAACGCCATCTTCGACACCACCTGCCTGCGCGGCCTGATCGAGATTCGCGGCAAGGAAGCGCGGCCGTTCCTCGAGCGGGCGCTGCTGAAGGCGCGCTCGGAGACGGTCACCAGGTTCCTGCAGGAACAGTTGAAGACGTTGTGAGCCACGGCGGCCCGCGCTGGGGCGACGCTCACTTCGGCGGCGCCGCCGCCTGCTGCATCGCCGCCAGCACCGCTGGATCGAACGGCGCCAGCATCTGCGCCTGCTGCAGCTCCGCGCGCGCCTCGGCCGCGCGACCGAGCGCCTGCAGCACCCGCGCCCGATCGAGGCGCACCCCGACCGGGGCCAGACCGCGGGCGATGCTGGTGTCGAGATGCGCGAGCGCGCCGGCCATGTCGCCGCAGCCAGCGCGCCCCATCGCGGCGATCTGGTAGACGTAGCCCTTCGGCGGCGCGATCTGCAGGCACGACAGCGCCACCGCCTCGGCCTGTTCGAAGTGCTCGCGACCGCGGCCGCAGCGGCCGTTCTGCAGGTGCGCCTGCGCGACCAGCGTGCGCGCCCATGGGTCCTTCGGCATCGCCCGCTGCACGCCCAGCGCCACCGCCAGCGCGCGCTCGGGCTGCGCGTTCGCGTCCGGCAACTGCAGCAACGCCTCGGCGAGATTGCGCTGCGCGTCGCAGTTCTCGGGGTTCAGCGCGTGCGCGCGCTCGAGTGCCGGCACGGCGTCGGCCACCTCGCCGCGGCGCAGCCGCACCGTGCCAACACCCCACCACGCGGCGAACGAGTCGTCGCGCTGGGCCAGCTCGGCCTGCCACAGCGCCAGTTCGTCGTGGTAGCACCACGAACGCGCCCCCGAGCCGATCGCGGCGAGGAGCAGCGCCGCGGCGAACAGCGCGCGCACGGCGGGCGTTCGCAGCGCCGCGAAGCGATGCCGCAGGCCGGCGAGCATGGGCGGCGCCCCGGCGGCGAGCACGGCCGTGACCCCGAGCAGCGGCGCGTACATGCGGTGCTCGGCGTAGGGCATGTTCAGCGGCACGACGATCCACGGCAGCGCCACCGCCCACGCCAGCGCCACGCCGACGCGGCGCAAGCGCGCCGCCGGCCCGCGCCCCATAGCGACGATGGTCGCGACGAACATCGTCGCCCACCCAGCGAGCACGCCGAGGTTCGCGAACGAACGGTCGAACTGCACGGCCGGATCGAGCGTCAGCGGCCACGGCCACACGCACTGTCGCAGCGCCGTCGGCAACAGCGTGCCCATCGTCGCCAACTGCACCGACAGCGTGCGGCCACCCCCGATGCGCGGATCGCCGGCGGCGCGTTCGAGCAACGGCACGGCGACGGCCCCCATCAGCAGCTTGCGCGCGACGAGGTAGACGACGACCAGTGCGATGACGCCGGCGAGGCCGATCGCGGCGCGCCGCCAGTCGGCGCGACCCGGTGTGCGCACCCGCAGGCAGAACGTCTGCACCAGCAGCAGGGCCGGCAGCACGACGCCGGTCTCCTTGCTGCCGCACGCGACGACGGTGCCGGCGAGCATGCCGAGCCACGCGAGGGCACCAGAGCCCCCACGTTGCCAATGCACGTGCGCCAAGAGGCCGAGCAAGAGGCCGCACGCGAGCAGCAGTTCGCTGCGCGCCGACACCAGGTTGACGGCTTCCGATGCGAGCGGGTGCACGGCGAACAGCGCGGCCGCCGCCGCCGCGGGCCACAGCCGGCGCCCGAACGCCGCCAGCCAGCGGAACAGCAGCGCCGCCACGGCGCCGTGCAGCAGCAGGTTGCCGAGCTTCAGCGACCAGGCCTCGGCACTGACCGCGAGGTTCAGCGCGAAGGTCGTCACCAGGAACGGCCGGTACATCGTGCCGGCACCGCGCGAGAACGCCGCCGGATCGGTCCAGAAGCGGCCGAGGTTGCCGAGGTCCTGCAGCGCCGGGTTGTCGGAGACGCTGTGGATGTCGTCGAACACGTAGACGCCCGCGAGCGACGGCGCGTAAGCCAGCACAGCGAGCGCGAACACGGCGGCGGTGAGCCACGCGCGGTGTCGGTGGAAGGTGGCGCGATCGAGCATGCGAGACTCAGGCAGGGGTCGGCGACAGGCGCGCGAGCAGTTCGTGCCAGCGCGCGGCGAGGCGGTCGGTGGCGAAGTGGCGGTCGTAGGCGGGCCGTGCGGCCGCAGCGGCGGCGGCGACGCGCGCCGGATCGGCCGCGAGTTCGCACAGCACGGCAGCCAGTGCTGCGGCATCGCCAGCAGGCGCGGTGAACACCGCGCCACTGCCGTCGAGCCAACCCAGGACCGCAGGGGTCGCCGCGGTCAGCACCGGGCGACCGGCGGCGAGCGCGTGCACCAACTTGAACGGCACGACGCGCTGCGCCTTGCCGCTGTCGCCGAACACGCCGGCGACCAACTGGCTCTGCTGCAGCAGCTCCTGCAGACGCGTGCGACCGACGAACTCCGGTTCGAGGCGCAGGCGCGGGCCGAGTTCGGCGGCGGCGCGCGCACGATCGTGAGCGGTGCCACCGACCAGCGTCAGCTGCACCTCGGGCACCGCGGCGACGGCGTCGAGCAACGTGCCGAGACCGTGCAGCGGCACCCCGGTGCCGAAGAACAGCACGCGCAGCAGGTCGCGCGGCGCTTGCAGCCACGGCAAGGCGGCCCGCGGCGCCTCCGGATCGTGCACCGGCAACCAGCCGAGCCGCGCCGCCGGCGTGCCGGTCAGTTCGGCGACATAGGCGGCGTTCGCCGGCGTGTCGAGCAGCACCAGGTCGGCGGCGGCACAGGCGCGCGCATCGAGCCGCTGCAGCCACCACGCCAGCAGCGAGCCGGGCCGCGCCAACGCCCGATCCTCGACCACGGTGTCGTAGGCGGACAGGAACAGGTCGAGGACGACCGGCACGTCGACGGTGTCGCGCACCGCGGCCACGACGTCGTGGCCTGGGTACGGCACCACGACACACGCGGGCTTCGCCGCGCGCACGTCCTGTCGCAGCCGCTGCAACAGTTCGCGGCGACGACGGCGCTGCTGCAGCAGGGCACCAGGCCAGCGCCACGGCGCGCGCAGCAGCCGCTGCTTGCCGCGGCCGAGCCCTTCCCCGCGGCACTCGCGCACGGCGAAGCCGGCAGCCTGCAAGCCCAGGCGCAGCGACGTCGTACGCGGATAGCCGGGCCCTTCGTCCCAGGTGCCGCAGAACAGCACCTCGCCGTTCACGCGTCCCTGCCGTGGTCGCGCGACATGTTCTGGAAGCGCAGCGCCGCGATCTGCTCGGCGATCAGGCCGAGCGCGAACAGCAGCCCCGCCTGCGTCATCAGCAGCACCGCCATGTTGGTCAGGCGGCCGTCGGTCCACCACGTGTGCACGTACCAGGCGACGCCGAGCGCGCCCGTGGCCAGCGACGCCGGCAGGAACACGCGCAGCGGCGCGAACATCGTCGCGATGCGCAGGATGATCAGGAAGAAGCGGCTGCCGTCCTTCAACAGACGCACGTGGCTCTTGCCCTTGCGCTGCCGCACCTGGAACGGGTGGAAGCCGACCGACCAGCCGCCGCGCAGCATCGACATGGTGATCGTCGTCGGATAGCTGAACGTGTTCGGCAGCAGCCAGACGAGGTCCTTGGCGACGTCGGCGCGCAGCAGCCGGAAGCCGCTGGTCAGGTCCGGGATCGTGCGCCCCGACACGTAGCTGGCGAGGCGGTTGTAGACCTGGTTGGCGAAGTTGCGGTGGATGGCGCCGCCGCGGCCACCGCGCGAGGCGACGACCATGTCGTAGCGCTCGGCCATCGCCGCCATCGCCGGCAGTTCGTGCGGTGGATGCTGGCCGTCGCCGTCGAGCAGCAGGATCCAGTCGCCGCGCGCCTCGCGGATGCCGCGCTTCACCGCCGCCCCGTTGCCGAGGCCTTCGGCGTGCTGCACGAGCCGCACGCCGGCGGCGCGCGCGATCGCCGGCGTGCTGTCGGACGAGCCGTCGTCGACGACGATGACCTCGGCGAACGGCAACGCGAGCTGGCGCAGCGCCGCGTCGATCTCGGCGAGCAGGGCCGGCAGGTTCAGTTCTTCGTTGCGCGCCGGCACGACGATCGAGAGCCGCTGCACGCGCCGTGTGGTCGCGGTCGCGCGAGCCGTCGGAGCGGCCGGGTTCGGCGTGGTCGGCGCGGGTGTCGCCGGCGATGGCAGCGGCGCCAACACCAAGGGCGGCGTCGGCAACGGCGCGATCGCCGTCGCCACCCCCGAGGCTTCGCTGCCAGCACTGCGGCGGCGAGGCAGTTCGCCCGCCGCCATCAGGCCAGCGAGTTGGTCCGTACGAGGTTGCAGTTCCGTGGACAGCAGATCGGCCGACATGCCCCTGCTATCGGCAGATCGGGGTCCGCGACGCGAGCGCAGCCGCCGGAACCGCCCGCTGGAATTGCAACCGCCCGCCTCGACCTTGCGGCCGCGGCGGGCGGTGCGTGGCAGGCTGCAGGCTCACGCCGTGCAGCTCATGCCAGCTGCATCACTGGACGACGACCCAGCGGTTGTTGTCGACGCCGACGCTGTTCGAAGCGACCTGGTTGCCCAGGAAGCCCGACGTGCCGGTCAGGAACGCCGCCGTGTGCAGCGGCATCGCGGTGACGCCCGAGTAGGCCGCGGCGATGCCGTTCGTGGCGAGCACGTCACCCGACTGGTTGACGAAGAACGCGCGCTTGCCGCTGTTGCCCTGCACCTGCGGCCACGCGTAGCAGCACCACAGGGTCTCGGCCTGGCCGGCGTCCACGCCGTTGTCGTTGGTCGGGTCGCCACCGGTCGCGTCCTCGATGATGCCAGCGCCCGTAGCGTCCGGCAGGTACATGCGGAACAGGTAGCCCGAACGCGAGACGTTCGACTCCGGCGTGACGTTGCCGAACGCGGTCGACAGCACCGGCGGGCTGATCGTCTGCGTGGCGCCCGTGTTGTTGCGGACGGCGATGCGGCCCGACAGCTCGCCGAAGAAGCCGTACTCGCCCTGGCCGTTGCCGTTGACGTCGATCACGCCCGAGGCCTGGCACTGCGACTGGCCGGACGAGATGTTCTTCAGCGTGGCGATGGCGGCCGATTCGTTGGCGTTCAGGCGCGCGCTGAGGAGGTTCGGAATCGCGATGGACGCGATGATGGCGATGATCGCGACGACGATCATCAGTTCGATGAGAGTGAAGCCCTGTTCCCGCTTGGACATTGTTTCTCCTGACAACTTGCTGTGACGGCGACCGACGTGGTCGACCGTGATTCCCCTTCTCTTCCTTCCCGAGCCGCAGCTCACCGCATCGGTGCGGCGGGCTGCGAACCCACGAGCTGCTGGAACCTCGCATCCGCGGACACGGTCGACCAGGCAGCGGCGTCTTCCGACAACCGCTGCCTCACCTCGGCCGGTCGCGCCGCGTTCGCGCGCGCCAACAGCTGCATGCATGTATCGACCTCGCCACGCTGCAACTTGAGGCGGGCGAGGTGGTAATCCGCGATCGGCACGTCGGCAGCGGCGCGCTGCAGCGCCTGTTCGGCCTGGTCCTCGAGGCCGAGTTCGAGGTACTCGACGCCGGCTTGCAACGATGCCATCGGCATCGCGGCGCTGTCGCGCAACACGGCGTCGAGGCGCTGCACGGCGTCCGGCCGACGGCCGAGTTCGCGCAGGATCGCCGCTTCTTCGAGCGCACGCTGGTGGCCGTAGCGCGCGTCGAGCGCCTTGGCGTTCTGCGCGAACACCGCCAGCGCCTGCTGACGCTGCCCGGCCTTCGCCAGCATGCGGGCCTGGTTGAAGGCCAGCACGTCGCGCTGCTCGACCTGGCAGTCGGCAGCGCGCCGGGCGCGCTCGTAGGCAGCCGCCGCCTGGTCGAACTGGCCGCGCAGCATGTGCGCGAAGCCGACGAACTCGGCGGTGACCGCCATGCCGGGCTGGATGCGCTCGACGTCGGCGAGGTGCTTCTCGGCGGTGGAGATCATCTCCTCGCGCGAGGTCACGACCGTGCCGTGCTTGTCCACGACCGGCAGGACGTAGGCCATGCGCAGCTGGACGTCGACGCTGCTCAGCAGCGTGGTGACGTCGGCATCTGCATGCCAGAACCTGGTCGCGGCGCCGATGGCGCCCAGGACCACGATCGCGCTGCCGTAGAGCAGCGCCCGCTTGTGCATTTCGTTCATTCGCTCGCCTTCGCCTTCCCCTTCGTCGTCTGCCGCGCCATCGCACCGGATCGATGGCGGACTAGCCGCCCGACAACTTCTCCTGCAGCTTGAAGATCGGCAGGAACACCGCGAGCACGATGCCGCCGACGATGACACCCATGATGGCGATCATGATCGGCTCGATCATCGACGTGAGGCCCTTCACCTCGGCTTCGACCTGCTGGTCGTAGAACTCGGCGATCTTCTCGAGCAGCGCGTCGAGCGCACCGGAGCGCTCGCCGATCGCCATCATCTTGACGACCATCGGCGGGAACACGGTCGACTTGGTGAACGGCTCCGACAGGCTGTCGCCGTTCTTCACGCTGTCGCGCGCGTTGTTGACGATGTTCGAGATGACGAGGTTGCCCGACGTGTCGGACACGATCTCCATCGCTCCGAGGATCGGCACGCCGCTCTTCACCAGCGTCGAGAACGTGCGGGCGAAGCGCGACAGCGCGACCTTCTTGAACAGGATGCCGAACACCGGCAGGCGCAGCATCACGTGGTCCTTGATCAGCTCGCCCTTCGGCGTCTTCACGGCGATCTTCAACCCGAAGAACGCCGCCCCCATGCCGCCGAAGATCAGGTACCAGTAGTCGCGCATGAAGAACGCGATGTCCATGATGACGACGGTCAGGCCCGGCAGCTCGACCTCGAGCGAGTCGAACACCGGCTTGAACGACGGCACGATGCCGATCATCAGGAACGACGCGATGCCGATGACCAGGAACAGCGAGATGACCGGGTAGGTCATCGCCGACTTGATCTCGCCGCGCAGGTGCGCCGCGGCCTCGAGGTACTCGGCGAGGCGCTGCAGGATGATGTCGATCTGGCCGGAGACTTCGCCGGCGCGGATCATGCTGACGTAGATGTGCGAGAAGACCCTCTTGTGCGGCTCCATCGACTTCGACAGGTCGGAGCCGGACCGGATGTCGTTGACGACCCGGTCGAGGCAGAACGCGAAGCCAGGGCTCTCGGCCTGGTCGGCGAGGATCTCCAACGCTTCGAGCATCGGAATGCCGGCGCCGAGCATCGTCGACAGCTGGCGGGTGAAGACCTCGAGTTCGCCCTTCTTGCAGGAGGCCTTCTTGGCCATGCCGCGCTTGCCGGCCTTGCCGCCGCCGCCACCACCGCCGCCGAACCAGGAGAGCAGGCCGCCGGCCTTGCTGACGTCGACCGGCGTCAGGTTGCGGCGCCGGAGGTCCGCCACCGCGTCGGCCTGCGACGCGGCGCTGACCGATCCCTTGACCACCTTGCCGGCGGCGTCCTTGGCCTCGTACTTGAACTTCGTCGTCATGTTCCCTCGTCCCCGATGATTTCCGCAAAGCAGCAGGCGCCGCAGCACCCGCGTCAGTCGGCCATGGTGCTGGCCTCGATCTCCTGCAGGCTGGTCTTGCCGCGCATCGCGTTCATCAGGCCGCAGCGCCGCAGCGTCAGCATGCCTTCGCTCAGCGCCTGCTTCTTGATGTCGGCGACGTGCGCCTTCTCGACGACCAAGCGCTTGACCGGTTCCGACATGCGCATCGTCTCGAGCAGCGCGAAGCGGCCCTTGTAGCCACCGTTGCAGCGCGGGCAGCCGACCGGCTCGTAGAGCTCCATCGGCTGTTCCAGTTCGGATTCCAGGTAACCGAGCCGCAGCAGCGCATCCTTCGGCAGGTCGACGCGCTTCTTGCAGTTCGCGCAGAGCTTGCGGCCGAGGCGCTGGGCGCAGATCAACAGCGTGGCACTGGCGACCATGAACGGGTCCATGCCCATGTCGACCATGCGCGTGATCGTCGACGGCGCGTCGTTGGTGTGCAGCGTGCTCAGCACCTGGTGGCCGGTGAGTGCGGCCTTGACCGCGATCTCGAGCGTCTCCTGGTCGCGGATCTCGCCCAGCAGCACGACGTCCGGATCCTGACGCAGGATCGAGCGCAGCGCCGCACCGAAGGTCAGGCCGGCCTTGACGTTCACCGGCACCTGGTTGATGCCCTCGAGCTGGTACTCGACCGGGTCCTCGACGGTGACCAGGTTGATGTCCGGCGAGGCGATGTGCTTCACTGCCGAATACAGCGTCGTCGACTTGCCCGAGCCGGTCGGACCGGTGACCAGGATCATCCCGTAGGGCTGCGCACAGGCCCACAGGTAGTCCTCCATGCACTTCGTCTCGAAGCCGAGCGACTTGATGTCGAGCGCCAGGTTGCTCGAGTCGAGGATGCGGAAGACGGTCTTCTCGCCCCAGACGACCGGCAGGATCGACACGCGGAAGTCGACCGCCTTGTTGCCGATCTTCATCTGGAACTTGCCGTCCTGCGGCTTGCGCTTCTCGGCGATGTCCAGCTTGGACATGATCTTGATGCGCGAGGTGATGTTGTTCTGCATCCGCTTCGGCAGCGTCATCGCCTCGGCCATCGCGCCGTCCTTGCGGAAGCGGATGATCACCTTCTTCTCGAACGGCTCGATGTGGATGTCGGACGCGCCGGTGTTGCAGCCGTCGAGGATGATCTTGTTGACCAGCTTGACGATCGGCGAGTCCTCGTCGCTGATCGCGGAGAGGTCGGTGCCCTCTTCCTCGACGTCGGTCTCCTTCAGCTCGACGTCGCCGTCGTCGAACGAGCCGAGGATGCCGTCGACGCTCTCGGTTTCCTTCTGGTAGCCCTTGCCGCGGATCTTCTCGATCTCCTCGGCGGTGCTGACCACGAGGCGAAGCTGACACCCGGTGATGATGCGGATGTCGTCGAGCTTCAGCACGTCGAACGGGTTGGCGACGGCGATGGTGATGATCTGCCCGATGCGATCGACCGGGAAGATGCTGTATTCGCGCGCCACGTCCTCGGGTACCGACTCGAGGACCTCCTTGTTGACGTTCAGCTTCGACAGGTCGATCGGCGGGATGTTCGCCGCCTTGGCGATCAACGCGACCAGCTCCTGCTCGGTGGCCACGCCCTTCTTGACCAGCACCTCGGTGAACGGGCGCTTCTGGGCCTGGGCCTCGGCGAGCAGGGTGTCCCCGGTCGGGCCGTCGAGCTTGCCGGCCTTCTCGAGGATGCCTCGGAGCTTCTTGGCGAACTGGGTCATGGCTCAGCGCAACGGCCTCTTCGCCGCGCCTCCGGCCGCCGACCCGGTGCGCTCCATCAACCGTTGGAAGTCGGCTTCGTCGCCGGTGTGCTCGAGCGCGTCCTCGTAGCTGATCGTGCCGGCGCGGTAGAGCTCGAACAGCGACTGGTTCATCGTGCGCATGCCGGCGGCACCGCTGGTCTGCACGATCGACATGATCTGGTGCGACTTGTTGTCGCGGATCAGCGCCCGGATCGCCGGGTTCACGATCATGATCTCGGCGGCCAGTGCGCGACCCTTGCCGTGCATGCGCGGGACCAGCTGCTGGCAGACGACTGCTTGCAGCGTGAACGACAGCATCGTGCGGATCTGCTGCTGCTGGTGCGCCGGGAACACGTCGACGATGCGGTTGACGGTCTGCTGCACGTCCGACGTGTGCAGCGTGGCGAACGTCAAGTGGCCCGTCTCGGCGAGCGTCAGCGCCGCCTCGATCGTCTCGAGGTCGCGCATTTCGCCGACGAGGACCACGTCCGGGTCCTGGCGCAGCACCGACTTCAGGGCCTTGTCGAAGCCGTGCGTGTCGCCGCCGACCTCGCGCTGGTTGACGAGGCAGTTCTTGTTGCGATGCAGGAACTCGATCGGGTCCTCGATGGTCACGATGTGGTTCTGCCGCGACTCGTTGATGTAGTTCACCATCGAGGCGAGGGTCGTCGACTTGCCCGAGCCCGTCGAACCGGTGCACAGCACGAGGCCGCGCGGCAGGTTGCAGATCCACTCGCAGACCTTGGCCGGCAGGCCGATCGTCTGGAAGTCGTAGACCTCGAACGGGATCACACGCAGCACGGCCGCCACCGAGCCGCGCTGCACGAAGGCGTTGGTGCGGAAGCGGCCGAGGTTGGTGACGCCGAACGAGAAGTCGATCTCGAGGTTCTTCTCGAGCTTGGCGACCTGGTCGGCGCCGAGCACCGAATAGACGAGCTTCTTCGTCACCTCGGGCATCAGCGGCTCGTACTCGGTGTCGACGAGCTTGCCGTCGATGCGGATCTTCGGCGGTGCGCCGACCGAGATGTGGAGGTCCGAACCGCCGCGCTGAACCATCAGGTTCAGCAGTTCTTCCATCGAAACCATGAGAGCCGCTCCTGTTCGCACCGGCCGACCCGACCGGAACGTCGCGTCTATCGGTCTCGATGCGCGGCGGGATTGAGCCGGAGTCCGGTGCCGATGGCGGCCCCGCGGCTGCGTCGGGCGAGGCGACTGTCGAAGAACACGACAGGAGGTGCGCGGCCCGGCGCGGCGACGCGATCGCCGCCGTTGCCGGGTCGACGCGAGCGACCGTTCAGCCCTGCTCGGCGTGGTGCTGGTCGGCGTGGTGCTGGTCGACCACGGCCTTGCGCTTCGCCACGATCTCGGCCTGCAGGTTCGGCGGCACCGCCTCGTAGTGGGCGAACGTCATGCCGAAGGTGCCCTCGCCGGCGGTCATCGAACGTAGTTGCGTGCTGTAGTCGAGCATCACCGACAGCGGGCACTGGGCGCGAATCTCCTGCACGCCGTGCGCGACCTCCATGCCCTGCAGGCGACCGCGGTGGCTCGACAGGTTGCCGGCGACATCGCCGGTGAAGCGCTCCGGCACGTGGATCACGACGTCCATGATCGGCTCGAGGAGGATCGGCCGAGCCTTCAGGAACGCGTCGTGCACGGCCCGCTGGCCGGCGATCTGGAAGCTGAGCTGGTCGCTGTCGACGTCGTGGAACTTGCCGTCGTGCACCTCGACCCGCACGTCGACGACCGGGTAACCGGCGAGCGCCCCCTTGGCGAGGAACTTGCGCGCCCCCTTCTCGACCTCGGGGACGAACTGGCGCGGGATGGCGCCGCCGACGACGGCGTCGACGTATTCGAAGCCGGCACCGTGCGCGCGCGGCGCCAAGCGCAGGTAGACCTCGGCGAACTGGCCGCGGCCACCGCTCTGCTTCTTGTGCCGGTGGTGCCCTTCCGCCCGCACCGTGATCGTCTCGCGATACGGGATCGTCGGCGGCCCGTGGTCGACGTCGACCTGGTGGCGGCGATGCAGTCGGTGGAACGTGATCTCGAGGTGCAGCGGGCTCATGCCGGTGACCAGCAGTTCCCCCGACTCCTTGTCGCGATGGCACCGCAACGTCGCGTCCTCGGTGGCGAGCCGTTCGAGCGCGTGCCCGATCTTCTGCTCGTCGGCGCGCGCCTTCGGCCAGACGTGACGCGCATAGGTCGGCTCGGGGTAGACCGGCCGCGGGAACGTGATCGGCGCGTGGTCGGCGGTCAGCGTGTCGCCCTGCGCGAACTCGTCCACCTTGCTGATCGCGAACAGGTCGCCGGCGGCGACGGCGGCGATCTCCTTCGCCTCCTTGCCGTGCACGTCGAGAAGGTGCGCCACCTTGATCGTCTTGCCGCTGCGCGTGTCGAGCACGCTCTGGTCCTTCGCCAGCTTGCCGCGGAAGCAGCGCACGTAGGTCAGGCGGCCGACGTACGGGTCGCCGACGGACTTCCAGACCTTGGCGGCGAAGGCGCCTTCGTCCGGGGCGACGAGGTCGCCGTAGCCATCGGTGCCCGGCTTCTGCGCACCGCGCGCGCCGAAGCACGCCGGCGACGGCATGTGCTCCTGCACGAACTCGACGAACTGGGCGACGCCGAGCCCACGCTGCGGGCAGACGGCGAACACCGGCACCAGCTTGCCGCGCGCGACGGCGCGCCGCAGGTTGTCGGTGAACTCCCCGGGCTCGAGGTGGCCGGTCGACAGGTAGTGCTCCATCAGCGTGTCGTCGACCTCGGCTTCGTCCTCCTCGATCATGTCGTGGTACTTGGTCGCCTGCGGCCCTTCGTCGTGCGTCACCATGTGCACGGCGGTGAACGCGCGGCCCGAGCCGTTCGGATAGGTGACCGGCACGACGGCATGGCCGAAGGCCTGGCGGAGCTCGGCGACCACGGCGTCGAACGACGTCTTCTCCTGGTCGAGGTGCGTCACGACGATGGCGCGGCCGGTGCCGGCGGCGGCGGCGGCTTGCCACAGCTGCCGCAGGTGGAAGGTCAGCGGCTGCTGCGCGTTCACGCAGAACACCGCGGTCTCGACGACGTCGATCGCGGCGATCGCGTCGGCGACGAAGTCGGGATGCCCTGGCGTGTCGAACAGGTTCATCCGCACCTTGCCGAGCGGCATGCGGAACAGGTGCGCGGCGAGCGTCTGCTTGCGATCCCGCTCCTCGGGCTCGGTGTCGCTGAGGCTCGAGCCGTCGGCGGTGGTGCCGACGCGGGTCGTCAGCTTGCAGTGCTGGGCGAGCGCGTCGACGAGCGCGGTCTTGCCGGTGTGACCGTGGCCGACGAGGGCCACGTTGCGAACTCCTTCTGCGAAAGCCGCCATGGGTAACGCTCCGTAGTCAGGTCGCGCGCGTTGGCGCGCGGGAGGATCGTGACCCCGGAAGTGGCGGCTCCGGCCGGTGAGCGAGCCGACAGCCGCCTCACCAGGGACGAGGTGGTTATGCCACCAGAACGCCAGTGCGGGCAGGGGCATCGACTACGCAGATGCCCCCGGATGGCGCGGCCTCTTCTGCGGACCTCGCGGGAGCAGCGCGCCGAAGGCGACGCGGCTGCGACTTGCGTCGCCCACGAACACGCTCCATGGGCCCCTTGCGAGCTGCGGCGGACCAGGCCACAGCGAGGAGCGGGAGTGTTCGCGCCGGGCTCGCGCACGTGGCGCACGAGCTCCGGCGGAGGGCGCGTCAGCTCACTTGCTGTCGCCGACGACGACCTCGACGCGGCGGTTGCGTTCCTTGCGGCCGCCCTCGCGCGGCTCGTGCTGGCCGTAACCGACGACCGCGATCGCGGTCTCCGGCACACCCTGCTGCACGAGGTAGCGGCGCACGGCATCGGCGCGCTCCATCGAGAGCTGCATGTTGTCGCGCCACTTGCTCTTCACGATCGGATCGCTGTCCGTGTGCCCCTCGATGAAGAAGCGGCGGCCGGCGAAGCGCTCCTTCATGACGTTGGCGACGTTGCGCAGCACGCGGTGCGACGAGTCCTTCAGCGTGGTGCTGCCGGAATCGAACGTCACCGAGTTGTCGACGCCCATCGACAGGCGGCCCTTGCTGTAGCGGACCTCGACGCTGTCGCCGACTTCCTTCTGCACGTCGTCGACGAGCGACGGGTTCTCGCGCTTCACCGTCGCCGCCGGCTCCGGCGTGACCGAGCGGCGCTGCAGCTCCTCGTTCTCGCCGCGCAGGCGCGCGGCCTGGCTCTCGAG
Source organism: Planctomycetota bacterium (assembly GCA_044351865.1). Taxonomy (GTDB): domain Bacteria; phylum Planctomycetota; class UBA1135; order UBA1135; family UBA2386; genus UBA2386. The sequence goes on along the minus strand of JBILEY010000014.1, from coordinate 8,524 downwards.
TTCGCTGATGCGCGCGTCGCGGTCGCGCAGCATCTCCTGGTAGCGGGTGGTGCAGCTGGTCGTGAACGACGCGACCAGCAACGAAAGAACGAGCATCGACTTGCGGAACAACATGGGTGCCTCCCTGACGAACGGACGAAACCTTGACCGGTGGTTTGCGATGAAGATGGGAATGAAAGCGAAGCGGGACGGTAGTGCAATCAGCCGGCGCGACGAGCGCGCCGGACGACCGCGAAGAGCAACAGCAGCAGAACGAGTGACGTGCCGAGCACCAACCACTGCGCGGCCGGGTTCTGGCTCTGCCACTCGGGCCAGGCGGTGAACAGGACGTAGACGATGGCGTCGCGCCAGAACAGGCAGACGACGGCGCCGAGCGCCAGGAATGGGCCGAACGGGATGACGTTGCCGCGACCGAGCAGGACGCCGAGCCCGCCGCCGACCGCGCCGAACAGGCAGCCGAGGAACATCGTCAGCAGCGCCGACTGCCAGCCGAGGACGGCGCCGATCATGGCCATCAACTTGACGTCGCCGAAGCCCATCGCCTCCTTGCGGAAGAGCGCGGTGCCGACGATGCGGATGGCCCAGGTGACGCCGCCGCCGACGAGGTAGCCGGCGAGGCTGGCCACGAACGAGTTCACCCACGGATTCGTGGTCGGATCGGCGAACAGCCCGCCAGCGAGCCCCGGCCACCCGCCGGCGACGAGGCCGAGACAGATGCCGGGAATGGTCAGCACGTCGGGCAACAGCCGGGTGTCGAAGTCGATGAACGACAGCGCGACGAGCACCGACAAGAACGCGGCATGCAGGCCGAAGGCGACGGCGGCGTTCGCTGCGACCGCGAGCCCGTCCGGCGTCTGCACGAGCACGTCCCCGTACGGCTGCCGCAGGGCGAGCAGCAGGAACAGCCCGGCGGTCAGCGCTTCGACGAGCGGATAGCGGCTGGAGATCGGCTTCTGGCAGCAGCGCGCCTTCGCGCGCAGCAGCAGCCACGACACGATCGGCACGTTGTCGAACCAGCGGATCAAGGCACCGCAGTGCGGGCAATGCGAGCGGCCGCCGACGGAACGCTTCGCCGGGTCCAGCTGCTGCAGTCGCCAGATGACGACGTTCAGGAAGGAGCCGATGCAAGCTCCTAGCAGGGTTGCCCCCACCTCGAACAACGCCATGGCCATGCGAACACTCGACCGAAGACCAGCCCGAACGGGGCGACCTACCGGTGGACGCAGTCACCGCGACCGCCGCGATCCGTGCTGACCCACGAATCACGACCACCACCGGAAGCGGCGCAGCATACGGTCGCGCCGGACGGTTTCCAGAGTGCGCGAAGCGGGACTTCGCCGCGCAGCGCCGGCCTCAACGATCGCAGAGCCGCAGCTCGCGCGCCTTCGGCACCGGGCGGCCGGCGGCGAGCACAGCGGTCAGCTCGAGCCGCACGAAGTGACCTCCGGGCACCGCGACGACCGCCTGATCGAGGATCGCCTGCAGGCGCCCGGCGCTGCCGAACGTTCGGTTCGGCAGGCCAGGCCGCGCCGGATCCGGAGCGGTCGATTGCCAGGCCACGGCAAGGCCCTCGTCGACGTCGAGCCGGAGCACGCCACGGTCGTGGTCGCGCGGCATCTGCCGCCACGGCGTCTCGGCGCGCACGCGCAGCTCGGGAGCGTTGCAGCCATAGCGGAAGGAGCCAAGGCGGACGATGGACTGCCCGCGACTGCCCAACACGCGGGGAGCGTCTCGCTGCGGATCCGCTTCGACGACGAGCAAGGTCTGGAACGGCACGGGGCCGAACAGATGCAGCTGATCGGCCGCCCCCATCCACAAAGGAAGGAGTCCGTCGCCAACCACGCCATCGACCTCCACGGCGCCTTCGATCACGACATCGCCAGCGGCGAACAACGCCACCGGAGCCAGCGACAGCAGGTCGCGACCGGGGATCGGCAGGCCGAGCGAGGCGGGCAACGGGAAACCCGAGCCACGCAGCCGCAGGACGCCAGCGATCCGGATGTCGCCGAGGGCCAGCAGATGCGCGCCGGACGAACCGTCGACGGTCACGGTGACACCCGCAGGAATGTCGATCGCCGTGAAGGGGAAGCTGGCGCCCGCGGACTGGACGGTCACGCCGTCGCCGCGATCGAACGGGCCCCCGGGCACCAGGTGCGTGTCCTGGCGCGGCCGGAACACCCCGAGGCTGCCATCGCCGGCCTCCAGGCGCACACGCGGACGCACCACGCCGCGATCGATCTCGAACCCAGCGGAGAGCCCGGTCGGGTCGTCGAGTTCATCCCCTGGGCCTGGCCACTCGGCCAAAGCGATGCTGGAACCACGCACGACGCTCCAGATCTGCGGCGTCGCGGCGAGCGGCGGGTTCCCGGCGTAGTCGACGAGGCCGCTGCGGTCCCGCCGCAACGACACACTGACGTGGTCGCCCGGAGAAAGATTCGTTCGCTCGCCCCCCGCAACGAACGCTGGCACGGCACCGAGGTCGATCTCGATCGTACTGCCGGGCAAGTGGTCGAGGCGCGAGGTGACGACCCGGACGCTGCGCGGCATCAGTGCTGCCGGCGTCGAACGCTGCAGGAGCACTTCGAAAGCGTCCGCGCGCACGGACGTCGGCAACACGGGCTGCGTGAAGTGCAGCAGCAGCTTCGGCGAGTCGGCGGCGAGCTGGAGCGTGACGTCGGGCTGCTTCAGCACGAACGGCACATCGTCGCCCGCCGGACGCAGCGGTGCAGGCAGACCGTTCGGGTGATCGGTCGTGGCCGCGATCCGAAACTCGTACACCACGCTGCTGCCCAAGCGCGCCCCGTCGGCCGAGCGAACTCCATCCGGCCGCGGGTTGCCTGCGATGTGCAGCTGGTAGGTCGCGCCCGGCTGGAACGAACCATCGTCCAACGACGGCTGCAGCGGCGGATCGGGCGAGTAGGTCACCCAGTTCGTGCCCGTTCGTAGCGTTCCTGGAACCTGGTGGCCGGCCTGGTCCAGCACGGTGAAGGACTCGGTCGTGACGCTCAGTGGCGACAGCGCCGCCGTGAAGTAGACGGTGATGGAGTCGTTCAGCAGCAGCGGCGACGCGGCGAGGGAAAGGTCCGGGGACGTGTGCTCGATCGCAAGCGCCGCCGGCTTGGCCGGAACCCGGGCACAGCCGCCGAACCACGGCAGCGCCGACCACAGGACCATCGCCACGAGTCTCCCTGCGCGCATTTGCTGAGATCCGGATGCTAGTGCCGCGCGGGGCCGAGGCCGCAGGATTTCGTTCGCTCGCTGGCCAGCACCGAGCTGCGAACGGATGCACGAGGACGGCTGGGACACGCCGAGACTCCCGCGCCAGAAACGAAGAAGGGCGGCCGTGGCCGCCCTTCGTCCGTCGCTCGCGGGGGGCGCCGCCGCCACCCCGTTCCTTGGGTCACTGCGGCATCTGCATGCGATAGACGATGCCCACGCTGCGCAGCGACGGCGACAGCGCCGGCGTCACCGAGACGTTGTTGGTCATCGTCAGGCGCAGGTTCATCAGGCGCGGCAGCAGGTTCGTCGCCGGATCGCGCAGCAGCGACAGCTGGTCTTCGGTGACATAGCGCGTCAGGCGGGTCGCCTGGATGCGAGCCGAACCGTTCTCGAGGTTGGCCGTCGAATAGCGGTAGGCCTCGCAGGCGTAGTTCGGGTTCAGCAGGTTGCCGCGACCGTTGAAGGTGTTGTCGACCGCCGGGTTGTAGAGCACCGTCGAGTTGCCGAAACTCTCCGCGCCGCGGATCTCGGCCACCACCGAGGTGCCAGCGGGTTGGCGAGCGAGCGGCGGATCCAGCTGGATCACGAGGTCGTTGATGCGCAGTTCCGAGCCGACAACCGGCGGGTTCGCGCCCGGGATGTTGAGGCCGAGCAGGTTCGGCACGCCCTGGCTGACGGCGAAACCACCGCTGCCGTCCGAGTAGTCGCCGAACTGCGGACGGAGCGTGTCGAAGAAGCCGAAGGTCATCGTCGAGACCTTGCGGACGAAGTCGGCGCGCGCCCAGTTCATCATGCCGTCGCCGGCCGGAGCCAGGAATCGGGCAAGGTTGGGGTCCCCCATGCCGGCGTCCTTGATCCAGGTGGCTTGCGCGTTCAGCTGGTTGGCGGGGTCGATGGTGATCTGCGCACCCGACACCTGGTCGAAGCCACCAGAGGCCTGCACGCGGACACGCGGCCAGGCCGGGCGACCGGGGCAACCGGCTGGCAAGCCATCGTAGTAGCCACCGCCGTTGCCGGGGAACGCCGCCGGCGGCGAGCCGAGCATGGCGATCTGGAAGCCGTTGTTGCCGGCGGCGATGCCGTTCGCGGCCCCATCGGCAAAGATCTTGAAGTCGACCAGCAGCGGCAGCGCGATCGGATCGTGGTCGCGGGTCGCCGTGCCGCGGAAGTCGGCGTCGTCGATGACCCACATCGAACCGCCGGCATCACGGAACGCCTGGGGCAGCTGCGACTCGATCCACGGCGAGTCGATGAAGGCCGTCACGTCGTTGTTCGGCTCGACGCCGTTCGGCTGCTGGGCGCCGCCCAGACCGATGACGTTGCCGCTGGCGTCGACCGTCACGAGGCGCGAGTCGCGCCAGGTGTAGGTGCGGTCGAAGCGCGGGAACGGCACGTACTTGATGTTGCCGGACGAGCGGAAGGCCGAGTTAGGGTTGATCGTGTAGACCTTGTCCTCGAACACCGGCACCTGCGCCGTGCCGTTCAGCACGTTGTCGCTGAACACGGTCGACAGGCCACTGTTCATGCTGGCGCAGTCCAGCGTGCAACGCGGCGGAACCGGAGGCGGTCCAGCCTGGGCCGGCGAAACGAAGAAGCGTTCGTCCGGACGCGTGCGAGCGTGGGACAGCGACATGGTGAAGCGGTCGAACACGTCGAACAACACGGTCTCGTCGGCGAATGGCGACCAGTAGAGCTGCTCGACGTCCAGGGCGAAGTCGTTCGCTTGCGTATAGCTGAGCGAGAAGTCGTCCTCGATGTAGCGCATCTGCATGCGCGAGCCCTGCGGCTTCAGCGGCTCGATGACGCGGCCAACCGGCTGCGCGAGGATGTTGTTGTAGTCGTAGACCGCGGGCACGTTCGGCGGCGCGATCGTGCTGCTCATGCGCGGCTCCCAATAGAGCAGGCCTGGGTGCACGGCACCGGTGGCGCCGACGGGCGCCGAGGCCGCAACCGGGAAGAGCTGCGCGTCGTTCGCCGCGTCCCAGCACTCACCACGCAGGATGCGCGAGATGCCGGGCAGGTTTTGGGAGTCGGCCGAACGGCTGACGCGCACCGCGCTGGCCGCGAACAGGCGGCCATTCTCCAGGCGGTACTGGCCGAAGAGGTCGGCCGAGCCGGGCCGCGAACCGTCTTCGTCCTCGGCTTCGAAGATCCAGTTGATCCAGCCGACCAGGTTCGAGCTCGCCGTGCCGGCGATCTGGAAGTCGACCGACCAGCTGTCTTGCGGGCTGGACAGTTCGTCGAACAGCTGCAGCGTGTTGCCGGCGAGGTCGGTGACGCCCGAGCCCCCCGTTCGCACGTGGATGCTGTAGACCTCGCCGCTGCCGGCCAGCCCCTGTTGGTGGAAGAAGCCCATGGGCGGCTGCAGACGCAGGATGGTGCCGTCGCCGACCAGGTCGGACAGTCGCGTGGTCACCAGGCGCGCCTTGGCGCGCTTGGGGTCACTGGTCTGCTGCGCGAACGACTCCGGGTTCGGCCCCGACACCACGCCCCGGCTGGTGATCAGCAGGTTCTTGGTGTTGTCGACCTGGTCCAGGTCCATCGGCTTCGTGAACTCGACCGCGACCGACGCGTTCGGCTGCACGTCGACCGCCGCCTGCGAGGGCTTCGGATCGATGCGCACGAACAGGTTGCGCCACGCGCGGTCGGACACCGAGCCCGCACCGCTCGAGAGCGGAACCGACTCGTAGTAGAGCGAACGGAGGACGCAGTCCTTGCCCTGCGGCTGGGCCACCGTCTGCCCGAGCTCGAACGGCGTGAAGGCAACCGGACGACCGAGCGAGTCGCGCCCCGCGAAGACCGTCGCCACGCGCACCTGCACGACCGGCGTCAGCTCGCCCTGCCCCGAGTCGCCCGACAGCGGTGCGATCGCGAGACCGACGCCCTGCGTGCCAGCGACCGTGTTGACCGTCAGATTCTCCAGGATCTCGGCGCGGAGGGCCACCACTTCGACGCTGCCGTCCGGCAGCTCGACCTGGACGTTCTGCGTCAGGAAGTCACCGGCCTTCAGCGCTCGCTGCGTCGGCACCGACAGCGGACCGGTAGGCAGCCCCTGCGCGGTCAGCGGGCCATCCACGAACGGATAACGACCGCGAACCGGCACGAACTGGTTGCGCTTGTTCAGCGTGATCACGTTGCCGTTGACCGCACTGATGCCCATGCCCAGCGAGGCCACGATCATCGGCGCTTCCGGCTCGCGCAGGCGGCCGGCGACGCCGTCGGCGAGGTTGCCAGAACGGAAGTCACGGACCACCGAGGCGCGACCCGCGCTGTCGACGTCGTTCAGTTTGGCGACACCATCCTCACGCACGTAGAGACCCGGCGCGATCTGCCCACGCACCGGCAGTGCGATGCGGATGTTGGCCGTCACGTTGTCGTCGGAGACCGGCAGACCAGTCGTCACGCTGACGCCCCCTGCCTCCCCGGCGAGGATCGTGGTGTCGACGATCAGTGCGTCAGCATTGACCAGCACGCGGCTGGGCAGGATGCGGAACGCATCGACGGGCGACACGACGCCCGGGTCACCCTTGAACTCGAGCAGCTGCACGGCCTCCGGGTTGGCGGCAAAGTAGCTGGCATCGATCGACAGCTTCTCGCTGAAGCGGAGCTTGATCGCGGCGTTGCGCGGGACGATTGGGATCGGCCGCGTCGCGGTGTTCTGACCGCGATACGACGCAGGCACCTCTTGGAGTCCGGTCTGCGCAGAAGCCAAGGCGGCCGCGAAGTTCTGCGACTCGTCTCCTTCGCGATCGTCCCAGAGGATCAGCAGCTGTTCGTGACCGACCGTCTTGTCGAAGGGCAGATACTCGTAGTTCGCCGAAGGCACGGCGTTGCCAGCCGCATCGAACAACGACTGCGACTCGATGTTGGCGTTGATCACGACGTTCTTCGCAATCAGCTCCAGCTGCCGGTTGGCACGCAGGCGGCGATCGCCAACCAACGTGTCGATGCGCCGGTAGGAGTAGACGTCGACCAAGCGGCCAACCTCGACACTCAGCAACTCGGCGCGCCCCGTGGCGTCCAGGTTGCCGACCTTCGTACTTCCGTCACATCCCGCGAGTGCAGCGAGCACCAAGGCGGCGGGCAGCAGCCGAGTCCGATTGTTCACGTGCTTCATGTCTAGTTGCCTTCGAGTCACCAGGTCGCGAGCCCGGGTTGGGGTCGGTCGCAGGGTGTAGCGCGCTCCCTGCTGCAGGTATCGGAATGAGGTCGGATTGTAGGGTTCGAGAACGTCCATCCCCCGGTGCCATCGCGGTGGCCACCGAGGGTGACGCATCTCAGCCAGGTCAGAAGCGGAAGGGGACGCGCAGGAACCGGAGCTCCGGCCGCGGCGTTGTCGGGCGCAAGGGGAGCGGCGCATCCAGCGCGTTCACCTTGTAGGCCTGATCGAAGATGACGTCCCACTGGACGAACGTCAGGTTCTTGGTGCGGATGGTCTCCTGCACCGCCGGATCCGACAGGTTGTAGAGGAAGGTGCCGGCCGCAGCGGGGAACCGCTCCGCGGTCGAGTCACCGGGATTGGCGTGGAAAGCGAACCCGATGCGGACGTTGGCCACCGGCACACGACCGTTCGCACCTTCGTAGGTCACGTTGGGCCCTTCGACGCCGTTGGTGACGATCTCGAAGAACTTGGCAGTGACCCGCAACTGCGTTGCCGTCGCAGGCAGCGCGCCGCTCTCGGTCGCCAGGAACAACTCGCGGTCCGTGTGCGAGAGGATCCGGAAGCCACCGACCACGACGTTTGCCGCATTCAGCAGCTCCGCCTGGTAGCCGCTGTAGCGATCGACGACGTCGCCCAGCACCGCGTTCAGCAGCTCGATGCGATAGGCAGCCTTGCCGAGGTAGCTCGCGGCTCCATCGGCAACCGAGATCGGTTCGGCCGCGACCACGACGTCGAACTTCGGGCGCGCCTGGCTGCCGACCAGTTCGAAGTTGGCGTAGCCGGTGCTGACGTTGGTGACCGGGTCGAGGCGGTAGCCACCGAACTCGTAGCGGACACCTGCGAGGGTGCCGAGCGGATCGGTCACGCCACGCGGCTGGTTGTCGTCGCCGAATGGCAGCGAGCGGCGAGCGCTGTAGCCAGTATCGATCCACTTGGACCGCAGGCGGGTTTTGCTGGCCACCGCCGTGGGCAAGAGGACCGGAGCCGGGCGAATGTCACCCTCGTGATCGGCCGACGTCGCGTAGGCGGCGACTGGCAGGCCGTTGTCGGCGACGCCCTGGCCGATCGCGTTGGGGAAGCCGCGCCAACCGATCAGCCGCTCCTTGGTCGTGCCGGTGGTCAACACACCGTCCTGGAAGAACA
>JBILEY010000013.1:0-27172 GCA_044351865.1 Planctomycetota bacterium | reverse complement strand
TCCTGCAGCAGCATGCCAAAGCGCAGGTCCGGCTTGTCGCAGCCGTACTTGTCCATCGCCTCGAAGAAGTCGAAGCGCGGGAACGGCTGCGGCACGTCGATGCCGAAGCCCTCCTTCATGCCGTGCACGAACATCGCCTCGACCACGTCGAGCACGTCGTGCTCCTCGACGAACGACATCTCGAGATCGATCTGCGTGAACTCGGGCTGGCGGTCGGCGCGCAGGTCCTCGTCGCGGAAGCAGCGCGCGATCTGGTAGTAGCGATCGAGGCCGGCGACCATGCACAGCTGCTTGAAGATCTGCGGGCTCTGCGGCAGCGCGAACCACTTGCCGGGATGCACGCGGCTCGGCACCAGGTAGTCGCGCGCGCCTTCCGGCGTGCTCTTGGTGAGGATCGGCGTCTCGATGTCGATGAAGTTCTGCTTGGCCAGGAACGTGCGGATCGCGGTGACGAACCGGGCGCGCTTCTGCAGCGCCTCCTGCAGCGGGCGGCGGCGCAGGTCGAGGTAGCGGTACTGCATGCGCAGCTCCTCGTTGGCCTCGGCCTTGTCGAGGATCTCGAACGGCGGCGTCTCCGCCTCGCTGAGCACCGTCACCGACAGCACGCACAGCTCGATCTCGCCGGTCGTGCGGTTCTTGTTGACGTTGCCTTCCCCGCGCGGCCGCACCTTGCCGCGCACCGAGATGACGTCCTCGGCACCGAGGCGCACCATGGTGTCGAACGTGCCCGCGGCCATGCCGGCCATGTCGGCGTCGACGGCGAGCTGGGTGATGCCGTAGCGGTCGCGCAGGTCGATGAACACGAGCTTGCCGTGCTCGCGCTTGTTCTCGATCCAGCCGTTGAGGACGACTTCGCGGTCCTTGTCGGCGATCGTCAGTTCGCCGCAAGTGTGGGTGCGCTGCCAGGGAGCTCGCTGCTTCATCATTGGCCCGGAATGGACATTGGCCCGGAAAAGGGGCGGCTGTCGTATCCGGGCCCGACGGCGTTATCCAGACGGCGCGGCATGCGGCTCAGCAGGTTCGCGGCAGCCGCTACTCGTAGCGAACCGACTCGGCCGGGCTCTCGCGCAGCGCCCGCAGTGCTGGCACCAGCGACGCCACCACCGCGGTGCCGAAGGCCAGCACCGGCACCAGCAGGAACCACACCCACGGCAGCGACACCGGCGCATCCAGCCGGGCGACGCTGTTCATGCCGTAGACCAGCAAGTGCCCCATGCCGACACCGAGTCCGCAGGCCAGCAGGCTGGCGAGTCCGGCGACGACGGCCCCTTCGAGCAGGAAGCTGCCGCACAACGAACCGCGCTTCGTGCCGAGCGCCCGCAGCACGCCGAGTTCGCGCACGCGGCCGAGCATCGCGATCGTCATGCCGTTCAGCAGGCCGACGCCGGCCAGCACCAGCATCAGGAACAGCAGCAGGTCGAACAGGCGGAAGTCGCGTTGGATGTCGCGCCGCAGGTAGCCCTCGAGGAACCCGCCGGTCTTGTAGCCGCTGGCGGTCGTCAGCGCGGTGCGCACCGCGGCGCCGACCTGTTCGCCGTCGGCGCCCGGTGCCAGGCAGACGGTGAAGCGGGTGACGCAGGCATCGGGGATGCAGAAGTCGGTGTGCAGCCAGCGCGGCTCGGCGATCGCGAACGCGCGTTCGTCGCTGTCGAAGCCGGCGCGGTCGTCGACCGCGATCACTTCGTAGGACACCGGCGCGCCGTTCTTGTCGCGCAGCGGCACCAGCGTGCCCGGCTGCCAGCCCTTGGCCTTGGCGAGCCGCGTGCTGACCACCATCGTGCGCCGCTGCGGGTCGGCGTAGTCGTGCAGCAGCTGCGGCCGCTGCTCGAGCGGGCGATCGAGCGCACCGGCCGCGGCGACGTCGAGGCCGCGCAGCAGGAAGCCGCCGCCGCGCTCTTCGCCTTCGAACAACTCGAGCCGCAGCACGCCGGGCACGTTCGCCGCCGCCGCCCGCACCGCGTCGGCGGTGCTCGGCTGGCAGGTGACGAACACGCGGTCGTCGAGTGCCTGCGCCGCGAACTGGCCGACTTCGGCGTGCAGCGAATGCGTGATGCTCTTCAAGCCGAGCACCGCCAGCAACACGGCGGCGAGCCCGCAGACCGACGCGGCGATGCGGCCAGCGGAGCGGCCGAGCACCTTGTGCACGAGCCACGCGGCCATCGGCGAGAACGGCCGCACCGGCAACAGCAGCACGCGGCCGAGCAGCGACGTCAACCCTGGCGCCAGCAGCAGCACGGTGCCGAACAGGCCGAGGATGCCGACCAGTTGCAGCAGCACCCGGCGCATCTCGCCGCCCTCTTCGACGGCGAGCGGCGTCATGCCGAGGTAGGCGGCCGGCAGCGCCACCACCAGCATGCCGAACATCCACTGGTGCACGCCGCGCATCAGGTCGACGCCGTCGTCGGCGCCCGGTGCGAGGCCGCGCGCGCGCAGGATGTCGAGTGCCGGCAGCTGCCGCGCGCGGATCAGCGGGAACATCGCGCCGGCCAGCGTGAACACGACGCCGAGCAGCGCCGTCCAGCCGACCGGCAGCCACGGCACTTCGAACGTCTGCCACTCCTTGCCGAGGCCGAGCGAGCTGATGCGTTCGCGCTGCAACCACAGCGCCAGCAGGAAGCCGAGCCCGATGCCGAGCCCGCTGCCGACGACGCCGAGCAGCAGCGCATCGAACAGGAAGATGCGGGTGATGGCGCCGGTGCCGGCCCCGAGGCAGCGCAGCAGGCCGAGCTGCCGGATGCGCGCCACCAGCGAGTGCGACAGCGTCTGGAACACCACGTACATGCCGAGCAGCAGCGCCAGGCCGCCGAGCACCTTCAGGCCGTTGCGGAACGCGCGTTCGTCGGCGCCTTCGCCGATCAGCGCGCTGCGGGCGTCCTGCACGACGAAGCGGCCCTGCAGGTCCTGCTTCAGGCGATCGAGGTCGGCGCCGTCCTCGCGCCGCAGGTGGAACAGCTTGCCGCCGACCGGCCGCAGGCGCTCGGCGAACGCCAACGCCACCACCGCCATGCGCTGCTGCTCGCGCTTGCCGAGGCGCTCGGCGGCGAGCACGCCAGCGACCTGCAGTTGCACGGCGAACGGCTCGGCCCCGGGTTCGCTCGGCACCGGCACCAGCTTGCCGTCCTTGCAGACGACGCGCTGCATCGCCGGCGGCTCGGCCAACGTGATCGTGCCGCCGACGTCGACGCCGAGCAGCTTCGCGGCCTCTTCGCCGAGCAGGATGCCGGGCATGGCGCCAGCCGAGGGCGCAGCCGCGTCGGCGGCACCGAGGTCGCGGCCGCGGGCGACGACGTAGTGCTCGAAGCCGTCGGACGGCAACGGCCCGAGCCCGAACACCGCGAGCTCCTGTTCGCCGCTCGGCCCGCGGGCGACGCCGCGCGCTTCGCACCAGGCGGCGACGCCCTGCACGCCGCGCAGTTCGCGCAGGCGGGCGAGCGTGCCGTCGACGGCGGCGTTCGGATCGACCGGTTGCACCTCGAGGTCGACCTGCCCGCGCTGCGGATCGATCGAACGGATGCGGCTCTGGATCGTGTTGTGGTCCATCACGTAGATGGCCACGACGATCGCCACGCCGAGTGCGATGCCGCTGAGCGTCAGCAGCACGCGCAACCAGCTAGATGCCCAGTTCCTCGAGACGATGAAAGACGTCAGCGACACGGAAAGGGCCTCCGGTGAGTTCGGCGTCGGCGCGCATGGCGCCGTCGTGCAGGAACAGGACGCGGTCGCCGGCAGCGGCGTCGCGCGGGTTGTGGGTCACGAGCAGGATCGTCGCCTTCAGCTTGGTGCAGACCGAGCGCAGCAGCTGCACGACCTCTTCGCCGGCCTTGCTCGACAGGTTGCCGGTCGGTTCGTCGGCGAGCACCAGCTGCGGTTGCGTGACCAGCGCGCGCGCGATCGACACGCGCTGCATCTCGCCGCCGGACAGCGCCTGCGGCAGCCGCGTGCGCAGCTTGCTCACCCCGAGCAGGTCGAGCAGGCCGTCGACGCGCGCCTGGTGGCGCGCCGGCCGCTGGCCGAGGATGCGCAGCGGCAGCGTGACGTTCTCCTCGACGGTCAGGTCCGGCAGCAGGTGGAAGAACTGGAAGATGAAGCCGATGCGCTCGCGGCGCACGCGCGCGCGGTATTCCTCGTCGCCGCCGCCGAGGTCGTCGCCGGCGAGCAGCACCTGGCCCGAGGTCGGGCGATCGAGCCCGGCGAGAAGGTGCAGCAGCGTCGACTTGCCGGAGCCCGACGGCCCCATGATCGTGGCGAACTCGCCGGGTCGCAGCGCGAAGCTGACGTCGCGCAGGATCGGCACTTGCTGTCCGTCCGCGGCGCGGAAACGGAACAGCGACCTGGCCTCGAGCACGGCCGGCCCGGGCGGAGCTGCCGTGGCGGCAGCAGCTGGCGTGGACGACATGCGCGCAGATGATGCCGAGCCGAGCGGCATTTGCAGCCACTTTCTTCGCATTGCCGATTACTTTCCCGAGCAAAGCTTAGGGCCAACCGCGACGCGGCTCCGGTCGCAGGGCGGCAGCGGCTCGCTACGCTGCGGCCGCCACATGCCGCTCGACCTGCTCGCCACCCCGCTCGCCCAGCTCCGCGCTGCCGCCGACGCTCACTTCGGCGTCACCAAGGGTGCGGGCCTCGCGCCGGCGATCCACGCGGCGGCGGTGCGGCACGGCACGTTCGACCCGGAAGTGCTCGGCGCCGGCCCACAGACCGCGTTGGCCTGGCGACAGCTCGCCAGCCTGCAGCTGCCGGCGATCGCCGCCGAACAGCGCGAAGCCGCCGAGCACGGCGACGTCTGCAAGCGCCTGCTGACTCTCGCCGACGGCCGCACGATCGAGAGCGTGTCGCTGCCGATGGGCCGCGATCGCCGCAGCCTGTGCGTGTCGACGCAGGTCGGGTGCGCGCGCGCCTGCACGTTCTGCGAGACCGGGCGCCTCGGCCTGCTGCGCAACCTGACGGCCGGCGAGATCACCGCCCAGGTGACGCTGCAGTGCCGAGAGCAGCGGCCCGATTCGCTGGTGTTCATGGGCATGGGCGAACCGCTCGACAACCTGCCGGCCCTGCTGCAGGCACTCGCCGTGCTGGTCGACCGCGGCGGCTTCGGCTACGCGCAGGAACGGCTGACCGTCTGCACCGTCGGCCACGTGCCCGGCATCCACGCGCTGCGCGAACTCGGCTGGAAGCGCCTCGGCCTCGCCCTGAGCCTGAACAGCGCCGACGACGGCAAGCGCGCCGAGCTGATGCCGCATTCCGTGCGCTACTCGCTGGCCGAGATCCAGCAGGCGCTGCTCGCCTTCCGGCAACGCAAGAACCTGGCGCTCGGCGTGCACTGGTGCTTGTTGCCGGGCATCAACGACGGCGAACGCGACGCGGCGCAGCTGGCGGCGTTCGTGGCCCCGCTCGGGCGCACGTTCGTGCACGTGATCCCCTACAACCCGGGCAGTGCGCCGATCGCGCGCGCGCCGCACGAAGAGGAGATCGTCGCGTTCGTGGCGCAGCTGCGCGCGCACGGCCTCGCGGTGCGGCGCCGCATCACCAAGGGCCGCTCGGTGATGGCGGCGTGCGGCCAGCTGGGCAAGCCGGCGAACGAGCCAGCCGAGTAGCTCGGGCCGCCGCGCCGCGCGACGGCGCTGGCGTCACTGCTTCTTGACCGCGACCAGCTCGACCAGGAACACCAGCGTGGCGTTGGCCCCGATCTTCGGCGGGCGACCGCTCGCACCGTACGCGAGGTCGCCCGGGATCGAGAACAGGTACTTGCCGCCGACCTGCATCAGCTGCAGGCCTTCGGTCCAGCCCTTGATGACCCCGTTCAGCGGGAACTCGCTCGGCTCGCCGCGCGCGTGCGAGCTGTCGAACACGGTGCCGTCGAGCAGCCAGCCGGTGTACTGCGCCGACACGGTGTCGCTCGCCTTCGGCGACTCGCCCTTGCCCTGCTCGATCACCTCGTACTGCAGGCCACTCTGGGTGGTCACCGTCTTCGCGCGATCCAGCTCACGGAACTTCGGCACGGCGAGGACCTTGACGATCTCGAGTTCCCACACGGTGTCGCTGCCGGCGCGCGGCAGGATGGCCTTCGACACCTCGAGCTTCAGCACCGAGCCGACCTTGTGGCCGACGATCGTCTGCAGGAACGGATCGAGCGAGTCGATCGCGCTGCGGATGGGCCGTCCGGCCTTCTCCGAGCTCTGCAGCACCTTCCCTTCCTTGTCCTTGATCGTGTACTTCAGCTCGACGGCGTCGGCCTTGCCGCACACGTCGCCGGTGCCGGCGGTGACGACCTCGGCCTTCGGCGTGACGACGCGCAGCAATTCGACGTCGAACACCAGCGTCGCGTTGGCCGGGATCTGCGGCGGCGCGCCGCGTTCGCCGTAGGCCAGCGCCGACGGGATCACCAGCTTGCAGCGGGCGCCCGGGGTCATCAGCTGTAGACCCTCGGTCCAGCCCTTGATGACGCCGCCGACGGCGAACGTCGTCGGCTCGCCACGATCGCGCGAGCTGTCGAACTTGGTGCCGTCGGTCAGCCAACCGGTGTAGTGCACCTCGACGTAGTCGCTCGGCGCCGGCGACGAGCCCTCGCTGCCCTTCTGCAGGAAGCCGATCTCGAGGCCCGAGGCGGTCTTCTTCATGTCCTGGCAGTCGGGGATGCCGGCGGACTTGGCCGGATCCTGCTTGCCTGCCGGATCCTGCGGCGCGGTGCGGACGACGGAGGCCGCGGGCGCGGCGGGAACGGGCGCACCACCCAGCAGGGCGGCGGCACAGACGAGCAGTGCGTTCATGCGGAGGAAGCGGACGATGGTCCGCGGCGAGAGTCTAGGCAGCTCCCGGCGCCGGCAAAGGCTCGAGCCCGCGAACTGCCGCAGGCCGTTACTTGCGCAACGTCACCGGCACGCCCGGCTGGTAGACGGTGGCCCGGCAGTGCACCTGCGGCACGAACTGTGGCCCGGCGTCGAGCAGGTTCTCGGAGGCGCCGACGACCAGCCAGCCGTGTGGCAGCAGCGTGCCGGCCACGCGCTTGATCAGGTCGCGCCGGGTCTCCGGCTCGAAGTAGATCAGCACGTTGCGCAGGAACACGATGTCGAACGGCCCGAGGCCGAAGAGCGGCGTCAGCAGGTTGAGTTGCCGGAAGGTGACCAGCTTGCGCACCGACTCGACGACGCGACTGCCGTTCGGCGTCTTCTCGAAGTACTTGGTCATCAGCTGCGGTCGCGACGTGCGGGCCATCTCGTGGTCCGGGAACACCGCCGCTTCCGCCTGTTCCAACGTCGACTTGCTGATATCGGTCGCCAGGATCTGGATGTCCCAGCCCTTCAGGTCGCGCAGCACCTCCCACAGGATCATGCCGATGCTGTACGGCTCCTGGCCGGTGCTGCACGCTGCCGACCAGATGCGCAGCTTCTTCGGCTGCCCCAGGCGCTCGCGCGCGTCGACCACTTCCGGCAGCAGCTTGAACTGCAGCGCTTCGAACGGCGCGCCGTCGCGGAAGAAGATCGTCTCGTGCGTGGTGATCGCGTCGACGACCTGCTGGGCGAGCACCGGCTCGGCGCCGTAGCGGAGCTTGAAGTAGAGCTCGTTGAAGTTCTGGCAGCCGGCGCGTTCGGCGATCGGCCCGAGGCGCGTCTCGATCAGGTAGCCCTTCGAGTCGTCGAGGGACACCCCGGCCAGTTGCAGCACCATCTGCCGCATCATCGGAAGCTCACCTGGTCTCAGCTGCATGGCACACCTCGCACGACCTGCACGATCGCGTCGGCCATCGCCGACAACGGCACCGCGGTGGCGATGCCCGCTTCGATCGGGCCACGGGGCATGCCGTAGACCGTCGAACTCGCTTCGTCCTGGGCCAGGATGCGGCCACCCGCGGCGTGGATGCGACGCGAGCCGCCCCAGCCATCCTCCCCCATTCCCGTCAACACGACGCCCAGCACCCGATTGCCGTGCGTCTCCGCGAGCGACCGGAACAGGTAGTCCACCGACGGTCGGCACGAGCACTCGGCCGGATCGTCGGTCAGGCGCACGACGTCGCCGATCTCGGTGGCGACGAGCTTCATCTGCTTGCCGCCCGGTGCGATCAAGATGCGGCCGCGTTCGACGCGGTCACTGTCGCGGGCTTCGGCAACGCGCAGCTTGCAGACCTTGTCGAGCGACTCGGCGAGGCTCTGCGTGAAGCGCGGCGGCATGTGCTGCACCACGAGCACCGGCAGCGGGAAGTCGGCCGGCAGGCACGGCAGCACCTCGTTCAGCGCCTTCGGGCCCCCGGTGCTGACGCCGATGCCGAGCACGGCCGGCGAACGCGCCATGCACGGCAGCCGGATGCCGGACGGCGTGATCGCACACGTCGGACCGACCGGCGGGGCGAGCACGTTCGGGGCAGCCACCGGGGCTGGCGGCCCTGCCGGCCGCGGCAGCGCGCGACGCCCGGGAGCCGCGACCGCGACGTGGCCGAGGCGCAGCAGCGGCGGCAGCACTTCCTGCACGAGCCGAGTCACCAGCGCGTCGCCGAGCACGCCGCTCGGGCGCTGCACGACCTCGGCCGGGCCGTGCTGTGCGACCTGTTGCAGGGCATCCCCGTGCGGGGTGTGCGGCGCGATCACCAGGCGCTGGATGTTCGGCGTGTCCTGCAGGCGATCGAGCAGTTCGAGCCCTTCGGCGAAGTTCTGTTCGAGGTCGAGCAACACGACGTCCGGACTGTAGGCGGCGACCTTGGGCAAGGCCGTGCGGCCGCTGATCGCCCAACCGACGACCTCGACCGCAGGATGGGTCCCGAGCAACCGGGACAGCCCCTGCCGCAGCGTCGAGTCGCCGTTGACGACCAGGACGCGCACCTTGCCGACACTGCCGGTCACCGAGCCCCCAGCTTGTTGGCCGAGCCGAGCGCCCCGATCGCGGCGACGTCGAGCAGCAGCAGCAATTCGCCGGGCAGTTGCACCATGCCGCGGAACCAACCGCGCTGGTCCGCCGGCAGGTGGCTCGGCAGCGCCTCGAGCTTCGTCGGGTCCACTTCGACGACGTCTCCCACCTCGTCGACGCAGAGGCCGACGATCTCGTCGCCGATCTCGACGACGACGGTGCGCGCGCGCGTGCCGGTCGTGGTCGCCTGCCCGCGCACGATGGTGCCCAGGTCGAGCACGGTGACGAGGTTTCCGCGCAGGTTGATGACGCCACGCAAGTAGGGCTCCATCAACGGCACGAACGTCGGTTCGACCAGCCGGTTGATCTCCTGCACGTGCTCGAGGCCGATGCCGACCAGCATGCCACCGATGCGGCAGCACACGTGCTTGTTCTCGCGTGGACCCTGCTTCTGCGTGGGGCTGCTCATGACGTGACTCCTGCCTGCTGGCGGATGGCCGCGATCAGCGCCGCGTCGTCGAGCTTCACCAGGTAGGTCGAGACCCCCGCGGCGATGCCATCCGACTCGTGTTCCGAACTGCTCAGCGACGTCAGCGCCACCACTGGCAGCTTGGCCAGCGACTCCTGGCGGCGGATGCGCCGCGTCAGCTCGAAGCCGTCGCAGTTCGGCATCTGCACGTCGGTGACGATCACGTCGAACACGGCTTCCGGCTTCTGCAGTTCCTGCCAGGCGAGGTCGCCGTCGGCGACCGCGGTGACATCGAAGCCCGCACCGCGCAGCGTGCGCGCCACGTGCTCGCGGAAGAACTTGGTGTCCTCGGCGAACAACACGCGCACCGGCCCACGCTCCGCCGCCTTGGCCTCCACCTTCGCCGGCGCCGAGGGCTGCGTGAACAGCTGCGGCAGTGCCTTGCGCGCCACGGCCGTCGGATCGAGCAGTCGCACGGTGCGCTCCTGCAGCTGGAAGCTGCCGAGCACGCCTTCTTCGGCCAGGGTCTTGTCGTCGATGCGCACCTGCAGCGAACGGATGTCCTCGATCGCGGGTGCCACGACGCCGAACTGCTGCTTGTCGATGCGCAGCACCAGCACCGAGACGCGCGCGGCGTCCTGGCCCGGTTGCGCCTGCACGACCCGCTCGAGCCGCACGATCGGCAGCGCCCGTTCGCCATCGGCGAACACGGTGCGGCCACCGACTTCCTGGATCGCGGTCGCTTCGACGCGCTGGATGCGGTCGACGAGGCCGAGCGGCACCGCGAACGTCTCCGTCGGGTGGTTGCGGAACAGCACCAGTTCGGCCGTGTCCGAGGCTTCCTTGCCCGCGGCCTCCGCCGCCGCCTGGTCGCCGCGATCGACCGTCGCCAGGTTGGCGGCTTCGGCGATGCCGGCGGCATCCAGGATCATCGCGACGCGGCCGTCGCCGAGGATGGTGGCGCCGGCGTACTCCATGCGCTTCTTCAGGTGGCGACCGAGCGGCTTGACGACGATCTCCTCGGCGTCCGGCGGCGCGTCGACGGTGAGGCCGTAGCGCATGTTGCCGGTCTCGATGACGACGATCGTGCTCTCCTTCTGCTCGCTCGGCGGCTCGCCGAGCACCGCGCGCAGCCGCAGCAACGGCAGCACGCTGCCCCGCAGGCGCAGCACCTCGCGGCCGTCGAGGGGCACGATGCGCGCGGAACCTTCGCCGTCGCGAATGCGCACGAGTTCGGCGACGTTCGCCTGCGCCAGCACGTAGCGGCGGGCACCGCAGCTGATGACCATCGCCGGCAGGATCGCCAGGGTCAGCGGGATGGTGATCGCCATCGTCGTGCCCTTGCCGACGACGCTCTGCACCTCCACGTGGCCGCCGAGCTTCTCGATGTTAGAGCGCACGACGTCCATGCCGACGCCGCGGCCGCTGACGTCGGTGACCTTCTCCGCGGTCGAGAAGCCAGGTGCGAAGATCAGGTTGACCGCCTCGCGGTCGCTCATCATCTGCGCCTGCGCCGCGGTGACGACGTTCTTCTCGACGGCCTTCTTCTTCAGCCGCACGGGATCGATGCCGCGGCCGTCGTCCGAGATCTCGATCAGCACGTTCCCGCCCTGCTGCATCGCGGTCATGCGCACGACGCCTTCCTGGCCCTTGCCGGCGAGGCGGCGCTGCTCCGGCAGCTCCATGCCGTGGTCGACCGAGTTGCGGACGATGTGGGTCAGCGGGTCGCTGAGCGCTTCGAGGATCGAACGGTCGAGGTCGACGTCCTTGCCCTCGATCTCCAGGCGACAGCGCTTGCCGAGCTTGCCGCTGAGGTCGCGCACGACGCGCGGGAAGCGCTGGAACAGCGTCCCGATCGGCTGCATGCGCGTCTGCATGATCGCCTCCTGCATCTCGCTGACGACGAGATTCAGGCGCGCCGCCGCGACCGCGATGCCCTTGTCGTTGCCGGATCCTTGCGCCTGGATCAACTGGTTGCGCCCCAGCACGAGCTCGCCGCTGAGGTTCATCAGCTTGTCGAGCAGGTGCACGGACACACGGATCGAATCCGGTTGGTCGCTGCCGCCCTCGGCGCGTTTCTGGCCGTCGCCCTTCTGCTTGTCCGCTCCACCCTGACTCGCGGCCCGGGACGCGGCCGGCGGTGCAGTGTCCGCGGGCGCAGCCGGCTCGTGGACTGCGACGGCCGCCACCGACAGGTTCGCTTCGGCTGCTTCGCGAGCCGCTGCCGCCACCGCGTGCGGGCTCGAGGCCGGCATGGACACTTCGCCCTTCGCTTCGGCCGCGAGTCCAGCGGGTGCTGTGGGCACGGCTCCCGTGCTGCGGGGCGCGCGCAGTTCGCGGACTTCGTCGGGGTCGAGAATCAGCTGCTCACGCACCTCGGCCAGCGGCTGCTTCGTGGCCAACTGCACCGTGACCGGTTCGCGCGACGTGTCCGCATCGGTCTTGCTGGCCAGCAAGCTGCCGCCGGCGGTCACGCGACCGAGCTTGCCGACGGCGTCGACGACTCCGGCGATGCCACAGCCCTTGGCCAGCGCGATGCGAGGCAACACCAGGTCGAGCTCGAGAAGCCACTCGTCGGCCGCGATCTCGGCCGCGGTGGCCGGCGCGTGCGCGGCCGCGGCCGCGTTCGGATCGAGGAAGCGCTGCAGACGCTGCAGCTGCTCTTCGATCGGGATCTGGTTGCTCTCCTGCACGTGCTCCACGAGGCCGCGCAGGCTGTCGGTGGCGGCGAGCAGCACGTCGACCAGCTCGGGCGACGTCTCCAGCCGGTCCTTGCGCACCAGGTCGAGCACGCTCTCGAGCGCGTGCGACAGCTTGTTGATGTGGTCGAAGCCGAGGAAGCCGGCGACGCCCTTGACCGAGTGCACGGCGCGGAACACGCGGTTGACGCGGTCGCCGCCATCGTCGGACTCCGACTCGAGGCTCAGCAGGTCGGACTCGACGTGCGCCAAGTGCTCCCGCGACTCCGTGACGAAGTCGTTGACCAGTTCCTGCAAGCCGGGATCTTCCTGAGCCATTGCGCGCCTCGCGAACCTCACGGCGGAACGGCTGCGTGCACACGCAACCTGGTCCCGTGGGGAGTCCGGGCCATATCGCGCGTTCAGGCTGCCAGACCTGAGGGACACTGCAGGATCGCGGCGGTTGCAGGATGCCGAGCCGACGGCTCGATCCGAGACGGCCAGCTGCCGGGCGGTGTCCCAGGAGACGACACCGCGCCTGTGGCAAGGCGGCGAACGACGACGCGGCGCCTGCGGCGCCGGTCAGCTCGCGCGGGAGCGAGGCGTCAGCCGCGGCGCGCGGTCAGCGCAGGCTGCCGCTGCCGGAGCCGCGGCGCGCGAGCATCTCGCGCATCATCGCCTTGCGCAGCGACGCCTCGGCAGCGAGGAACTCGTTGCTCAGGCGGTCGAGTCCGGCCAGCTTCTGCTTGGCGCGGGCCTCCGCGGCCTTGACGCGCTCGAGGTCGATCTCGTGCACGAACTCACCGGCCTCGCAGACCAGCGTCAGCACGTTGTCGTGGACCTGCGCGAAGCCGTCGCTGACGAACAGCTCGTTCTTCTTGCCGTCGAGCTCGGTGATCTCGGCGGCGCCGGCGGTCGAGATCGCGGTCATCAGCGGCGCGTGGTTCGGCAGGATGCCGTAGCCGCCGTCGACGCCCTGGAACCGGACGCCCGCGACCTTGCGATCGACGATCGTGCGGTCCGGGGTGACGATCCTGAGGTGCAGTTCGGCCATGGGAGTCGGTTCGGTTCAGAGCGCGAAGGGTGTGGGCGCAGCGAGTCGCGGCGAACCGCGGCTCACTTGGCGCCGCGGGCGACGGCTTCTTCGATCGAGCCGACCATGTAGAAGGCCGACTCCGGCAGGTTGTCGTGCTTGCCCTCGAGGATCTCCTTGAAGGAACGCACGGTGTCCTCGCGCTTGACGAACTTGCCCGGCGTGCCGGTGAAGGCCTCGGCGACGAAGAACGGCTGCGACAGGAAGCGCTGGATGCGGCGCGCGCGGTGGACGACCAGCTTGTCCTCTTCGCTGAGCTCCTCGACGCCGAGGATCGCGATGATGTCGCGCAGGTCCTGGTAGCGCTGCAGCGTGCGCTGCACGGCGCGGGCGACGTTGTAGTGCTCCTCGCCGACGACGCTCGGGCTGAGCATCTTCGACGTCGACTTCAGCGGGTCGACGGCCGGGTAGATGCCGAGCTCGGCGATCTGGCGCTCGAGGATGATCGTGCTGTCCAAGTGCGCGAACGTGGCGACCGGCGCCGGGTCGGTGATGTCGTCGGCCGGCACGTAGACGGCCTGCATCGAGGTGACCGAGCCCTTCTTGGTCGACGTGATGCGCTCCTGCAGCGCACCCATCTCGGACGCCATCGTCGGCTGGTAACCGACGGCGCTCGGCAGGCGGCCGAGCAGTGCCGACACTTCCGAGCCCGCCTGCACGAAGCGGAACACGTTGTCGACGAACAGCAGCACGTCCTTGCCTTCCTGGTCGCGGAAGTACTCGGCCATCGTCAGGCCGGTCAACGCGACGCGCAGGCGGGCGCCCGGCGGCTCGTTCATCTGGCCGAACACGAGCACGGCGTTGTCGAGCACCGAGGCCTTCTGGCCCTTGGCGTCCGTGTACTCGGCCTCGGCCATCTCGAGCCAGAGGTCGTTGCCTTCGCGCGTGCGCTCGCCGACGCCACAGAAAACCGAGAAGCCACCCTTCTCGACGGCGGTGATGCGGATCAGCTCCTGGATGAGCACCGTCTTGCCGACGCCTGCACCGCCGAAGAGGCCGATCTTGCCGCCCTTGGCGAACGGGCACAGCAGGTCGACGACCTTGATGCCGGTCTCGAAGACCTCGGTGATCGCCTGCTGGTCCTCGAACTTCGGCGCCGCGCGGTGGATCGGCAGCGTGGTCTTGGTGGCGACCGCCGTCATCGGCACGCCGGTGCGCGGGTGCGGCACGTTGACCTCGAGGGCCCGGCCGAGCACGTCGAACAGGCGACCGCGGGTCACGTCCCCGACCGGCACCGAGATCGGCGCACCGGTGTCGTTGGCGGGCATGCCGCGGCTCATGCCGTCGGTCGACGACATGGCCACGCAGCGCACCGACGAGTTGCCGAGCTGCTGCGCGACCTCGAGCACGAGGTCGATGCCCCGCTGCTTGTCGACGACGGTGATCGCGTTGTAGAGGTTCGGCACATGGCCTTCGGCGAACTGCACGTCCACCACGGGGCCGAACACCTGGAGGATCTTGCCTTGCACTTGGGTCGCGGTCGTCACGTCTTTCCTCGGGTCGAATGCTGTCAGTTGGATGCGGATGGGGCCGGGCTGGTCGCGTCTTGCGAGGGTCAGCTCACGGCACTGGCGCCGCCGACGATGTCGAGCAGCTCCTTGGTGATGTTCTCCTGGCGGGCGCGGTTGTAGACCTTCTTCAGGCCCTTGTTCATGCGCACCGCGGCGTCCGTCGCGCCCTTCATCGCCATGCGGCGACTGGCGTGCTCGCTGGTCAGCGACTGCAGCATGGCGTCGAAGACCACGGTCTCGAGGTAGCGCGGCAGCAACCGGTTGAAGATCGTCGTCGCGTCCGGCTCCATCAGGAAGTCGAGTTCGTACTGCTCGGCCTTCGCCGCCTGCCCGACCGGGATCGACTGGATCGGCAGGAACTGCGCGTCCGTCGGCACGAACTTGATCATCGACTGGAAGCGCGTGTAGACGAGGCGCACCTGGTCGACGGCACCGCTGGTGAACGCTTCGACCATCGCCTGGCCGACCATCTTGGCGGCGCCGAAGTCGGCCTTGTCGAGCGGCGGCTCGACGAAGAAGCGCTCGACGGCGAAGCCGCGGCGCTGCAGCCACGCGTAGCCCTTGCGGCCGTAGACCCAGAACTTGATCTGCTTGCCCTGCGCCTTCAGCTCGTCGATCGTGCGGCGCAGCAGCGCCAGCACGTAGCTGTTGTAGGAACCGCACAGGCCGCGGTCGCTGGTGATCACCAGCAGGCCGACGGTGTTGACCTCGCGCGCCTGGAACAGCGGCACCTCGCCGTCGCCGCCGACCTTGCCGGCCAGCGCTTCGATCATGTGCCGGATCTCGTCGACGTACGGGTGGAAGCTCTGCGCCTTCGCCTGCACCTTGCGCAGCTTCATCGACGCGACCATCTCCATCGCGCGGGTGATCTGCGCGATGCTGGCCACCGACTTGATGCGGCCGCGGAGTTCCTTGAGGTTCGCCATGGGTCAGCTGGGGTTTCGGTCCGAGTCTCGGACGGACACCGCGGGTCGCGGTATCCGTCGCTCGCTTCCGCTATCGATCAGGCCAAGAACATCGATCAGGCCAGGAACTCGGCGCGGAACTTCGCGCAGATCTCGTCGCACTTCTTCTGGATGTCGTCCGTCCACTTCTTGTCGGTGCGGATCTTCTCCAGCAGGTCGGCGTGGCTGGCGCGCACGAAGGCCAGGTACTTCTTCTCGAACTCGCCGACGCGGTTCAGCGGCACGGTGTCGAGCGCACCCGACGAACCGGCGTAGAGGCTGACGATCTGCTCCTCGACCGGCACCGGCTGGAACTCGGGCTGCTTCAGCAGCTCGGTCATGCGCTGGCCGCGCGTGATCGCCTGCTGCGTCGCCTTGTCGAGGTCGCTGCCGAACTGGGCGAACGCGGCGAGCTCGCGGAACTGCGCGAGCTGGATGCGCAGACCACCGGAGATCTTCTTCATCGCGCCGATCTGCGCCGAGCCACCGACGCGCGACACCGAGATGCCGGCGTTGACGCCCGGACGCTGGCCGGCGTTGAACAGCGACGACTCCAGGAAGATCTGGCCGTCGGTGATCGAGATCACGTTGGTCGGGATGTACGCCGACACGTCGCCTTCCTGCGTCTCGACGACCGGCAGCGCCGTCATCGAACCGCCGCCCTTCTCCTTGGAGAGCTTCGCGGCGCGCTCGAGCAGACGGCTGTGCAGGTTGAACACGTCGCCCGGGAACGCTTCGCGGCCCGGCGGACGACGCAGCAGCAACAGCACCTGGCGGTAGGCGACGGCCTGCTTGTAGAGGTCGTCGTAGGCGATGACGACGTGGCGACCTTCGTCGCGCAGGCGCTCGCCCATCGACGCACCGGCGTAGCAGCTGAGGAACTGCATGGCCGCTTCCGCCGACGCCGGCGCCGACACCACGATCGTGTACGGCATCGCGCCGTACTTCTCGAGCTTGTCGACGACCGCCTTCACGGTCGACTGCTTCTGGCCGACGGCCACGTAGATGCAGATGACCTGGTTCGGGTTCTTCGGGTCGCCGCCGCCGGTCGACTTCTGGTTGATGAACGTGTCGACGATCAGCGCCGTCTTGCCGGTGCCGCGGTCGCCGATGATCAGCTCGCGCTGGCCGCGGCCGATCGGGATCATCGAGTCGATGGCCTTGATGCCCGTCTGCAGCGGTTCCTTGACCGGCTGGCGCTCGGGCACCGACGGCGAACGGCCTTCGATCGGGCGCAGGTCGTTCGGACCGACCTTGATCTCGCCCTTGCCGTCGACCGCGCGGCCGAGTGCGTCGACGACGCGCCCGCACATCTGCAGGCCGGTCGGCACCGAGATGACGCGGCCGGTCGTGCGGACGGTGTCGCCTTCCTTGACCTTGGCGTCGCTGCCGAGCAGCACTGCGCCGACGTTGTCTTCTTCGAGGTTCAGTGCGACGCCGAGGATGCCGTTCCCGAAGTCGAGCATCTCGTTCATCATGCAGTCGTCGAGGCCGTGCACGCGGGCGGTGCCGTCACCGACCATCAGCACGGTGCCGACGCTGGACTTCTGCATGCGACCGGCGAAGCCTTCGATCTCGGACTTCAGGACGGTGGCGACTTCGGATGGTTTGAGATCCATGGTCAATCGGGCGGAAGATTCAGTTGCGGAATGTCTGGGTCAGATGCGGCGCCGTGGCCGCGTCACACCGACGCCTGCGCGAGCTTGTGCTGGAGCTGGTCCAGGGACGCGCGCAGCGAGCCGTCGTAGAGCACGTTGCCGACACGCAGGCGGACGCCACCGAGCAACTCGGCGCGCACCGCTGCGGTCAGCTTGACCTTCTTGCCGCTCAAGCGGCCGGCGAGCGTGGTCAGCGCCGCCAGTTCGTCGGCCGAGAGCGCGTAGGCCGACTCGGCCACGCCTTCGACCTCACCACGCTCTGCCATCAGCTGGCCGGTGAAGGCGTCGGCGATCGAGAACAGCACCTCCAGGCGGCGACGGTGCTGCAGCACGCCGACGAGGTTCTTCGTCAGCGTGTGCCGGCCGGCGACCAGCTTGTCGAGGACTGCGGTGCGCTCGGCAGGCGTCACGTCGGGACTGGTCAGCAGCGCCTTCGCCGCGGGTGCGGCCAGGTTCTGCTGAATGGCGTGCAGGTCCGCGGCGACGGTGTCGACCGCGCCCTGGGCCTTGGCCGAAGCGTACACCGCCTCGGCGTAGCGCTTGGCGAGCAGGGTCATCGGCCACCCGCGTCGGCGTTGGCGACGAACTGCTGGACCAGCGGCCGGTTCTTCTGCGCGTCGACTTCCTGGCGCAGCAGCTTGCCGGTGGCGGCGATCGTCAGCTCGACGGCCATCGCCTTGATCTCCTGCAGGGCCTGGCGCTTCTCGGCGGCGATCGTGTCGCGCGCCTTCTGCAGCTCCTGCTTGGCACGCTCGTCGGCCACCCGCACGGCCTCGGCGGCCTGGCGTTCGGCGCGAGCCATCGCCTCTTCGACCATGCGCTTGCCGTCGGCCTGCGCCTTTTGCAGCTCGGCCTTGGCCTGCGCCATCTGCGCCTCCGCTTCCTTGCGGGCGACATCGGCGGCGGCGATCGCGTCCTCGACCTTCTTGTCGCGTTCCTCCAGGGCCGTCGTGATCGGGCCGTAGACGAACTTCCACATCACCGGCAAGGCGACGAAGAAGGCGATGAAGGTCCAGATCATCGCGCCCGGAGAGAACTCGAGGATCGAGCTCAGGGAGCGATCACCTTCGGGGAGCACAGCGGCCAAGTATGCGAACACGCGGGGCCTCGGCGAACGGAGGACGGTCGGAGCGAACGAACGAACACGGATCCGACGGAGCACGGCGAGTGCCGTGCGGCCGTCGGCCTTGGACGGAGGCGCCTGTGCGCCCCCGCCTGCGCTTACTTGCCAGCGGTCACTTGCCGGCCAGGATCAGGCCGATGACGGCCGCGAACAGCGCGACGCCTTCGACGAAGGCCGACAGCAGCAGCGCGTTGCCCTTGATGGCGTCGGCGGCTTCCGGCTGACGGGCGATGCCCTCACCAGCCGAGCCGCCGATGCGGCCGATGCCGAGGCCAGCGCCGAGCGCGGCCATGCCGGCCGCGAGACCTGCACCCAGGCCCCAACCGGAGTTGGCGGCGGCGGCGAGGTTGACGGCGGCTTGCTGGGCGGCGGGATCCTGGAAGAAAGCGAGCATTGGGTTCTCCGTGACTACTTGCTGAAGGAAATGGATGCGGAAGTTCGTGACGTCGGGCCGGCAGCAGCAGGAATCAGTGTTCCTGATGCATGGCCTGCCAGAGGAAGTTGATGCTGAGGAACGTGAAAATGTAGGCCTGCAGCAGCGTGACGAAGGCCTCGATCACGTAGATGAAGATCGCGAGGCCAGCGCACGGCAGCGCCGTCAGGTAGCTGGTCGCAGCGCCGCCCTGCATCTTGGTGAACAGGAACACCAGCGCGATCGCCGAGCCGATGACCAGGTGGCCGGCGAGCATGTTCGCGAACAGACGGATGGTCAACGCGAACGGCTTGACGACGAGGCCGACCAGTTCGATCGCGAGCATCATCGGCCACAGCAGCAGCGGCACGTGCGGCACGAGGCCCTTCCAGAAGCCGAGCACGCCGTTCGCCTTCATGCCCATGCCGATCATCGTCAGGAAGATGACGATCGCGAGCGCGCCGGTGACGTAGGGGGTGCCGGTGGCGGTGTAGATCGCCAGCGGGAAGTGGTGGCCGGCGCTGGGGATCAGGCCGAGCACGTTTTGGAAGCAGATGAAGAAGAAGACGAACAGGAAGAACGGCACGAAGGGCCGCCCGTGTTCCTTCCCCATCACCTTGTAGACCATCTCGTCGCGGATCCAGAGGCACCAGCCGCGGAGGATGCGCGTGAACCAGCCGACCTGGTTCTTGCGGAAGCTGCCGACGACCGGCAGGAAGAGGACGAGCATCAGGCCCAACGAGACCCACTGCCAGGGCTGCACGTTGTAGACCGCGAACATCTTGTTGACCTTGGGGTCGGGCGAGATGTTCGGCGTGAAGATGATGTACGGGACGCTGTGCGCGAACTGCTTGTTGAAGAAGTCCGCGTTCGACATCTCGAGCGTCTTCTTCTCCGCGTGGCCGTGATCGTCATGGCCACCAGCCGCCTTGGCACCAGCCGGCGCTTGCGGAGGTTCCTGGGCGACCAGCCCACCACTGACGCCGAGGCCGACGAGCAGCCACAGCAGCAGGGGAAGGGCACGCTGGAGGATGGAGCGCGTCGGAAGCATGTTAGGAAGGTCTGCTCGGCGACTGCGGGTTCGCCGACAGGGTGCCAGTCGCCAGGCTGCCGGCAGAAAGGTTGGCCGTCAGGTTGCCGACCGGCCCAGAGCGGCGCGACAGGGCGCGCCACAGGATGCCGGCCACGGTGACCTGGCACACCAGAGCAGCCGCCGCGAACGCGACGGCAAAGGTGGTGACCAGTTCGAATTTCACCTGCTGGCTGCGCAGCAGCAGCACGCCGAGCGTCACCGTGACGAGCTTCAGGCCGAGCCCGGCGGCGAGGATGCTCTGCAGGCGCGCGGCGAGCAGGCGGCCATCGCCGTGCATCGTCGCCATCGCGCGATCGCCGAGGAAGCCGCCCTTCAGCAGCACCGCGGCGCCGCTGGCGAACAACGCGGCGCCGAGGCCGAGCGCCAGCATGCCGACGCGGTCGGCGGCGACGAAGCCGAGGCCCCAGGCCATCGCTCCGAGCAGCACGACCAGCATCGCGGCGCGCGCGTAGGCCGACAGCAGCAGCGCGCTCGACAGGCCACTACGTGCACCCGCCGCGAAGGCGGCAGGCGACGGCGTCGCGATGGACGCGGCGGCGGTCAGCGGGCTGTCGACGGGCGAAGACAACTTGGAGCGGAGGCGGACGAAGAGTGCGACGTGCTTCGGGCGACCAGGCGGGTCACCCACCGTTCCTCGGCAACTTCCCGAACGGCCAAAGTTCGGGTGCCAGCACGCGGATCAGGTGCAGGATGCCGCCGACGATGGCGAAGCCGACGCACACCAGCAGCAACCAGGGTTTGGTGCCGAAGCGGGCGTCGAGCCACATTCCACCGTAGGCGAACAGACCGACGCTGACCGCCAGGGTGAGTCCCGCCCCGAGGGCGCGCGAGTTCGGGGGCGAACCCGGCTGCTTCGGCTTGGAACCTGGTGTTGGCGAAGGTCTGCTCATCCCCACCGCGTGCAAGCGACGTCGACGAGGGGCGGGGACGATAGCGAGCAGGTCGCCGGCCGCGCAACGCTGCCGCAGCATTTTCTGCACGAAGTGCGGGACCTTCGTCCCCTTTGGGGCGGTCCCGCGACGGAACGATCCGGCGCGGCCGCGAACCCCACGAAGGAGATCCGATGAAGCAGTCCGCCCTGTTCGTGCTGCCGCTGCTGGCAGCTCTGTCCCCCGCCCAGTCCGCGACCCCGTCGACCGTGTCGCCGCTCGACCGCGCCACGCTCGAGGGCAGCTCGTTCACCAACTTCCCGCTCGGCCGCGCCGATGCGCGCATGCAGACGCTGCACCGCGACGTGCCGGCCGGCACGGTGATCAGCGGCCACGCCTACCGCCGCGATGCGATCACCGTGCGCGGCGTGGTCGACGCGTTCACCTGCGACATGGAGGTGCGCCTGTCGGTGTCGCCGAACCTGCCGACGCAGGCGTCGACGACGTTCGCCACCAACGCTGGCAGCAACGTGGTCACCGTGCTGCCGCGCACGCTGGTGACGTTCCCGGCGACCAACCGCCCGGCCCTCGATCCGGCGGCGACGTTCGAGCTGCAGGTCCCCTACCAGGTGCCGTTCACGATGCCCGCCGGCGGCGGCACGCTGTGCGTCGACGTGATCGTCTACGGCAACACGTCGGCGGCCGGCAGCAACCAGAACCTCAGCGTCTACCTCGACGCGCACGAGCACTTCAACGACGGCCGCAGCGAGGCGGCGGGCTTCCGGACGTTCAGCGGCTGTGCGCGCCCGGGCAGCACGACGGCCTGCACGGCGACGATGAGCCTGTGGCACTTCGGCAACGGCCCGCGCCTCGACGTGTCGATCCGCGACGGCATCACCGACGACGGCACCGGCGTCGCCTTGCCGTTCGTCATGCTCGGCACTTCGGTGCTCGGCTCGCCGTGGCCGCTGCAACCGGGCTGCACGGTGTGGAGCAGCAACGAGGTCTGGTTCCCGCTGCCGGGCACGATGAACCTGCAGGGGAACTACGACGGCGCGCTGACCAACCTGCCGCCGCTGCCGCCGGGCTACCGGCTGTGGTGCCAGGCCGGCACCGTGCACTGGAACACGGTGGCAATGACGTTCAGCGACGCGGTGACCATGGTGACGCCAGCACCGGGCACGCTGCCGGTGCCGACCGCGCGCATCGTCAACAGCACGAACCACCTGGCGACCACCGGCACGGTGTCGCTGGCGGTGCCGGTGATGGCGTTCTTTTGACGCCGGGGCGCGACCTTGTCCCCTGACATGTCCCCCGACGCTTCCCCCCGAAACGAAACCAGCGGAGCCGATCGGCTCCGCTGGTCGCAGGTCGGGCTCGCGCGCAGCGGCGCGCGCGCGAAGGTCAGTAATCGAGCTTCTTGCAGGCCGGGATCACGGCGGAGTCGCCGACCATCATGACCGGGTTCTCCCGCGGATCCGGCACGCTGAACAGCTTGATCAGGTCGTCGGGGAAGTACTGTCGCACCTTGATCAGGTCGTTGAACAGCACGCATACGGTTCCGTCCGACAGGCAGTTCATCCCTTCGTTGTCCGTGGCCGCCACGGCTTGCTCTTCGTTCGAGTTGTCGAGCTCACGCAGGTGCTTCTTCATCCGACCTGCGTAGTGGGTGTCGTTGGAGTCGGTGCTGGCGAGGCTCTGCCAGGGATCCTCGCCCTTGGCGACCAGGTCCCGCAGTTCGCGATAGTGCGGATCCTGGCTCTCCGGCGTCCAGAAGAGGTCGAAGTTCTCTTCGTTGTGGTTCATGACCTTCGACGTCCAGAGGGACAGCAGCAGCTTGTGCCCATTCTCGTTCGGCAGCGCCTGCTTGTGCGTCGCCTTGTAGGTCAGCAGCATGCCCCCGAGCTTCTGCAGGTGGCTCTGCTCGGCGAGCGCCAGGAATACCTTCCGCTTGTCGAAGATCTGCGGCGCCAGCACGGCGATCAGCAGGCCGATGATGCCGACGACGATGAGGAGTTCGATCAACGTGAAGCCGGACTGGACCGCGCGGCGCGTGCGATTCATGGGGTAGGACTGGCCTGGTTCAGGCTTGGGTGGGAGAGGGGCTGGCGCAGTCTAGCGCGTGCCGCCGCGGAGGAAACCTCCGCCATCCACCCGATCCCCGCAGAACCGGCGCCTCGCGCCATGGTCGCGGCTCGTGCGGCCCGCGGGCCGCACAGCGCAGCACCGCCTCAGAGCCTGAGAGAGAATCACTCGAAGGCTCTGCGCGGCTGCGAAGGCAGCCGCCAAACATGACTCTGAGAGGCCGTATGCTGGATTTCTTCTCGGCCTCTCAGCTGCGGTTCGGCTGCTGCGGCTGGCCGTTCGCCGCCGGCGCTTCGCCGCCCTGCGGCTGCGGGCCGATCGGCTCGGTGCCGTTCGACGGCATCGGCGACTCGTTGGTGCTCGTCGTGTTGGCTTGGTTCGGGTTCGGCGCGTTCTGCGGCGCCGGCTCGCCCATCGGCTTGCCTTCGCCACCCGGGGCGGCGACCTGCGGCTGCAGGCTGTACTTCTGCTGGTAGCTGGCGGCGAACATCGTGTCGCCCGAGTACTCGCTCCACCACTGGCGCCAACGCAGCACCGACAGACGCTGGTCGCCTTCGTTCTGGTTCAGATGGTCGTAGCCGAAGTCGTGACCCGACGACGTCTTCAACGCCTCGTGGCACAGGTAGCGCACTTCCTTGCGGTCGCTGTCGAGGCCTTCGATCAACGTCGGCGACCAGGCGAGATCGCCCATCAGCACCAGCGTGCGCGCACACTCCATGCGCACCGTCGGCTCGCTGTCCTTCGCCGCCTGCTGCAGGTTCGGGATCGTGCGACGGTCGCGCAGGCGGCCCAGCACCCAGGCGCACGAGCTGCGCACCTTCGGATTCTCGTGCTCGAGCCCCTTCAGCACCGACGGGATCGTCTGTTCGCCGGTCTGCGCCAGCCACAGCAGGTTCTGCAGCAGCTCGTCGCGGTGCTGGTAGGGAATCTGCTCGACGCGCTGGTCGATCTCCCCCGCCATCAGCGAGTTGGGTTGCTGGAACGGGCTTTCCGTCGTCGTCGGCGTCGACGAGCACGAAGCGAGAGCGAGCAACAGGGTGGCGCCGATGGCCGCGATCCTCATGGCATTCTCCGTCGAGTTCGGGGGGTAGCGGGGCGCTCCGCCCCGGCGGTCCGAACATCGACCCGAATCGATCCCGACTTGAGAAAACCACCAGCGACCGCACCGGCGTCGCGGCCCCCGAGCACGCCCGCCGCGCAAGCCAGCAACCGTGCGGCTCCGCCGGCCGTCGCGCCCTTGCCAGCGCAGCGCTGGCGCGCTTGCATTGGGCCCTCGAGCTCGACCGAAGGGCGGTTGGGCCAACCATGCCACGTGGCAACTCGTTGGAGGATTCCGTGAACAAGGCAGACCTCGTCCAGGAAGTGCAGAAGCAACTCGGCGTCGAGTGCAGCAAGGCGCACGCGGAGCGCGCGGTGAACGCGCTGATCGCGTCGATCCAGAAGGGCCTGAAGAAGGACAAGGAAGTGCAGATCGTCGGCTTCGGCACCTTCGCGGTGAAGAACCGCAAGGCGCGCACCGGCCGCAACCCGCAGAACGGCGAAGCCATCCAGATCAAGGCGTCGCGCACCGTCGGCTTCCGCGCCGGCACCGGGCTGAAGGACAGCATCTGACCGCCGCCCGTCGCGCGCAGAGCACCCGCCGTCGTCGAGCCGAGCTCCGACGCAGCGCCCGCCGCGCGAGCTGCTGACGAACGGCCTGTGGGCCACCGCGCGGCCGTCCCCGCGCCACCGCTCGCAACGTTCGCCCGCCCAAGGACCATCGCGCCCCGCCCCGTTCGATCGGCGCCCCGTTCGATCGGCGCCCCGTTCGATCGGCGCCCCTTCGCCCGGCACGCCGTCGATCCGCGTCAGTTCGCGCCGTCGATCCAGCCGCCGCCGAGCACCCGTTCGCCGTCGTAGAACACCGCCGCCTGCCCCGGCGTGATCGCCGCGACCGGAGTCTCGAACTCGACCCGCGCACGGGCGCCGTCGGCGCGGATCACCGCCGCCGCGGGCTCGTGTCGCGCCCGCACCTTGACCCGCGCCGCGATCGCCGCACCGTCGGCGGGCGCATCGCACAGCCAGCGCAGGCCGTCGACGAACATCACGCGCTTCTCGACGCCGTCGCGCGGCACCAGCGTGACGTCGCCGCTCGCCGCATCGATCGCGGCGACGTAGTGCGGCACCCCCAACGCCGGCAGGCCCTTGCGCTGGCCGATGGTGAAGCCGTCGACGCCGTCGTGGCGGCCGAGCTCGCGACCGTCGGCGCCGACGAAGCGCCCCGCCTGACCGCTGCCGCCGCGCGCCCGCACGACGTCGCGGTAGTCGCCGCTGGTGACGAAGCAGATCTCCATCGACTCCGGCTTGTCGGCGGTGACGAGCCCGGCTTCCGCCGCGATGGCGCGAACTTCCGGCTTCGCCAGCTCGCCGAGCGGGAACAGCGTGCGGGCCAGCGCCGCGCGTTCGATGCCGAACAGGTAGTAGGTCTGGTCCTTGTTGGCGTCGCGCGCGGTGCGCAGTTCGCCATCGACGACGCGCGCGTAGTGGCCGGTCGCCACCGCATCTGCACCAACGTCGTCTGCGAGCGAAAGAAGGTGACCGAACTTGAGGTGCTGGTTGCACAGCACACAGGGGTTCGGCGTGCGGCCGCGTCGGTACTCGGCCGCGAAGTGATCCATCAGCGCCGCGAACTCCGTCGCGTAGTCCACCGCATAGAACGCCATGCCCAATCGACCTGCTACCAGCTGTGCATCCCGAGCATCGCTCGCCGAACAACACGACTTCTCCTGCGCCGACTTGCCGGCGACGCCGTTCCGCATGAACACGGAGACGACCTCGTGGCCCTGTCGCTGCAGCAGCAGTGCTGCCACGCTGCTGTCGACACCGCCGGACATGGCTGCGAGCACGCGCATCGGTTCGTCGTCTTCGTACGGGTCGTCGGTTGGCTC
Organism: Planctomycetota bacterium; assembly: GCA_044351865.1. GTDB lineage: Bacteria > Planctomycetota > UBA1135 > UBA1135 > UBA2386 > UBA2386. Next base: position 1,478 of record JBILEY010000013.1, on the reverse strand, counting down.
GTTGGTTGGCTCGGCGGTCGGCTCGGTGGGAACCGAGCGGACTGCGGGGCGAAGAGGATGCCGAGCTTTGGCTGCAACGCAACGGGGCCGGTCCCTATACTGCTCGCCCCCCGGACTCCCCGCCGCCTCCTCCGATGCCGTCGACGACGCTCCTGCTCCCGTTCCTTCCGACCACGGCCCAAGCCGCCGCCCTGCCGGGCGTGCAGGAGGCGACCGCGCCGCCGACCGCGCCCACGTCGTCGACCGGGCAGGCTCCGGTGACGGCTGGCGGCACGACGGCCCCGGGCGCTCCAACCGGTCAGCAGCCCGCGTCGCCGTGCGGTGGCAACGAGACCTTCTTGTACCTCGGCCTGTTCATGGTGCTGATGTACTTCATGATGATCCGCCCGCAGCAGAAGCAGCAGAAGGAACTGATGGCCCTGCTGTCGTCGGTCAAGGTCGGCGACCGCGTGGTGATGCGCGATGGCCTCCACGCCCAGATCGCCAAGCTGACCGAGAAGACGGTGACGCTGCAGGTGGACTCGGTGCAGATGACCTACGACCGGACGTCGATCGCCAGGGTGGAGCGCAATGAAGCGGCCACCCCGGACGCGAAGAAGTCCTGAGCAACTGCCCGCCGCGCACCGCTCCGGTCGGGCGGGCGAACAACTGGCCGCTGTGGCGCTCGCCGCCGCCGGCTACCGGATCGCCGCGCGCAACCTGCGCACCGACTTCGGCGAGATCGACGTGCTGGCCCGCCGCGGCCGCACCTGGATCGCCGTCGAGGTCAAGGCCAGCGCCGACCACCCCGCACCCGAACGCCTCGTCGATGCCGAACGTCTGGACCGCCTCACCCGCACCCTTCGCGCCTTGGCGCCGGTGCTGCAGCCATCCCCGGCCGAACTGCGCATCGACGTGGTCGCGATCCGATGGCGGCAAGCTCGTCCAGAATTGCTGCACTTCCGCTCCGTCCGCAGCGTTGCCGGTGCCGCCCATGGCACAGCCAGCTGGCGCCGCGCTGTAGCCAGGGCCCTCCACCGGTCGAACTCTCCCCACCGACGCCCCGATCCCACCGTCCCCGTCCTGCTGCCGATGCCCACCCTCGCTGAACAGATCATCCCGCGGCGCAAGCTGCTGCTGATGCTGACGGAGACGGTGCTGTTCATGGCGGTGGTGCTGATCGGGACCAGCGTGCCGCCGCTGACGTCGCGCAGTTTCACTCTGCTGGCGCCGTCGGCCGAACTGGTGCGCGGCCTGCTGACCAGCCTGACCGTCGCCGTGATCTGCCAGGCGTCGCTCAGCTACAACGACCTCTACGACTGGCGCACCGCGCAGAACCGCGCCAACCTGGTCAACCGCCTGATCCACTCGGCCGGCTACGCGCTGGTCATGCTCGGCTGCTTGTCCCTGGTGTCGGGCTCGCTGTTCTTCCTGCCGGGCATCAAGGACCTGAACCGCGAGACCTGGAAGCTGATCCTGCTGGTCGGCCTCGCCTTCGT
>JBILEY010000196.1:0-9419 GCA_044351865.1 Planctomycetota bacterium | reverse complement strand
CGCGACCAAGCTCTCGACGCTTGGCTCCGAAGGAATCCCGTGAGGAAGATCGGAGAAAAAGCCTACGTGACGAACGCGCATTCAGGCATCACCCTTCTCGGACATCACACGAGGCGCGACCAGGACCCTCGACAGCCACGCCGCCCACAGCACCACCGATAGCTGCACAACCAATCCATCGAGCCGTGCATCGAAACGCCACACCACCAACCTCAACAGGGCCGCAAGTCCGACACCCAACAGCACGATGCTTGGTATTCGGAGACAGTCAAGACCCCACTCAAACCCAACAGCAAGAGCCGGACCAGAGAATACGGTAAACACCACACAAGCCATCACAAACTCTACCCGCCAAGCACCTCCCAACTCCGTCCCGAACATCACATCGACATACCTCAGGCCCCAATACACGTATGCGCCCAACGTGGCTCCGACGAGAATCACGCGGCCCACCACAAGAATGGCCATCACTTTTCGCTCACCCCCGTCAACAGGCGCTGTACACCTTGCCTTCCCATCACGCTGCTGAGCCCAGAAACCACTGACGATATCCACGGCCTTCGATGGTCAAGATGTGGCAGGCTTGAAGGGCTCTCCGGGCTGCCACGCGTCCCAGCGAGCGGCGCAGATGGTCGCGCAGGCCCTCGTCGAGGGCAACCCCCGCTCGCGCGCCACGACCTCCAACTTGCTCGGCCACGACCGCCAGGAAGCGGCGGCCCAGCGCCTCGTGGACCGTCGGTGGCTACCGGTGCGCGAACGACGAACTCGGGCGACTGAAACGGCAGCCGGAAAGGACCGCGAAGGCGGCATCCGTTCCCGAAAATGCTCGCGCTCCAGTTCTCGGACAGCACCGCCCCCTTCACCCAGCCTCCAACTCCACCAGTTTCGCCATCTCGGCCACCTCGGCATCGCCGCACATGGACAACTGCCTCACTCTCGGAAGCGCGCCCAGCACCACGGCTCGCAGCTCCTTGTGCCATTGCAACGACTCCCCATCCCGGGGATCCGTACACTGCAGGAATCCGAGAATCATGTCGAGCGCATCGGCCACGATCCCAGGCTGCTTCCTCTCGAGCGCTTCCACAATGAATGGGGCAGCCGGAAGCGCCGCCGACGACACGTATGCATGCTGATGACAGAGGCCGTTGTTCAGCTTGTGACCAGCCATGCGAGCCAAGGCCCTGGGCGCGAATCGAAATAGAATGAGCCACAACGGGACCAACACCGCCGGAGCGCAGGCAGTCTCGAAGGCCCACCACTTGACTGCGAGGACGCGACGAAGGAACCAACGCTGATCACAAGACAATCAGCCACCTCGACACCAAGTTGCTCGCTGCATCGAACCCGACCCCGAGCTCAGTGCCCGCGCTCGAGCCAGAACGCGCGCCCTTCGCTCGCCAGCATCTGGCACCCACCCAGCTCGACCAGCGGCCGGTGGCACCACGAGTGCCCGAACACCACCAAACCCCGCGCCCGTTCGCGCAGCAGGTCCGTCAGCCACGCGTGATCCGAGCGCTTGACGTCGGGCAGCGCCGGATTCTGGTGCAGCACCAGCACGTCGGCGTCGAACTGCAGCGCGCGCGCGACCGCCTGCTGCATGCGTTCCTGGGTCTTGCGCCACGGCCGGTGCGGGTTGCCGACGATGCCGGAGACGCCGGCGAGGCGCAGCCCGTGGCAATCGGCGGCGATCGCCAGCCCTTCGGTGCCGTCGTCGAGCAGGTGGATGCGCGGCTCCTGCGCGAACGCGGCCAGCTCCTCGGCCTGGTCGCCGAACGCATCGTGGTTGCCGGCGACGCCGGCGACGAAGCCGAAGTGGCGGGAGAACGCGCGCCACACGTCGCGCACGTCGCCGACCCCGCCGCGGCGCGTCAGGTCCTCGAGCGCGAACAGGTCGCCGGCCAGCACCACGCCGACGCGCGCCGGGTCGATGCGGCAGGCCTGGCAGTGGTCGAGCAGTTCCGCGGCGACCGCGTGGCCGAGCAGGCAGTTGCCGAACGGACCGTCGGCCCAACCCTGCAGGTCCGAGGTCACGAACAGCGCGTCGAGTTCGTCGGGCAGGCCCTCGACGAAGAGACGGTGCACCCACAGCTCCTGCCCGGAGGCCGCGGAGCGATACGGCACCAGGAACACCGGGGCGGCGCAGTCGCCGAGCACACGCAGCGTCATGCCGACGCCCTCGCCAGCCGTTCGCGCGCCATCTGCAGCGCCAGGATCGAAGGCGGAACGTCCGCTGCGCGCGCACGGTCGAGCAGTTCGCCGGCGGTGGCGCCGATGCGCGCGAGGCGCTCGGGTCCCACCTGCACGCCGGTCAGGTGCCAGGTGGCGCCCTGGATCAAGGCGCCGGCGTTGGCGACGAAGTCGGGGACCACGAGCACACCGCGGCGGTGCAGCACCGACGGGGCCTCACGATCCGCCGGGGAATCGTCGGCGAACAGGTTGTTGGCGGCCCCGCAGACCCCGCGCGCCGGCAGCGACGCGGCGACGGCAGCGGTCAAGACGCCGCCGAGGGCGCACGGCGCGAACACGTCGCACGGCAGCTGCAGGATGCGGTCGCTGGCGACGGCTTCGGCGCCGAGCGCGACGGCTGCCGCCACCCGCTCGGGCATCACGTCGGCGACGCTGAGTCGGGCACCGGCGGAGCGCAGACAGCGCGCCAGTTCGAGCCCGACGGCGCCGAGCCCCTGGATCGCCACGTGCAGGCCGGGGAGCGGCCGGCCGAGCCGTTCGGCCAGCGCGGTCAGCGCCGCAGTGACACCGAGCGCGGTCGCCTTCGCCAGGTCGCCGGGGCCCGGTTGGCCCAGGACGGGGGCGACCGCGACGAACTTCGTCACCGCCGCGACCTCGCGCAGGTCGTCGTCGCTGGTGCCGACGTCCGGGCCGGTGAAGAAGCGGCCGCCGAGCTGCTGCACGGTGCGGCCGACCAAGCGGTAGGCGGCGCGGCGGTCGAGGCCGGGGCGGTCGAGCAGCACGCATTTGCCGCCGCCGGCGGGCACTTCGGCCAGCGCGCACTTCCACGTCATCGCCTGCGCCAGTGCGACCACGTCGCGGGCGGCGGCGTGCAGGCTCGAATACCGCCATCGGCGGATGCCACCGTGCGCCGGGCCGAGCCGCGTGTCGTGCACCGCGACCAGCGCCATGGCGTCGGCGGAGCGGTCGCGGACGAGCAGCACCTGCTCGCAGTCCGCGGCTTCGAGAACGTCGGCGACGACCATCCGGCGGATTCTGGCGTCGAGCCGGCTCCGCGGGAAGGATTGAGTCCGGTCCCCTTCTCACGCCGCCACGATGCATCGCCCGCTCGTCCTGTCGTCGCTCCTGTTCGCTGCTTGCAGTGCAGCACCGGTCCCCGATCCCAATCCGGACGTCGCCCCTCTGGCGCTGCCGGTCAACGACAACAAGCCGCGCGACATCAACGAGAACGCGGTGCTGCTCGATCTCGACAAGGCGCTGCTGCGCTACGCCGAGCTGCTGGTCAACCAGGGCACGCAGCACGGCGACCAGCAGATCGAGAAGCTCGAGAAGTACCTGCGCGACGTCGTGCTCGACACCGGTGCCAGGCAGATGGCGGGCACCGCCGCCCGCGACGCCAGCTGGTCGCCGGGCGACCTGTTTCGCCGGCTGCAGGCGCTGGCGATCGACCAGAGCCGCCCGTGGCAACAGGGCATCGCGCTGTCGGCGCTCGGCTTCTCCGGGCGCCACGAAGTGATGCAGACGATCCTGCAGGGTGCACAACTCAGCAAACCGGAACTCGTCGACCGCGCCGTCTTCGGCCTCGCGGTGCTGAAGGCGCCGCAGACGCCGCCCGGCGTGATCGCGGCGGTGATGATGAACAAGGACCATCCCGAGGACGGCCGCATCGACGCGGCGTGGGCGCTGTACCAGTTGCAGGGAGCGAGCGACCGCGCCGCCGAGTACCCGAAGATCTGGCTCGGCGTGCTCGACGAACGCGATCGCATGCCGGCCGGCGTGCTGATCAGCGCCGTGCGCGGGCTCGGCTTGACGCGCGACACGCAGTACGCGGCGCGCGTGGCGCCGTTCCTGCAGCATCCGGTGCCGCTGCTGCGGTGTGCGGCGACGATCGCGCTGGCGCGCATGAACGCGCAGGACCAGTGGCTCGACCTGCTGGCGCTGCTCGAACCGTCGGAGACCAACCAGAACGTCCGCCTGCACGCACGCAAGGCGCTGGCGGGCCTTGCCGGGGGTGTCGACCACGGCTACGACCTCGGCGCGTGGCGCAAGACGTTCAACCGCGGAGCTACGGCGCCCGCAACACGCTGACCGGCGCGCGTCTCGACCGGTCGCTGGCGCTTCTCGCACTGACGCTGCTGACGGCCTGCGGCGACCCACCCGCCGCGATCCCGCGCGCAGTGCCGAGCGCGAGCCTCGATCCGACGACGCTCGTCGACGCCGTGCTCGACGAATGCCACCGCCCGCTGCGCGGCAAGGCCGACCGCGTTGCCGCGACGATCGAACTGCCGGATGGCCGCAGCGTGCAGCTGTTCGCGCAGCTGCCCGACGACCTGCGCCTGCAAGGCGACGGCGAAGTGCTGGTGCTGCGCGGCAACGAGGCAGCGAGGCTCGCCGGCGGCGAGGCCCTGCTGCGACCGGACGAGATCGCGCGCCTGCGCCACCTGCGCACGCTGCTCGACGCGGCGACGCTCGGCCCGCTGCATCGGGCCAACGGCTGCACGCGCCTCGGCGCGCACACGTTCGCGTTGGCGCAGCCGGGCGGCCGCACCGTCGAACTCGCGCTGCGGCCCGACACGCTGCTGCCGGCCACGCTGTTCGCCGGCGACGAGGCCGTGCAGCTGCAGGAGTATCTGCGCACCGCCGCGAGCACGTGGGTCGTGCAGGTCGCCGACAGCAAGGCGCTCGGTCGCTGCAAGGTGCGCATCGACACCGGCGGCATCGCCTGGAACGCCGACTTCTTCGCGCTGCCGGGAACCACGGCGAAGCCTGCGGGCAACCGCCGCGTGGTGACACCGGGCGTGCAGGTCGAGTCGAAGTCGCCGACGCCGATCCTGGTCGAGGGCCAGGCGGTGCGCTGGGTCGTGATCGACGATCCCGGCGATTGGGCCGCGCGGACCAAGGTGTATGCGCCGCTGTTCGCCGAACTGCAGCGCCAGCAGCAGGCGAACGCCGGCTTCCCGGTGCTGTTCCGCGAACAGGACCGTGCGTGGCTCGCGTCGCCGTTCCGCCAACGCGCGAAGGGCCCGACGCTGGCGGCGCCAGCGGGCTGGCAGCTGCGCGACTTCGCCGCCGGCAAGTGGCTGGTCGTCTATCCGGCCGTCGGCGACCTCGAAGCACGCCTCGCCGCCGGCGAACGCATGCTGCGCGCCGCCGCCGACTCGATGGGCCTGACGCCGCGCGGGCCGATCAGCGCGCAACCGTACTTCCGCCTGGAGGAAGGCGAGCCCGCGGCGGACAAGCTGGCGGCGCCGACCGTTCGCATGGCGCTGCCGGTGCAGTGACGCCGCAGACGGCGCGCTGGTCCCGCGGTGAGCGCAGCGCGATGCTGCAGCAATGGCCACGCCGCCGCTGCCGAAGCCTTCGCCGTTCGCCCGCCACTGGGACCTCGACCCGGACGTCGTCTTCCTGAACCACGGCAGCTTCGGCGCCTGCCCGCGCGAAGTTCTGGCCGAACAGCAGCGCCTGCGCGCGCAGATCGAAGCCGAGCCGGTGCGCTTCCTGCATCGCGAACTCGAAGCGCGCATGGACGCGGTGCGCACGGCGCTGGCGGACTTCGTCGGCGCTGCGCCCGACGACCTCGCCCTCGTGCCGAACGCCACCACCGGCGTCAACACGGTGCTGCGCTCGCTGCCGTTCGCGCCGGGCGACGAGCTGCTGGTCACCGACCACGAGTACAACGCCTGCCGCAACGTGCTCGACTTCGTCGCCGCGCAGCGTGGGGCCCGCGTCGTCGTCGTGCCGATCCCGTTTCCGATCGACGGCCCGCAGCTCGTCGTCGACCGCGTGCTGGCGGCAGCGAACGAACGCACGCGGCTGCTGCTGATCGACCACGTCACCAGCCCGACCGGGCTGGTGATGCCGGTCGCCGAACTGGTGGCGAAGCTGCACTCTCGCGGCATCGACACACTGGTCGACGGCGCGCACGCACCGGGCATGCTGCCGCTCGATCTGCAGGCACTCGGCGCCGCCTACTACACCGGCAACTGCCACAAGTGGCTGTGCACGCCGAAGGGCGCGGCGTTGCTGCACGTGCGCGCCGACCGCCAGCACCTGGTGCGTCCGCTGGTGCTGAGCCACGGCGCCAACAGCGGCCGCCGCGACCGTTCCCGCTTCCGGCTCGAGTTCGACTGGACCGGCACCGACGACCCGACGCCGTTCCTGTGCATTCCGGCGGCGCTGCGGTTCCTCGCCGGCCTATTGCCCGGCGGCATCGCCGCCCTGCAGCGACACAACCACGAACTGGCCCTGGCCGGCCGCGAGCTGCTGTGCCGCATTCTCGGCATCGCCCCGCCCGCCCCGGCCTCGATGCTCGGCTCGCTGGCCGCGGTGCCGCTGCCGCCGGGTGGCGACGCGCTGGTCGGCCCGCTCGGCCTCGATCCGCTGCAGCACGCGCTGTTCGAACGGCACCACATCGAGGTGCCGGTGATGCGCTGGGCGGCGCCGTCGCTGCGGCTCTTGCGCATCTCGCCGCAGGTCTACCAGACCCGCGAACAGCACGAGTACCTGGCGGCCGCGGTCGCCGCCGAGCTGCGCCTCGGCCCGCCCGGCACCGGGCGCTGACGTCGGGGCGTTCCGCCCGGCGCGACCGACCGCCGGTGCCATCGTCCGTTCGCGGCCAGCGCGCGCACCTCGTTCGAACGTACGTTTGAAGCGTACGTTCGTGCTGCTAGCCTCCGCGCCCGCGATGACCGGACCCGACACCAAGGACGTGATCCTCGACGCCGCCGAGGTGCTGTTCGCCGAGTACGGCTACGACGCGACGTCGCTGCGCGACCTGACGCAGGAGGCCGGCGTCAACCTCGCCGCGGTCAACTACCACTTCGGCGGCAAGGAACAGCTGGCCACGGCGGTGCTCGCGCGCCGCATCGGCCCGATCAACCAGGAACGCCACCGCCGCCTCGACGCGCTGCCGCCGCGGCCCGCCGTCGCCGACGTCGTGCGCGCGTTCGTCGAGCCGGCGTTCCCGACCGCGACCGGCTGCCCGACCGGCCACGTGGCCCCGGGCCGCGACTTCTGCCGCTTGATGGGGCGCCTGATGCTCGACCAGCCGGCATTCCTCCGCACCTTCCTCGCCGAGCAATTCCGCGAACTGGGGAGCCGTTTCGAGGCGACCCTGCGGCGGGCACTGCCGCGCGGCGACCGCGCCACGACCTGGTGGCGGCTGCACTTCATGGCGGGAGCGATGGCACACACCCTGCACAGCGGCGACGGGCTCGCCCACCTGACCGGCGGCCTCTGCGACGCCACCGACGTCGACGCCGTCGTCGAGCACCTCGTCGCCTTCACCGCCGCGGGTCTCACCGCGCCAGCACCGCGCGTGCGGTCGACGCCGCGGCGAACCACGGCCAGCCGCGCCGCAGCCATTCCGGCGACACGGCCCGCACCGGGTGCAGCCGCGAGAACGGCGAAGCCGCCCCACCCGGCCCGCACCACCACGAACACCCGCCGCCGGAGTCACCCATGAGGCCCTGCCGCGACCTTGCGCACGCACCGCGCCGCACGCTGCTGCTCGCCATGCTGACGACCTTCGTCGCATGCGCCAGCGAACCACCGACGACCTCGCCGCAGGAACTCGACCTCGCCGTGCCCGAGCGCTTCGCCGCGGCGGCGAAGGAGGCGAACGCGACCCCCGCCGGAGCCCTCGCCGGCCCGTGGTGGCGCGACTTCGGCGATGCGCGGCTCGAGCGCCTGATCGACCAGGCGCTGGTCGACAACCGCGACCTGCGCGGTGCGTTCGCCCGCCTCGAAGCGATGGCCGCCGCGCGCACGATCGCCGGCGCACCGTTCTGGCCCGAGCTCGACGCCGGCCTGTCGGCGCAGCGCCAGCGCCGCGTCTTCATCGGCTTCCCGTTCGGCGGCGGCGGCGTGCCGTCGACGACGTTCACCCAGTACGGACTGACGCTCAGTGCGCAGTGGGAACTCGATGTCTGGGGCCGCATCCGCGCCGGCGAGAGTGCGGCGATCGCCGACCAGCAGGTGGCGCTCGCCGACTTCCAGGGCGCCCAGGCGAGCCTCGTCGCCCAGGTGTGCAAGGCGTGGTTCGCGGCGATCGAAGCGCGGCAGCAGGTCGAACTGGCGAACGCCACCGTCGCCGCGTTCCGCGCCACCGCCGACGACGTGCGCGCGCGCTTCCGTCGCGGGGTGCGGCCCGCGCTCGACGTGCACCTGGCATCGACCAATCTGGCCAACGCCGAAGCGTCGCTGGCGCAGCGGCAGGACCAGTTGGCGCGCGCCCGGCGCCAGCTCGACGTGCTGGTCGGCCGCTACCCGACCGGCGACCAGGACGCCGGCGACACACTGCCGCAGCAACTGCCGAACGTGCCCGTCGGCCTGCCGAGCGAACTGCTGCAGCGCCGCCCGGACCTGATCGCCGCCGAACGCAAGGTCGCCGCCGCCGGCTGCCGCGTCGACGAAGCGCGCGCGTCGCTGTATCCGCGGCTGTCGCTGACCGCGAGTGCCGGCACCAGCAGTCTCGAACTCGAAGACCTGGTCGACGACGACTTCCGCGTCTGGAGCCTCGGCGCCAACCTGCTCGAGCCGATCTTCCGCGGCGGCGCGCTGCAAGCCGCGGTCGATCGCCAGCAGGCGCTGCGCGACGCGGCGCTCGCCGACTACGGCGGCCAGGTGCTGCGTGCGTTCGCCGAGGTCGAAGACGTGCTGACGACGGGCTCGCGCATCGACGAACGGCTGACGCAGCTCGCCGCCGCCGCGCGCCACGCCGCCGCCGCCCGCGACCTCGCGCGCACGCGCTACCAGGGCGGCCTGACCGACTTCCTGGCCGTCGCCGACACGCAGCGGCAAGCCTTCACCGCCGAGTCGGCGCGCCTCGCCGTAGCGCGCACCCGCCTCGAGAACCGCATCGACCTTCACCTCGCCTTGGGCGGCGGCTTCGGCCAGACCGCGACCGGAGAGACCCCGTGAGCACTTCGCGAACGATCCTGCAGATCCTGGTGCCGCTCGCCATCCTCGGCGGTGGCGCCGCGTTGTCCGCCTACATCGCCAACAAGGCACCGAAGCCGGCCACCGCGGCGCCGCCCGACACGCGGCCGCGCGTGCGGCTCGTGCCCGTCGGCCGCAGCGAGGTGCACTTCGTGGTGCGGAGCCAGGGCAACGTCGAACCGCTGCGCACCGCCGAGCTGTCGGCCGAGGTCGCGGGCCGCATCGTGGCGACCAGCCCGCAGCTGCGCGCCGGGGGCACGTTCGCCGCCGGCGACGAGCTGCTGCAGCTGGAC
>JBILEY010000195.1:0-9422 GCA_044351865.1 Planctomycetota bacterium | reverse complement strand
CAGCGGCTGGTCGGCGAGGTCTTCGACGACGATGCGGACGAGTCGCTTCTCCTGGCGCCACTGCAGCACGGCGGCGGCGACGTTGCCCTCGTCGACGACCAGCGACGCACGCGCGCCGACGAACGTCGGCTTCTCGCGGCTCCACCATTCGCGCCACAGGCGAACCTCGGCGCCGGTGGCGATGCGGCCGGTCAACAACTCGAGGCGATCGTTCGCTGGCGCCTTCAGCAGGTCGAGGTTGGGCACGAACTGCGTCGGCGCGACGACGTCGAGCAGCGCCTCGACGACGGCGGCCTCCACGCCTTCCCCAGGGACCGCGTCGCCGCGGAAGATGCAGTCCGCCAACGGCACGGCGACCAGCGCGCGCGTCAAGGCCTCCGGATCGCGCACGCGCGCGGCGAGCGCCGTGGCGCCCGTCGGCGGCAGCGCCTGCGGCCCGAGCTGCTGCGCCAGCTGCGCCAGCGCGAAGCCCGCATAGGCGAACGCACGGTCGATGGGCGGCGCCGAGACCTGCTGCTGCAGCAATGGCACCGCCGGCGCGCCGACCTTGACCAGCGCTCCGGCTGCGGCCCCGGCCAGCGCCGGGTCCTTGGCCAGCAACTCGACCAGCCGCTGCAGCGTGCGCTCTTCCGGCACCGCGGCCAGCAGGTCGACGGCGCGCAGCTGCAGGTCGAGCGCCTGTTCCTTCGACAACTGCAGCACGAACGGCACGTCGTCGACGGTCAGCATCGGCGCCAGCAGTTCGACGGCGTGGCGACGCACACCGGTGACGCGCGCGCGCACGCAATCCTGCAGCGACTTCTTCGCCGCGGCTCCCTGCAGCTCGACCATCGTCTGCAGCACGACGCGCGTCGGCTCGCCGAGCGAACGCGACAGCAGCTGGAACAACAACTCGTCGGCGACGGCGCGCGACTGCGTGCCGAAGCGCCGCGCCGCCCTCGTCAGGCCGATCAGCTCCTCGTTGCGGGCCGAACGGGCGACGTCGACGATCAGCTTCTCGAGCTGCTCCTGCGAGTATTCCTCGGCCATCGTGCGCAGCCGCTGTTCGGCCCGTTCTTCGCGACCGGCGAGGTCGAGCAGGTCGCGGCGGAAGCGCTCGCCGTCGCTCAGCGGCTTCGCCGCCACCTGCGCGTCGGCCTTCGGCTTGGCCGGCGGCAGCTGGATGTCGCCACCGGGGAACACCTGGGGAAGCAGGGAGAGCAGCAGCGAGGCGGTCAGGGTCATGCGGGGCGTGCGGCTGGGGCGGCCGCCGGAGGGGACGGCGGCCGGAGGGCGGGCCAGGATAGCCGACTTCGCGGCAGGACGCAGCGGGCATGGCCAGGCGGCCCTGCGAGAAATGCAGGCCACCCCGAGACCTAGGGCAACCCCCAAGTCGCCGACCAGGCAGGGCCGATGCCCGACGTCGGGATAGCTCATGAACCTGACGCTGCAAGCCAAGTTGGTGCTGTTCACCCTGTGCGTCGCCGCCCTGCCGGTGGCCGGCATGACCACCTGGGCCATCCTGCGCGGCAGCCACAGCCTTGCGACCGCGACGGCCGCCGCCGAAGCGGCAGCCACCATCGATGCCGCCTCGCGGCTGTCGGCGATCCGCGACGGGCTGGCCCGCGCGCTCGACGACTACTCGGCCGACGTTCGGACCGACCTCGTCCTGCTCGCCGGCGCTCCGACCACGACGCAGGCGATGGCGCGCTTCGACGCGGCATTCGCGGCGCGCTCGGCGTCCCTCGAAGCGAACGCGACAACGGCCGATCGCCAGCTGCTGGCCGACTACTACGCGCAGGGATTCGGCGCCGAGTACCAGCGCCAGAACCCGGACCGCACCAGCCCGGCCGCGACCTGGTTGCGCCAGCTGGATCCGACCGGGGTCGTGCTCCAGCGCGAGTACGTGCACGACAACCCTCATCCGCTCGGCCAGAAGCACCGACTCGACGCGCTGCCGGGTCGCGACGACGACTACGCACGAGCCCACGCCGAGCTGCATGCGGTGTTCCGGCGCCTCGTCGACGTCGCCGGCTACTACGACGTCTTCCTCGTCGATGCGCGTGGCAACGTCGTCTACACGGTGTTCAAGGAACTCGACTTCGCGTCGAACCTGGCGCACGGGCCGGCGACCGGCAGCGGCCTCGCCGCCGTCGTGCAAGCCGCCGCGACCGCCGACCGCGACCAGGTCACAGCCTCCGACTTCGCCACCTACGCGGCCTCGTACGAAGCCCCGGCGGCGTTCGCCGCGGTGCCGGTGTTCGCTGGCGAACGTCGCCTCGGCGTGCTGGCGGTGCAGCTGCCGCTGACGCAGATCAGCGCGGTGATGAGCACGCGCGCCGGCCTCGGCGACAGCGGCGAGGCCTACCTGGTCGGCGCCGACCTGCACATGCGCAGCGACGCGCGCCTCGACCTCGATCACCACGCCGTCGCCACCAGCTATCGCGCCGGCGAGGCCGGCACCGTGCGCACGCTGGCGACGGAACGTGCCTTCGCGGGGCGCAGCGGCTGCGAGCCGTACGCGAACTACGCCGGCCGCGCGGTGCTCGGCGCGTTCGGCCGCGCCGACTTCCTCGGCCAGTCGTGGGCGCTGTGCGTCGAGCAGTCGCACGACGAAGCGCTGGCCGGCGCCGCGACCCTGCGCCGCGACGGCGAAGCGCGCCAGGCGAGCTTCGTGCAGGTCGGCGTCGCCGTCTGCGCGTTCGTCAGCACCGCGGTGGCGATCGCCGGCTGGCTGCTCGCACGGCGGCTGGCCCGGCCCGCGCGCGACGGAGCCGAGGTGCTGCACGCGGTCGGCCACGGCGACCTGCGGCCGCGCGTCGTCACGCGCAGCAGCGACGAGATCGGGCGCATGGGCGCGTCGCTGAACCAGGCGCTCGACGCACTCGGCACCAGCCTGCACGGCGTGCAGCGGCGCATGAACGACATCGACACCACCGCCAACGACCTGCGGGGCGCCAGTCGCGAGGTCGCGTGCGCCGCCAGCGACGCCGCCGCGCACCTGCAGGAGATGCGCGCCAGCATCGCCGAGATCGAAGGCAACAGCCGCGAATGCTGTGCGCGCGCCGGCGAGGCGACGCAGCTGGCGACGGTGACGCAGCAGTCGGTGCAGAGCGGCAAGCAGGCGACCGAACGGCTGGCGACGACGATGGACGAAGCCAAGGCCGCAGCCGACGAAGTGCGCAAGGTGCTCGCCTCGATCGACGCGATCGCGTTCCAGACCAACCTGCTGGCGCTGAACGCCGCGGTCGAAGCGGCCCGCGCCGGCGACGCCGGCAAGGGCTTCGCGGTCGTCGCCGAGGAGGTGCGCAACCTGGCGCAGCGCAGCGCCGAGGCGGCGCGCGTCACCGGCGAACGCATCGCCCTGTCGCACCAGCGCACCACCGCCGGCGCCGAAGCCGTCGGCCTCGTGCTGCAGGCGTTCGCGGCGATCGACCAGGCGACGACGAGGGTCGCCGAACTGACCGCGGCGACGCGCGGCGGCATCGAGCGCGAAGCGAGCCAGCTGCAGGTCGTCTCCGGCGGCGTCGCCCAGATCGACGCGATGACGCAGCGCAACGCCAGTGCCGCCGAACAGCTCAGCGCCGCGGTCGCGACGAGCCAGGAGCAGACGGAGGCGGTGCGCCGCGACCTCGAACGCTTCATGTTGCCGACGCCACCGGCCGTAGCCGCGCCGGCACCGCGGGCCGCCGCCGACGAACTTGCATCCGCGGCGGCGAGCGACACCATGCTCGCCCCTTGACCTCCGCCCTGCGCGTCCACGCCGCCCTGATCACGGTCTCGCTGCTGTTCGGCGGCAACTACGTGTTCACCAAGCGGCTGCTGGCGCCGCTCGGACCGCTGTCGCCGACCGACTGGGTGCTGTTCCGCATCGCCGCGGCGACGGCGGTGATCGTGCCGCTGGCGGTGTGGCTGCGGCGCGACCGCACGCTGCCGAACGCTCGCCTGTGCGGCTGGCTGCTGCTGGCGTCGCTGCTCGGCGTCGCCGCCAACCAGATCCTGTTCGCCGAGGGCATGGCGCGCACGACGCCCGAACACAGCGCGATCGTCAACGCGCTGATCCCCACCTGGACGCTGCTGACCGCGGTGCTGCTCGGCCAGGAACGGCTGAGCCTGCGCCGCGTCGGCGCGATCGCCGTGTCGCTGGCCGGCGTGTCGTGGCTGCTCGGCATCGACCGCGTGCTGCAGGGCCTCGGCAACGACGACGGCAGCTCGCTGCTCGGTGACCTGCTGACGATGGGCAACGGCATCGCCTTCGCCGTGCACCTCGTGCTGATGCGCAAGTTCGGCAAGCAGCTCGATCCGTGGGTCGCGACCGCGTTCCTGTTCGTCAGCGGCACGGCGATGATCGGGGTGTGGAGCGGCCCGCACGTCACCGGTGCCGCGGTCGATG
This sequence comes from Planctomycetota bacterium, assembly GCA_044351865.1. Taxonomy (GTDB): domain Bacteria; phylum Planctomycetota; class UBA1135; order UBA1135; family UBA2386; genus UBA2386. Next base: position 5,050 of record JBILEY010000195.1, on the reverse strand, counting down.
CCGTGCTGACGCCGCCGATCGTCTGGTACGCGCTCTACGTGATCCTCGGTGCCACCGTGCTGACCTACCTGCTGAACACGTGGGCGCTGCGCCACACGCACAGCTCGCAGGTCGCCCTCTACATCAACGTGCAGCCGCTGGTCGCCGCGGCGCTGAACAGTGCGATGGGTGCACCGCTGCCGGGCAGCCGCTTCTTCGTGGCGCTGGTGCTGGTCGCGACCGGGCTGTGGCTGCAGAGCCGCGCCGGAGGACCGGGCCTGCCACGCGGCGGCAGTGGAACTACAGTGCGCGCGTGAGCCTCGCCTCGCAGCTCGTCGCTGGCACCATGGCGTTCGCGGTCGCCGCGACCGCCCAATCACCTCAGCTGCGCGTGCCGCTGGCCGAGTTCGCGCCCGAACTGTCGCAGCTGTCGCCGTGGCGCCTCGTGCGCGATGCCACCAACACCGCGACCCCGCTGCCGCGTGCGGCGTTCCCGATCGGCAACGGCCGGGTGTTCGCGGGCTTCGGCCTCGGCGACGCGGCGTCGACGATGACGCACCTGCGCGGCCCTGGCTTGGTCGGCACGAAGCCGTTCGGCGCCTTGGCCCTGCGCGTGCGCGTCGACGGGCGCGAGCGTGCGCTGCCGCGGCAGACCGTGGTGCGCGTGCACGACAGCGGCTTCGTCGTCACCGAGGACCGCGACGACCGTGGCCTCGCGCTGCGCACGCTGAACTGGGTCGAGCCCGACAGCGACCTCGTGCTGCGCTGGATCGCCGTGCACAACGACGGCCCCGAGCCGCTGGCGAACGTGCAGGTCACGGCGCTGCTTGCCGGCGGCGACGCGCGCGACGGCCGCCTCGCCGCCACCACCACCGGCACTGCCGGGCCTCGTGCACTGCGCGTGCAATTCCTCGGCGCCGCCGAGGTGGTCGGCGACGAACTGGTGCACGAGCTCGGGCGCATCGAGCCGGGGCGCAGCGGCGACGTCGAACTGCTCGTGCGCGTGTGGACGCCCGATGGCACGAAGCTGTGGCTCGACCCCGAGCCGGGCACGACGCCGCAACGCGCCGAGCGCACGCTGCAGCACTGGCGGCGGCGGCTGCAGGGCACGACGACGTTCGCGTGCGACGACGACGCCACTGCCGGTGCGTTCGCCGACGGCAAGGTGCTGCTGCTGCTGGCGCACGACGCGGCAACCGGCGGCTTCGTGCCGCTGCTGCGCGATGCCCCGGCACCGCTGGCCGAACAGGTCGGGCCGCTGCTCGGCTGCTTGCGCAGTGGCCTGTTCGGCGAAGCACGCGCGCTGCTCGCTGGGATCGCCGCGACGACGCGCGCCTTGCAGTCGGTGCCGACGACGTTCCCGGTGGCGGGCTGTGCTGTGACCACGAACGATCCGCCGCCGCGCGCCGAGGACGCACTGACGCTGCCGCACGACGGCACCGCGAGCCTGCTGGTGCTGATGCACCACTGGTACTGGCGTGCGACCGGCGACGACGCGCTGCTGCGTGCGCACCTGCCGCTGCTGCACCGCTGCCTCGACGGCCAGCGCTTCTCGTCAGCGGGCCTGCAACCGTTCCCTCCGGGCGCGCCCGAACTCGCCGCGACGTGGACGGCGCTCGGCGCCGAGGTGCCAGCGGGCGCGCTCGCGGTCACCGCCGACGGCGCGCGGCCGTGGTCGCTGCCAGCACTGGTGCAGTTCCTGCTGGCGAACGCAGCCCTCGGCGAGATCGAGGCGGCACTCGCCGAACGGGACGCCGACGCAGCCGTGCGCGCGACGGCACCGGCGATCCGCGCCGCGGCGATCCAGCGCGCGGCCGACGTCGCGCGCATCGCCGAAGAGCGCTTCTGGTCGCCGGCGCTCGACCGTTTCGCGATCGCCGCGTGGCCAGCGCACGACGCGCAGTCTGGCGAACGCTTGCACGACGGTGTGTTCGCCGACGCAGCGCTCGGTTTGCCATGGCTCGGCTGGACGTTCGCCTCGCAGCAACGCACGCAGCGCCACCTCGCCGCCTCGCTGCGCGCGCTCTGGCGGGCACCGGGCGAAGTGCGCGTCGGGGCCACCGCGACCAGCGGCATCGCCACCGTCCCGTGCCAGGCGCAGCTGCTGGCCGCACTGGCAACCGAGCGCGACGGCGCCTGGAGCGACGCGTGGCGCAGCCTGCTGCGGCGCACCACTGCAGCGGGCCACTGGCCAGCAGCAATCACCGCCGAGGGCACGCCGTTGGCGCTCGGCGATGACGGGCTCGGCGGTCTGCTGTCGCCGCACGCGACCGGCATGGCACTCGACGCGATGGCGTTCGCGTGCACCGGCGTGCGCATGGTCGCGATCCCCGGGTTCGACGGCCCGCGCCAGGCGCACTTCCGGCCGCGGCTGCCGCCGGGGGCGCGCACGCTGCAGGTGCAGGACCATCGCAGCGACGGCCGCCGACTGACGATGCGCTGGACGCAGACCGACGACACGAACGAGCCGCAGCTGCGCGTTCGCATCACGGCAGAGGCACCGCCGCCGGACGAGGCCCACGTCGTCTGCGCCGTCGACGTCGGTGCGTCGACGTTGGTGCGCTACCTGGCGGTGAGCCTGCCGGCGATCGATGACACCGTGCCGTCGCCGGTCGACGCCGCAGGCCTGTGGCCAGCGAAGCCCAAGGGTCGGACGCCCGACGGTCGGAAGCCCAACGGTCAGAAGTAGGTGAAGCGCGTCACCAGGCCGTAGCCGACCGTGGTCTGCAAGAACGCGCCTTCGCCCGCGGTCGTGCCGCCGGCGGTGTTCAGGATGCGGCTGACCTGGTTGACGCGCGTCAGGTTCGACGACGGCGTCGTCGTGCGCCGGCCGTTCGACAGCACCAGCGGTTGCCCCGGCACCGCGGCATCGAACGCGAACACCTGCGTGTAGAGGTCGAGCCCCTGGATGCCGTTCGGCAGCGCCGCCGTCGCGAACGCCGAGCGGTCGGCCGTGATCGCGCCGACCGCGTCGCTGAAACCGACGAAGGTGACCAGCTGCGCGTCGGTCAGGATCGGCCCGCACAGGCCGAAGAAGTTCGGGTTCTGCACGCCGAGGGCGAGGAAGCACAGCGCGTTCGGCGGCGCGTTCGTCACCTGCGTGTTCAGCACCAGCGTGCCGGCGACGTCGAACACGGTGTAGGTGTGCGCCATCGGCGCGCTCTGGCCGCTGGCCGTGCAGCCGCCGCCGAGTGGCGTCGTCACCGCGGTGGTGACCACGCCCTGCTCCGCGTCCGGCGCCGAGAACAGGCCCGCGGCTCCCGGCGACGTGCTGTGGACGACCGCTTCCCAGACCAGCGAGTTGCCGGTGCCAGGGAACAAGTACGGCGTCGTCAGCACGAGGTCCATGTTGCCGGTGAACGGGTTCACGCCGGTGAGCGCGGTGCCCTGCGGCCCGAACGTCACCACCGTGCGCGGCAGCGCCAACGTGCGCCCGGCGGCGCCGCCGACGTAGTTGGCGTCGAAGGCGAAGCTCGGCCGCAGCGCCGGCCCGCCTTGGCCGAACCACAGCTCGAGGTCGACGAGGCGCGTGCCGAAGTTGCTCGAGGTGCCGGAGCTGAGCCGGAACGACAGCTGCGTGATCAGCTTCGCCCCGCTGCCGAGATCGCCGTGCAGCTGCTGGTAGCGCCGCGGCGTCGCGTTCAGGAACGGGAACGTGTTCGACGTCGAGCCGTCGACGGTCGCCGTTCCGACCGGCGACACCACTGTGCTCTGCGCCATCGCCACCGCCAGCAACCACGGACCGACCAAGCACTGCTTCCACTGCATCGGAGCCCTCCGGTGTGGGACAAGGTGAGTGCCGGATGGTAACGCTGCGTTCCAAACGGCCATAGCATGGACTTTGGCGTCGACCCGAGCACGGCGCTACCGTGCTCGCCCCCATGACGCACCCGACCGTCGGCCAGACCCTCGAATTGACCGTCGAACGCCTCGGCTTCGGCGGCTTCGCCATCGCCCGCCACGAGGGTCTCGCGGTGTTCGTGCCGTTCGGCGCGCCCGGCGACCGCGTGCAGGTCGAGGTCACCGAGGTGCAGAAGAACTTCGTGCGCAGCAAGCTGCTCGCCGTGCTCGAGGCCGGCCCGCACCGCGTCGAGCCGCGCTGCCAGCACTTCGGCGAGTGCGGCGGCTGCCAGTTCCAGCACGTCGACTACCCGACGCAGGTCGCGGCGAAGAGCGAGTTCGTGCGCGACGCGCTGGTGCGCACCGGCGGCTTCGACTGGCCGCAGCCGGTGGTCGTGCACCACGGCGAAGCGTGGGGCTACCGCGTGCGCACGCAGCTGAAGGTCACCGCCACCTCCGGCCATCGCAGCGACGGCACGCACGGTCGCCTGCGCCGCCACGAACGGCGCGCGATGAAGGCCGCCGAGGCCGCCGCCGACGCCGCGACCGACGCCCCGCCGCCACCGCCGATGCTCGGCTTCCACCGCGCGTTCACGCACGACGTGCTCGACGTGCAGCAGTGCCCGGTGCTGGCGCCCGAACTCGAACAAGGCCTCGCCGCCGTGCGCGAGGCGATCACGCAGTTGCCGAAGAAGGAGTGGCCGTACCAGATCGACGGCGCCTGCGGCACCGGCGGTGCGTCGTGGGCGCCGGACCTGCCGGGCATGCGCAAGGACCTGGTCGAGCACCACGTGCAGGGCTTCCGCTACCTGATCGAGCCGGAGAGCTTCTTCCAGGGCAACCGCCACCTGGTCGGCGAACTGGTCGCCGGTGCGCTCGGCGACGAACGCGGCGAGCTGGCATTCGACCTCTACGCCGGCGTCGGCCTGTTCTCGCTGCCGCTGAGCCGGCGCTTTTCGCGCGTGGTGTCGGTCGAGGACGAACGGCGTGCGGCGACACTCGGCCGCGTCAACGCCAAGACCAACGGCTGCGACAACGTCACCTACCTGCGCGCCACGACCGAGCAGTTCCTGCGCGACACCAAGGAACGCCCGGACCTGGTGCTGATGGATCCGCCGCGCCTTGGCGCCAAGCCGGCGATCCCGGCCCTGCTGAAGCTGCGCGCTCGCCGCATGGTCTACGTCTCGTGCGATCCGCAGACGCTGGCGCGCGACCTGCGGCAGCTGGTCGA
>JBILEY010000193.1:0-9434 GCA_044351865.1 Planctomycetota bacterium | reverse complement strand
GGTGACGGCGACGATCAGACGGCGCATCGCCTCGGCGCCTTTGGCGACCGCCCAGCCGCTCGCCGCGTAGGAGCCGATCGCGGTGCCGAGCGCGAGCCACAGGGCAGGCCCGATCGCCATCGCGTCCGCCGACGAGAAGCTGACGACGCTGGCGACGCAGGTGACGATCACCAGCGTGCTCTTCGCCACCGCGAGGTTGACGAGGTCGCGGCCGAACGACGCCGTCAGCAACAGCGTCGACAAGAGGCCGGCACCGACCTGCGCGTAGCCCATGTGCACGCCGGCGAAGAAGCAGCCGAGCGGGCCGGCCCACGGCGGCCAGCGCCGTTCGGGTGCGTTCGCGGGAGCCGGTGGGCGCGTCTGCTGGTGCAGCAACAGGCCGAGCACCGTGCACAGATAGAGCCAGAACAGCCAGTCGGGCAGCCGCATCGCGAGCCAGCTGCCGAGCGGTGCTCCGGGCACGGCCCACAGGCTCGCGAGCCACGTGCGCAGCGACGCGCGCTTGCCGGCGCGCAGGTAGCCGAGCAGTGCGAACAGGCCGACGCACAGGCCGGCCGGGCGCAGCGACGGGTTGGCGACGGCGAGCGGCAGGCCGCACGCATGCTCGAACGCCATCAGGCCGACGATCCCGGCCCCGCCGGCCAGGTTGTTGATCGCGCCCATCACGACGCCGGCGGCGACGGTCAGGACGATGGCGAACGGTTCCACGATGGCTCGGTGAGGGCTGCGATCAGCCGAGCAGGTCCTTCACCATCTCGCGTTCGTCGGTCAGTTCCTTCCAGGTGATCGCGGCCTTCTGCTTGCTGAAGTCGTTCATGCTCAGGCCCTGCACGATCTTCCAGTTGCCCTTGCCGTCGGTCGTGCACGGGAAGCCGCTGACGATGCCCTCCGGCGTGCCGTAGCTGCCGTCGCTGTAGACGCACAGCGCGACCGAGTCGGCGGCGGTGTTCACCGTGTAGAGGCTCTTCGCGTGGTCGCACGCGGCCTGCGCCGCCGACAGCGCCGACGACTTGCCGCGCGCCTCGATGATCGCCTTGCCGCGCTCCTGCACGGTCTTCATGAACGGGCCCTGCAGCCACGCGTCGTCGTTGACGACCTTCGCCGCCGGCTGCCCGGCGATCGTCGCCTGGTGCCAGTCGGGGTACTGCGTGTTGCTGTGGTTGCCCCAGATGATGACGTTCTTGACGTCGCTCCAGTGCTTGCCGGCCTTCAGCGCCAACTGCGCCTTGGCGCGGTTCTGGTCGAGGCGCGTCATCGCGGTGAAGCGATCGGCGGGCACGCCCTTGGCGTTCTTCAGGGCGATCAGGCAGTTGGTGTTGCACGGGTTGCCGACGACGACGACGCGCACGTCGGGACCGGCGACCTCGGCGATCGCGCGACCCTGGCCGATGAAGATCTTGCCGTTGTCCTGCAGCAGGTCCTTGCGCTCCTGGCCCGGCCCGCGCGGCTTGCTGCCGACGAGCATGCACAGGTCGGCGTTCTTGAAGGCGACCTTCGGATCGTCGGTGCAGACGATCTCGGTCAGCAGCGGGAACGCGCAGTCCTCGAGTTCCATGCGCACGCCGTTCAAGGCACCGAGCACCGGCGTGACCTCGAGCAGCTGCAGGGCGACCTTCTGGTCCTTGCCGAAGATGCTGCCGTTCGCGATCAGGGGCAGCAGGGAGTAACCGATCTGACCGGCGGCACCGGTGACCGCCACGCGCTTCACATTGCTCATCCGGCCATTCCATCGAGCCGCCGGCCGCTTTCAAGCACGCGCTGGTGCCGGGTGGGGCGGCGGGGCCGGCGGGCGAGTGGGCGGGCTGCGGCCCGCCGGTCTAGTCGGCGAACAACTCGTCGAGCGACGATGCGTCGAGGATGCGGTCGGCCCATAGGTCGAGTTCGTCGCGCGTCGCCCGGTGAAGGCGCTCGACGACCTCGGCCTCGGGTTCGCCGAAGCGGCGCGTGATCTGGCGCAGAAGGATGGAGGCCTTGCCCTCGACCTTGCCTTCGACCTTGCCCTCGTTGCGAAGCTGCTGCGCGGTGGAGACGAACTTGTTCTTCATGGCAGGATCCGGGAAGCGGCGGGTCAGGAGACGCTGGACGTCCGGGGCCGGCAGGCCCGACGTCGCGAAGACGTAGTCTACCAGCACGTCGAACAGGTCGCGGCCATCGCCCTTCTGCTCGATCTCGGCCGCCTTGGCCTGCACGTCGTGCCACGCGGCGAGCCACGCGTCGAAGGCCTGGGCATCGCGGGCCGCCGCCGGCAGGTACTGCAGCGCACTCAGGGTGCAGAGTCCGAACACGCTGAGCGCCCGCTGCCTGAGCCGTTCGGGCGGCTCGTCGTGCAGGTCGTCGAGCACATACCGGAACGACGGCAGGTAGCGCTGGAGCGGCTTCGGCAGTCGCGCCAGATCGAACAGTTGGCGCACGTTGCGCGGTGATCGCCACGGCCGGGTGTCGGCGTGCACCACGACGGGCAACACCGCTGGCAGGAAACGGTCGCGCGGGTGCCGGCGGCGGTGTGTGCGCAGGACGGCAGTGACTTGCTCGAGGATCTGCAGCGCGTCGAAGCGGCGGCTGCGCGACTTGTGCTCGAGCACGACGTAGAGCAGCAGGTCCTGGTGGTGGTGGGTGCGGACGGAGAACAGCAGATCGCAGTGGGTACGGCGGCTGCGGCGGCCGTGGTGGGTCGGGTTGTCGCGGGTCAGGGTTCGCCAATCGATGGCGTTGGCGAGGCTCGCGGGCAGTGCGGTGCGCAGCAGGGGAACCGCGTGCTCGGGGTCGCCGAACGCCACCTGGAACAGATGGTCGTGATGGGATGCCACGCACCATGGGGACGGCTGGGGCACACTTTGGACGCGAACGGGCAGAAATCGTGCGCGCTGGCGGTCGGCGGCGGTGGCGCGTCGTTGGCGGGAGATGTAGTGCGGTTCCGGTCGGCACCACTGCGGCCCAGCCTTCCAAGGCTCGCGGGCGGCCGTCGCGCTTCGTTTGGCGGCCGCCGGACGGTGAAGCAGCGAGGTCAGTTCGGGATGAGCCTGGCGGGGCGCAGGCCCAAGTTGGCGTTGCGGACCGAAGGGGGGCCGCTGTAGCGGAAGGCCGACCGCGCGCTGACGGCCGCTTCATAATGGCTGCCGCCGCGGATGCTGCGGAAGGCGGGGGAGCCATCCGATCGCAGGCCGTCGCCTGCACGCTCGCTGCCGTAGTTCCCAAGCCAGTCGCGGCACCGCTCCCAGACGTTGCCATGCACGTCGTGCAGGCCGAGAGCGTTCGCCGCGAATGTGCCGACCGGTGCGTGCACGACGTGGCCATCCCGCCATGACTCGAAGTTGCCCCACTGCGGTGCCGCCGCATTGGCTGTTGCGTCCGCCACGTTGGCGACCTTCTGGAGCTGCTCGATGGCCACGTTCCAAACCGTCGTCGTCCCGCCCCGGCACCCGTACTCCCACTGCGCCTCGCTCGGCAACACCAAGCCATGCCGAGTCATCAGGCGGTCGCACATCGGCCAGTCCACCTGCTCCACCGGGTTCGCCATCGTGATCTCCTTGCCGGCGATGTTCTGCCCCGCCTTGTACGCGCTCGGCGCACGCAGCTCCGCGTCCCACGTCATCAGCCGTGCCCACTGCCCCTGCGTCAGCTCGTGCCGAGCCATCAGGAACGGCGCAAGGGTCACATCATGCAGCGCTTCGTCCTTCTGATGCTGCGGATCGTAGAACGGTGCGTTCGGGTCGTCTTTCTGCGAACCCAACGTCACCCTGCCGCCCGGCAACAGCACAAGGACGATCCCTGTACCGGACTTCACCTCGATCGAGCCGTCTTCCCTGTGCGTCGGGATCACGATCTCCGTCGCCGCCTGCTCGCCGTCCCACGCACTGCGCAGGTCGTAGAACTCCCACAGCTTCGTCACCGGGTTCATCCCGATCGGCACCAGCCCCATCTGCGGCGGCAGATCGATCTGTGCCGCGCGATACAGCTCGCTCGCCGTCACCCCGTCCGCGCGCAGGATCGCCCGCCGCGCCTCCGCCCAACGCTCGCGCTGTGCCGTGATCGAAGCAGCCTCGACCTGCTGCGCCCAGACGAGGCGCTGCGCGACATCCGCACGTTCCTTGGCCTCCATCGAGTTCAGCCCCGCCAGCACGTCCACCAGCGCGTTGTGCAGGAACTCCGCCGATCGGCTCTCCTCGTCACCACGGAACGACCATGTGCGCCGCATCGACACCTTTGCGTCGAGCGCCGCCAGCTTCGTCTCCGCCGCGGTCAGGCGGGCGGCGGCGTCCGCGATCGCCGTCTCGATGCCGCGCTGGTAGCCGAGGAAGGCGTCGCGAACCTTCGCCGGTGCCTTCGCCAACGCCTCCGCCGTGCGCTGCTTCGCCTCGTCGTACTGCCCGTTCGCCAACGCCGCACACGCCAACGTGTCGAGGAACAGGGACTCGCCGTCCTGGCCCTTCGCCTTCGCCACCGCCGCCCTGGCCGCGACCAGGCCCGCAGCCTCCTCGCCGAACGTCGTGCGGTCCTGCTTCTCGCCATCCGGCTTCTCGAGTGCGACGCGCGGCCACGCGAACGAACTCAGCGCCGACGCATCCGCGTCGCGCAGCGAAGCCGGCAGATCCGGCAACTCCAGCTTGATGGTGCCTGCACGGATCGCCTGCGCGCGCTGCAGGGCGGCCACGAGCTGCCGTTGCCGCACGAACAAGGGCCACTCCGCCGCCGACGCCCGGTCCGCATCGACCTGTTCCGCAGTCAGCGGCACCGCCTTGCTGCGCAGCTCCGCGATCGTCGCCTCGATCGCCGGCCGCTGCGCCAACAGCTCCGCGCAGTCTTCGTCCAGCCACGCCTGCAGAGCTGCCGCCTTGTCCGGCCACGCCGGCCACAACGCATCCTGCTTCGCCACTACGTCCTTCAGCCGCACGACCGCCGACAGCTGGTTGAAGTTGGCGACGGTACGACCCTTCTCCTCGGCGAGCTTCGTCGCGGCGACCTTGGCCAATGATTCGGACTGCGCCAGCTTCGCATTCTCGTTCGCCAGCGTCGTCGACGCGACGATGCCGACGACCAGGATCAACATCGCCGCCAGCAGGCTCGCCGCGAGCGGCTTGTTGCGCCGCACCCACAGCTTCAACTCCACCAACGCCCCGGTCCGGTACGCCTGCACCGCGCGCATCGCCAGGAACGCCCGCAGGTCCGCCGCCAGCGCCGCCGTCGTCGGGTAGCGCCCATCCCGCTCGCGCGCCATCGCCTTGCCGACGATCGCCACCAGCTCCGCCGGCACGCCCTTCTGCAGCTCCTCGATCGCCTTCGGCGGCCCTTCGGCCAGATCCTCGAGGATGCGATACGCCGGCTTGCGCAGTCCAGGCGTCGAGTACGGCGCCCGCCCCGTCAGCAGGTGGTAGAGCATCGCTCCGATCGCGTAGACGTCGGCGCGTTCGTCGAGCGGTTCGCCGCGGCCCTGCTCCGGCGCCATGTAGCTCGGCGTGCCGAGCCTCTGCCCGTCCATCGACACCACCGACGAACCGTCGTCGCTGTCCGCGTCGCGGCGGCGCGCGGAGTCGATCTGGCTGTGCGAATGCTGCGCCTCGGGCCGGATCCGCAGGTCGCGCCGATCCTCTTGCCCCAGCACCTTCGCCAGGCCCCAGTCCATCACGTAGACCTCGCCGAACTTGCCGACCATCACGTTGTCTGGCTTCAGGTCGCGGTGCAGCACACCCTTGTCGTGCGCGTACGCCATCGTGTCGCAGACCCGCAGCACGATCTCCAGCGCTCGCGTCATGGGCCAGTCGGCGCTGCCGCCGTGCGACTCGAGGAACACCTCGCGCGCCGTGCGGCCCTTCACCAGGCGCATCGTGAAGTACACCTTGCCGTGCTGGTCGAGTCCGAGCTCGTGCACCGGCACCACGCCCGGATGGTCGAGCTGGGACGTCACCTGCGCTTCTTCCAGGAAGCGGCCGAGCAACTGGTGGGCGAGCTGCCGCTCGAACTCGTCGCGCGGCGTCTCGCGGTCGAGCAGCACCTTCATCGCCAGCCGGCGGTTGAGCTGGCGGTCGAGGATCTTCAGGATCGCGCCCATGCCGCCGCGGTCGACCTCGCCTTCGATCGCATAGCGCTCGAGGTCGAGCCGCGGCGCGCGGGCGAGCCGCTGCAGCATGTCGGCCGTGTTGGTCGAGTGGACCTTGCCGGTCGCCGCGTCGCTGGTGGGGCGGTCCAACGGGGCCTCCGTGACGGCTCCCGTAGGCGCTCCGACCGTCGGCACCGGTTCGTGGCCGGGCGCCAGCTGCGCCTCGAGCTGGCTGCCCAACGCCGGGTCCTCGGCGCGGAGGCGCTGCACGAAGGCGGCGCGTTCCGCGGGCGGCAGCTGCCGCGCCTGCTCGAACTGGCTGCGTAGACGATCGAAGTCGGGCGGGGGGCCGTTCGTGGGATCGGAGGGCATGGCTGGGTTCCCGGTCGCGAGTGCCTGCAGCATGGCCGGACGGGACCTCGCGGGACAACTTCGCGGGCCCCGGTGTCGACGGCGTTCGCCCGTCAGCCGACGTCGCTCTCGCCGTCCGCGGTCAGGTGCCGTTCGACCAGCGGCGCCAGTTCGTGCTGCCAGACGCGCTGATACTCCGGATGGCGGAAGAAGATGTCCGCCGCGGTCTTGGTCTCGAAGCCGGAGAACAGGGCGAGGTTGTAGCCCTGCCGTTCGTCGGCGAGGTTGTGCACGACCGCCAGGTGGTCGACGCCGGGCATCGTCTCGATCAGGCGCTGCAGCGACTCGCGGGCGACGCGCACGCGGTCGAGGGCGATGCCGGGCTTCAGCGCGAACAGGATCGTGCGGTGGAACATCGCCGCGGCATCGTGGCTGGCCGCCGGGGCGCGGGCAACGTTCGTGTGCAAAGGGGCAGGCAGCGGGCCTCGGCTCTACCGGGCCCGCCGCTTCTTCACGCGCCCTTGGCGACGCGCAGCGGCCGACGCTGGTGCGTCTCTTCGCCGACCGCGTGGCCGAAGCAGACCGAGGTCTCGCCTTCTTCCCAGCAGAAGACCACTTCGCCCGAACGGCTGGTGCCCGGGAAGTGCACCGTCAGCGGGTTCGTGCGCAGGACCGTCAGGCCGAGCTGCTCGAGTTCGAGCTGGCAGTTCTTCAGGGCCTCGTCGTGGGCCCAGATCTGGGCGTCGAGCTCGGCCAGCTCGCTGCGCAGACCTTCCGGCGTGACCGCGTCTTCCAGCTGCTCGCGCTGCCGGGCGAGCTGGCGCCGGGCGGCCCGACGCTCGACGAGTTCGGCTGCGATCACGCGGACCAGGCGGAGGGCCTGGTTCGCTTCCGGCAGAGTGTAGGTGCGCTTCATCGGATTCCCTTTCGGTGCGGGGGAGCACCGGGTGAGGCCCGTCGGAACGGCCGATCCGCACACGTCGTTGCAGAGCGCCGTCGTGGCTCTGTAGTGTGACGCTGCGCATCGGTTACCAAGCGCTGCGCGAAACGATTCTCATGACCGAACGCGATGTGATGCCTTTCGACGTCGTGGTGGTGGGCGGCGGCTGTGCCGGCCTTGCCACCGCGATCCACCTGGCCAACCTGATCGAGGCCCACAACGCCAAGGCGGCGGACGACAAGAAGGTCACCGCCGAGATCTGCCTGATCGAAAAAGCCGCCGAGATCGGCGCGCACTCGATCTCCGGCGCGGTCATGGATCCGAAGGGCCTCGACGCGCTGCTGCCCGGCTGGCGCACGATGGAGCCGAAGGCGCCGATCGAAGCCGAGGTCCACGACGACTACGCGATCTGGTTGACCGAGAAGGGCGGCACGAAGTTCCCGATCACGCCGCCGCCGCTGAAGAACCACGGCAACTTCGTCATCTCGCTCAACAAGATGGTGAAGTGGCTCGGCGCCATCGCCGAGCAGAAGGGCATCCAGGTGTTCCCCGGGTTCCCCGGCGCCAAGCTGGTGCGCGAGGGCAACACCGTGACCGGCGTGCAGCTCGGCGACAGCGGCGTCGACAAGCACGGCCAGCCGAAGGGGAACTTCCAGGCCGGCGGCATCCTGTCCGGCAAGCTCGTGGTGCTCGCCGAGGGCAGCCGCGGCTCGATGACCAAGCAGCTGATCGCCGACCTGAAGCTCGAGGGCAAGAACCCGCAGGTCTACGGCATCGGCGTCAAGGAAGTGTGGGAGGTGCCGAAGGGCAACTGCCCGCCCGGCCTCGTCGTGCACACGATGGGCTACCCGCTCGACAGCAAGACGTTCGGCGGCGGCTGGGTCTACGGCATGGGCCAGAGCGAGGGCGACAAGAACCTCGTGTCGATCGGCCTCGTCGTCGGCCTCGACTACCGCGATCCGACGATGGACGCGCACCGCCAGCTGCAGCGGATGAAGCTGAACGCGAAGATCGCGCCGTTCCTGAAGGGCGGCAAGATGCTGCACTACGGCGCCAAGTCGCTGCCCGAGGGCGGCCTCTACTCGATGCCGAAGGTGTTCGGCGACGGCTTCATGCTGGTCGGCGACAGTGCTGGCCTGATGAACAGCATGCGCCTGAAGGGCATCCACCTGGCGATGCGCTCGGGCATGCTGGCGGCGGAGACGGCGTTCGCCTGCCTGCAGAAGGGCGACTTCAGCGCGGCGTCGACGGCGCTCTACGACCAGAAGATGAAGGCCGACTGGGTGCACGAAGAGCTGTGGGCGTGCCGCAACTTCCACCAGGGATTCCACAAGGGCCGCCTCGCCGGCCTGATCAACGCCGGCTTCGCGACGCTGTTCGGCGGCAAGGGCACGCTGTGGTCGGACGAGCTGAAGAGCAACGCCGGCCACACCTACATGCAGAAGGTCGGCGACTACTTCGGCGGCAAGGGCAAGCCGAAGCAGGACAAGCTGCCGGAGGACGGCACGCTGACGTTCGACAAGCTGACGTCGGTCTACTCGTCGGGCACGATCCACGAAGAAGACCAGCCGTGCCATCTGGTGGTGACGCAGCCGGACCTGTGCTCGACGCGCTGCGTCGAGGAGTTCGGCAACCCGTGCCAGCACTTCTGTCCGGCGGCGGTCTACGAGATGGAAGAGAAGGCCGGCACCAAGCACGGCGTGGAGCTGAAGATCAACGCCAGCAACTGCGTGCACTGCAAGACGTGCGACATCATGGACCCGTACCAGGTCATCAACTGGGTGACGCCGGAAGGCGGCGGCGGGCCGAACTACACGAACCTGTGAGTGCGTGAGGCCAGCCGGAGCCGCTCAGTTCGCGGCGCGCAGCTTCGCGAGCAGCTTCTCGACCTGCTGCTCGGCGAGGCGATGTCGCTCGTCGCCGGTGACGGCGAACGCCGCCTGCACGTGCGCGCGCAGCACCGGGAAGCCGGCGAGCTCGGGCTCCGGCGAGTCGCTGACGCGGTGGCAGAGCGAGCACTGGCCGCGGTAGGTCGTCAGCTTGGCGGTGCCGTAGTCGCGGAACAGGTCGAGGTCGTCGGCGCGCACCGCGCGGAAGAACTGGGCCGGC
>JBILEY010000192.1:0-9465 GCA_044351865.1 Planctomycetota bacterium | reverse complement strand
CAGCTCCCTGGTCGAAGCCCCGCGCCGCAAGGCCGCCTGAACACACCTACGCCGCTTTCTATCCGGGCTCGGCTGGATCCACGGTCTGCGGGCTGCAGGCCCACCGCGGCGGTCACCCGCGAATGTCACCCATGTGCCCGGACAGAGTCGTCACCCCATCGGCCAGCTGGGCCAACGAGGGGCCGCCGCACGGGCTTCGCCCGGCGTCAGGCCTTCGGCACGACCCGTTCGACCAGCGCCTGGTAGTAGGGCCCGCTCGGCCGCAGCTCGCTGCGGTAGAGCACGAGGCTCTCCGGCGCGAACGGCTTGCCCTTCAGTTGGTCGCCGAGCTTGCGCAGTTCGTCGACCAGCGCCAGCGCACCGAACTCGCTCTTCACGCGGCCGAGCGTGATGTGTGGCGTGAAGCCGCGCTTCTCGCGTTCGACCCCGAGCGGCTTGCAGCGTTCGGTCAGCTCCTCCTGCAGCGCCGTCACCTCACCGACGTCGCCGCCGAGCCCGGCCCACAGCACGTGCGGCAGGCCACGCGGCGGGAAGTGGCCGAGGCGTTCGAGGCGGAAGGACAGCGGCGGCAGCGCGATGTCGCGCACGATGTCGGCCAGTTCGGTCACCGCGTCGTCGTCGAGTTCGCCGCCGAACAGCAGCGTCATGTGCATCTGCGACGCCGGGATCCACTTCACGTCGTAGCGCTGGCGCAGCGGCTTCGTCACGTCGGCCAGGTGGTTGCGGACGGGGGCAGGGACATCGAAGGCGACGAAGCAGCGCACGCAGCGATGGTAGGCGGTGCGAGGAACGGATCCACCGCGCCGTCCGCGGCTACCCGCCGTCGGGGCCTTCGCCGTGCCAGTCGGCGGTCAGGTCGAGCCACAGCGCGAGCCCTTGGTACGGGGCCCAGCGCGCATAGCGGCGTTCGACCGTGCGATCGCTCGGCGGCTTCGATCGGCCCGCCATCTCGGCGAGCCGGGCGCGGCACCAGCTGTCGAGCGCCAGCCGGTCGAAGTGGCCGCACAGCCGCATCGCCTGGCCGGCGGCGTAGGGGCCGAAGCCGTGCAGCGCCAGCAGCCGCTGCCACAGCGCGTCGCTCGGCATCGGCGCCAGGAAGTGCGCGTCGTCGAGCGCGCCGTCGACGAACGCGCGCGCCAGCCGCAGCGCCGCGTCGGCGCGATAGCCGGCGCGCACGACGTCGCGGTAGAACGCCTCGTCGCGCAGGCACTGCCGCGGCGTCGGGAACGCGCGGCGGCTGCTCGGTGCCGGCGAACCGGCGGCGGCGACGAGGTTCTTCGTCATCGCTTCGGTCGCCGACCACGACGTGTTGGTCGTGAACAGCAGCTTCATCAGGTCCTCGAACATCGTCGCCGAGCGCAGCAGGCGCCCGGCCCCGCGGCGCGCGGCCCAGGCGAGCCCCGGGTCCTCGGCGCACATGGCGTGGAACGGCCCGAGATCGGAGTCGAGCCGCAGCATGTGCACCATCTGCGACGCCGCGCGCCGCTTGTCGGCGGTGGCAAGCGGCCGCGCACTGCCGAGTCGGAGTCGCAGCGACGTGGCGCTCGCCTGCGTCAGCTCGGCGTCGATCGCGTTCGGCTCATCGTCGCCGTTCGCAGTGCGCAGCAGCACGGTGGTGAACGTCGCCGTCGCTTCGTCGAACGCGTGCGGAGCCAGTGCCACCCAGCCGTGCCCGAACAGGCACAGCCGCAGCTCGAACGGTGCTTCGACCGGGATCGGGATCGTGCAGGTCGGCATGGCTGGATCTTTGGAAGCCCGTGCGGCAGCGGGGCGTCGGCCATCGTCCTGCCGCGACAGGGCGAGTGCGCCACGGCCCAAAGACGATTCAGTCCCAGTAGACGCCACGGCGCGTCCAGCAGACCTTGCCCGCATCGTCGATGCCGATGCTGCGGATGTGGTGGTGCGTGCTCGTCGGAGAACGGCTGTAGAACAGCTCGCGCACGGCCGTCGAGGTCCATGCCGCGCGCGGTTTGCCGAACCGTTGCTCGAGCTCGCTGCGCGTGGCCCGGCGTTCGCGCAGCCGATCGACCGCCGTTCCGTCGAGACCGAGGTGGTTGCGACCGCGGCGGGCCGATGGGTCGAGGTCGATCTGCGAGCTGCCCAAGCCACCCTTGCCGAGCTGGCCGCTGGCGCCGACGAACGTGCCGCCGCGGTCGAACTCGAGCACCGTGTAGGAAAGCGGGCCGGCGACCTCGCCGGTCGCTGCGAAGTCGGGTGCGTCGTCGTTCGTGTAGAGCCAGCGTGTGCCCGGCTCCAAGGAGCGCGTCGCGAAGGGCTCGCCGAGTGTCGCCAGGACGGCGCTCTCGTCGGTTCCCGGGGCCACCGCGGCGAACGCTGCTTCGCCGTAGCCGGCCGCATACTCCGTGTCGCCCAGCACGTCGACCACGAGCTCGGCGACGAACCCTCGGGCGGCGCCGCCCGTCGAGGGCCAGATCACCAGGAATCCCAGCACGAGCGCGGTCGCGCCCAGCAGCGCCAGCCAACGCCAGGTTCTCGTTCGGGGTGAGGACATCACGTGCGGCGAAGATAGCGAGGTCGCCCAGGTGGCCAACACTCGTCGCTCCGCGGATGCCTTGCGCCGATGCCGTGGGCACCTCGTCCCCCTGGTGCAGGACGATCGCGGCAGCGGTCGAAGGCTGCTCCATGACGACCACATCGTCCGCCTCGAACGGGGGAGCTTCGCTGGTGCTGCGCGGCGTCGACGTGGCCGTGCTCGGCAAGGTCCTGAACCAGCAGAAGCAGGAAGGGCGTGCCGCGGTGCAGATGATCGCCGCCGCCGGCGAGGTCGCGGTCCAGAAGGGCGCGCCGGAGCCGGGCAAGGGCTCGCTCGTCGACGTCGTCGCCTGACGCGTTCGGATCAGCCGATCAGCGGCCGCTGCGTCGTGGTGCCGTCGGCGGCGATGCCGACCAGATGGTTGCGCGGGATCGCGTCCCAGCCGTCGTCGTCGCTCAGCGGCTCGCTGCTCACCAGCACGCAGCCGCGGCCACGATCGGGCGACAGCATGCGGCACTGCCCGTTCACGCACACGTAGAGGCGCCCGGTGTGCAGCCACAAGCTCTCGCCGTCGTAGTCGGCGAGCGTGGTGAAGCGGCACGCCACCGCCTCGTGGCCGTCGCTCATCGCCACGTTCAGGAACGACGCCTCCTGCACGCCGACGCTGCGCAGCAGCTCCAGCACGCGCGCGATCGCCGCCGCCAGCGCATCCGCCATCGCCTGCACGCCGCCGCGTTCGTAGGTGCCGCGGCGGTGCAGTTCGTCGACGACGAGCGCGAACAGGTGCTCGCTGTCGGTGCTGCCGTGGATGTCGCCGAACGCCGCGTCGCCGAGGCCCTGCAGCAGCGAGCGGCGCACGCGCGCGAACTCGCCGATGTGGCCGTTGTGCATGAACGCGTAGCGGCCGCTGCGGAACGGGTGGCAGTTCGCCTCGCTGGGCCCGCCGAGCTTCGTCGCCGCGCGCACGTGCGCCAGGATCACCGGGCTCTGCACGACGCGCGCGAGGTCGAGCAGGTTGGTGTTGTTCCACGCTGGCGTCACCGACCGGAACAGCGCCGGGGTGTCGCTGAGGCCGGGCGCGTACCAGGCGATGCCGAAGCCGTCGCCGTTCAGCGGTTCTTCCTGGCTCTTGCTCTGGAAGCTCTGCGTGATGATCGAGTGTTCGGGTTCGACGACCAGCGACGACAGCTTGATGGAGGGGCCGAGGTAGAGGGTGAAGCGGCACATGGTGGAGATGCCTCCGGTGGCCCACGGTAGCAGCTTCGGACCACGGCGCGATGCTCCTCTGCTGCCTTGCCCCGCACGCTGGTCGATTCTCTGATGCACCCTGCTGCGATCGCGCGACCGCGCCGCACGCAGAAGGAAGGCCGCCGATGCCGCGATCCCATCTCGTTCGCCCGCTGTCCCTCTGGTTGTCGTCTGCGTGCCTGCTGCTCGCCCAGGAGGAGATGCTGCAGCCTTCCCCGGCTTGCCGGATCGCGGTGCGCATCGACCTCGCAGAGCTCGCCGGCGGTGCGAAGTCGACCGGACTCGGGGCCGTGTGGGCGGTGCCCGAGTTCGCTGCTACCGGCAAGGCACTGCTCGCTCGCTGTCGGCGCGTAGGCGAGGAAGTCGACTCCCTCGTGCGTCTCGATCCGCAGGCGTTGCCGCGGTTGCCTTGGACCAGGATCGATCTCGCGCACGTGGAGAGGATCCACGTGCTGGGGGATCCCTCGGGCCTCCCGGTCGGTGTCGTCTTCGATCTCGATGTCGCGCACGCGGACGTCGCGGGCACCCTGTTCGAAGCGGAAGTCGAGCGGTGTCGGGCGCGATCGATTGCGGTGCGCATCGAAGAGCCGTGGCCCGGTGCACGGCGCCTCGTGGGCGAGGGTGGCCTCGCGTCGGGTTGGGTGATGGTGCGGGGGCGTCAGTTGGCGGGAGGGGTCGGCGACCTCTCCCTCGCCTTGGGGCCTGCCTCCAAGGTCGACGGCGGCGCCGTGCAGCTCGACATGGTGCTGGAGACGGGGATACGCGACCGGGAGTTCTCGCGCCTGCTCGGGTTCGACGGCGAGACGACGACCTGCTGCGAACTGAGGGTCGACGGGCTCGGCTTTCGCGAGTTCCTCGGGATCCGAGGGGCGCGATCCGGCGCACTGCCGACCCGGCAGGTGGCTTCGGCACCATCCCTGCCGCGGCTCGAGAAGCCCTGGATCGTGGCTCGTGCGAACCTCGATCCGGAAGTGCTGGTGCAGTTCTACGCACCGCTGCTCGCGTCGCTCGTGCCGGAGCCCGAGCGAAACGTCTTGCAGGTCGTGTTCGATCGGCTCGAAGGTGATTTGGCTGGCTCGATCAGCGCTCCGGCGAAGGGTGGCATCGTGCCGCGCTTCGCGCTCGCCCTCGCGGTGCGCGATGGCGAGAACCTCCTCGCCGCGCTCCGCGAACGCATCGGCGCCGCCACGGCGAGTGCGTTCGAGATCGTGACCAGGGACGGGGAGACGACGATCCAGTGGTCGCTGCGCGATGGCCCCGCGTGGCTGCGGCCCAGCATGACGATCGTCGACGGTGTCGTCTTGCTCGCGGAGTCGCCGACGACCCTGCGAGCGATGCGGCGCGCCACGGCGCGCTGCGACGAACTGTTCACCGATCCCGACGCCTCGGCTTGTGCTGTGCCCGAGGGAGCCAGCTCGGTCGGTGAGTGCTGGTTCGACGCCGCTGCCATCTACGAGGGGCTCGGCACCTCGGTATTCGGCTCGCAGCTCTTCTCGCTGGCACTGGCGCCCAACGTCGGCGATCCGCTGTGGCAAGTCGACGACATCGTCGATCCGCACGACCTGCCGGACCCTCGGGAGGTCGCGCCTGCCTTCGGTCGGGGCCGCGCGATCGCGTACGTCGGCCAGAACGAAGCCGGCATGGTCGTGTCCGCTCCGGCAATCGGCCCCTTGCTCACCGCCGCGCTGTCGCTGGGCGCAGGGTTGGTGCCGAGGGTCGCGGCGATGGGTTTGGAGCGAGCGGTCCGCGAACGGCGCGTGATGTCGGCCGAGCTGCGGGCGCGCCGCTTGGGCGAAGCGCTGCGTCGCTATCGCCAGTCGCACGAGAGCGCGCTGCCGAGCGAAGTGGGCGACCTGGTCGCGTTGCTGCCGCCGGGTGACCCCGAACCGCTGTTGGCACCGCACGATCCGGCCCCGCTGCCGCGCCCCGTCCTGTGGCCCGACGGGCACCGCAGCGAGGAGAAGAGCTCGTTCCAGCGTGCGCCGGAAGGCATGACGGCAGCCGCCTCGGTCCCGGTGTTCGCGTTCTGCGGGGCCGGCCATCGCGGCCGGCACTTGCTGCTCCTCGCCGACGGCAGGGTCCTGTGGGTGCCGTCGGAGAGCCTGCTGGACACGATCCTGAAGAAGTCCCGCTGACCGGGTGCCTGCCGACGTCGGCCTCGGCGGCGCGCCACGCGGCCCTTGCGCGCGACGTTCGCGCCGGCACGCTGCGCCGATGCAGTTCGTCCCGCTCCGCCTCGGCAAGGTCGAGATCGGCATGCCCGCCGTGCAGGCCGCACTGAGCGGCTACTCCGACCTCGCCATGCGCACCGTCGCGCGCGAGCACGGCGCGCCCTACGCGCTGAACGAAGTGGTGCTCGACGAACTGGTGCTGCAGAAGGGCAAGCTGCAGCGGCGCATCCTCTCCGTGCCCGAGCACGACCATCCGGTCGGCGGCCAGCTGATGGGCAGCGAGCCGCACACGTTCGGCCGCGCCGCGCGCGAGATGGTCGATGCCGGCTACGACGTCGTCGACGTCAACTTCGGCTGCCCGGTCAACAAGGTGCTCGGCCGCCATCGCGGCGGCTGGCTGCTGCAGGACCCCGACACGGCGCTCGCAATGGTCGACGCGGTGCTGCAAGCGGTCGCCGGCGACGTGCCGGTCACGGTCAAGATGCGGCGCGGCAGCGACGACTCGCCCGCCGCCGAAGCGCGCTTCTGGACGATCC
This sequence comes from Planctomycetota bacterium, assembly GCA_044351865.1. GTDB lineage: Bacteria > Planctomycetota > UBA1135 > UBA1135 > UBA2386 > UBA2386. The sequence continues at coordinate 3,016 of JBILEY010000192.1, read as the reverse complement.
TCGAAGGCGCCATCGCGCGCGGCATCACCGCCGCGACCGTGCACCCGCGCACCGTCGCCCAGAAGTACGTGGGGCCGAGCCGCTGGCCGTTCCTGGCGGAGGTGAAGGCGCACGTCGGCGCGTTCCCGATCCTCGGCAGCGGCGACCTGTTCTCGGCCTTCGACGTGCTGGCGATGCTGCGCGACACCAAGGTCGACGGCGTCACCGTGGCGCGCGGCTGCATCGGCAATCCGTTCGTGTTCGGCCAGATCCGCGACCTGCTGGCCGATCGCCCGGCACTGCGGCCGACGATGGCGATGGTGCGCGCGGCGCTGGCTCGGCACTGGCAGCTGGCGGTGCCGTTCTACGGCGATCCACGACGGGCGCTGCCGCACGCGCGCATGCACGCGATCAAGTACGGGCAGTACCACCGCGATCCGCTGTGGGCACGCGAACGGCTGGTGACGATGCGCGGGCCGGAGACCTGGGACCCGCTGGTCGACGAAGTGTTCGCCGATCGCTTCGACGACGGGCGTGTGCGCGAGCTGACTGCGGCGGACGCGATCGTGCCGGCGCTGCAGAGCTGCTCGGAGTAGGCGTGAGCTGGCGCGACGACTACGACGTCGCGAAGGAACAGCTGCCGAAGGGCGATCCCCGCATGCCGGCGAATCGCCACTGCGATCCGACCGGGTTCGCCGCCATCTCGTGAGCACGCGGCCCGGCGCGCGTCGGCCGCGCGGCGATTCGCTGCCAGCCGGGTCTTGGTGTCGGCGCCGCGGTCCGGCAGATTGCTCGCCATGAGATCCCGCTGCGCCTGGGCCGTCACCGTCACCCTGCTGCTCGTTCCGTTCGCGTGCACGACCGGCGCGATCCACCCGACGCCCGGGGCGAACGGCTTCGATCTCGACGGTGAACTCGTCGGGTGGAGCTCCGCCAGCACCGGCGGCCGCGGCCCGGACGCGACCTGGCAAGCGCAGGCTGACGGCAGGGCCGTCTCGGCGACGCGCGTGCTGTCGCTGACCAACAGCAACCACGCCAGCGAGGATCGCTTCAACCTGTTCTGGAGCGCCGCACCGCGGTTCCTGGACGGCAAGCTGGCGGTCGCCGTGCGCGCCGACGGTGGCGCCGTCGACCAGGGCGGCGGGCCGATCTGGCGCGTGCAGGACGCGAACAACTACTACGTCTGTCGCTTCAATCCGCTCGAGTCGAACTACCGCGTCTACGTGGTCACCGACGGCGTGCGCCGGCAGCTCGGCACGGCGCTGGTCGAAGCGAAGATGGGGCAGTGGCACCGTGTCGAGGTCGAGCACCAGGGCGACCGCATCACCTGCTGGCTCGACGGCCAGCGCCTGCTCGACGTCACCGACGCGACGATCGGCAAGGAGGGTGGCGTCGGCGTGTGGACCAAGGCCGATGCGCGCACGTCCTTCGACGACTTCGCCGTGGATCCGACGAAGTGAGCGTCGTCGCAGCCTGACACACCGAGTCGTTCAGCCGGTGGGCAGCGCGTCGAGCCACAGCTGCGCCGCCGACTGGATCCGCGACCGATCGCCGAACGCGCGGGCGCCGAGCATCGCGCCCTCGAGCAGGGCGAGGAACGACCGGGCCAGCTGCTGTACGCGCGCGGACGTCGGCCGGCCGCCGACGTGCTTGGCCAGGACCTTCGCCAGCCACGCCTCGTTCTGCTCGAAGAACGCGCGCACCGACGCCGGCACCGGCTCGGGCAGAGTCGCGATCTCGGCGGCCAGCGCCCCGCACAGGCAGATGCGATCGTCGTCGTCGCCCGCCGTCTCGAACAGCCTGGCGTAGCGCCGCAGCTGTTGGTCGGTGCGGGCCTCGCTGCCGGCGATCGCGTCGAGCTCGGCGACGAAGCGTTCGGTGTAGGCGCGCACCGCGGCGTCGACCAGCAGCGCCTTGGTCTTGTAGTGGTGGTGCACCGCGACATGGCTGGTGCCGAGCTCGGCGGCCACGTCGTGGAAGGTGAAGCCGTGGAAGCCGCGGGCCCGGATCAGCTCGATCGCCAGCTGCAGGATGCGTTGCTTGGTGTCGCCCTTCGCGGGCGACGTGCTCCGGTCGGCCATCGCCATGGTTTACCCGGCCGCGCGCGAGCGGCCACCGAATCACTGGTTGCGGCCAGCCATCACACCCCCGTCGACGTCCCAGATCGCGCCCGTGATCCAGCTCGCGCGGTCGGAGAGCAGGAACGCCACCGTGCTGGCGACATCGTCCGGTTTGCCGATGCGCCCGATCGGGTGGAAGGCATCGAAGCCGCGGAGTGCTTGCGCGATCTGGTCCTTCGGCAGGAACGCTTCGTAGACCGGCGTCTCGACGACGGCGGGCGAGACCGCGTTGACCCGGATGCGGGCCGCGGCCAGCTCCATGGCGAGGTGCTGGGTGAACGCGTGCAGGCCGGCCTTCGCCATCGAGTAGGCGGACGACGGTGTCGCCGCCACCGCCTGCTTCGCCCACATCGAGCCGATGTTGACGATGGCGCCGCCGCCCTTCGCCTGCATGCCCTTGGCGACGTGCTGGGTGGCGAAGAAGGTGCCCCGGTTGATCTCCAGGTAGCGGTCGTAGTCGTCGATGCCGTGGGCGAGGAAGGGCTTCGGTGCGAAGACGCCGGCGGCGTTGACCAGCAGGTCGAACGCGCCCTCGGCGTCGAGGCGGGTGAGCAAACGCGGCAGGGCCGCGCGGTCGTCGAGCGCGTGGGCGAAGGCCGTCGCCGGCCCGAACCTGGCCAGCTCGGCGGCGGCTGCCGCCGCCTTGTCGGCGCGGCGGCCGACCAGCACGGCGCTGCCGCCGGCCTGGACGATCTGCCGGGCCACGGCCAGGCCGATGCCGCTGGTGCCGCCGAGAACGAGGAGTCGCTTCTGCGCGAACGAGAGTCCGTGTTGCGTCATGCGGCTAGACTTACACGTAAGTAAGTGCGGTGTCAAGCCGCTGGCCGCTCAGGCCCCGGGTGGGTTCGTTCCGGCTGCTCGCCACTCGGCTTCACGAGCACTGCAGCCGAGAGCTCGCTCAGCGCTGCTGCAGCTGC
>JBILEY010000422.1:0-4656 GCA_044351865.1 Planctomycetota bacterium | reverse complement strand
GCCGCCCGGCGCCGTGGCTTCGCCGAACTCGCTGAAGAACGTGCGCACGGCGCCGTCCTCGTCGCGCATGACGTCGCTCCATTCGCGCCCCTGCCAGCGGCCCATGTTCTGGTCGCGCAGCCGCGGATCGACGTGCGCCTCCTGCTCGATCGCTTCGGCGAGGCCGCGCGCCGGGCCCGCACACTGCGGCTGCGGGCTGGTCCACACCTCGGCGAGTTGCAGCGTCTTCGCCAGTTCGAGCCAACGCAGCACCTGCGAACGGCCGCGCCGGCTCAGGTCGGCCGGACCGTCGCCGACGGCTCGTTGCGCATGATCCCCGTCGATCTCCGGATGGCGGAACAACCACAGGCGACAGAAGTCGGACGGCTCGGACAGCATGCGCACATCGTGCAGAACGAAGCGGCCGGCTTCCATCGTGGCCTCGCCCGGGGACGGCCGCTAACCTCGGCCCGGTGAGCTTCGCCACGCTGAAGACCGGCATCGACGGCCTCGACGGCATCCTCGCCGGCGGCATCCGGTATCCCGACGACGCCGCGGTGTTCCTGTGCCTCGCCGGCGGCCCCGGCACCGGCAAGACGCTGCTGGCCCTCGAGATGGTCGTGCGCGCGTGGCTCGACGACCGCGACGGCGGCACCTTCCTCTACTACTCGGTCGAACACTCGCCCGACAGCATCCACAAGAAGCTCGAGTTCGACTTCGACTGGTTCCGCGCCCACTCGCGCGTCGAGGCGCTGCCGCGCGAGGTGCCGAACAAGCTGGTGCTGCACACGCCGGAGGTGGCGAACGGCGGCCAGCTGATGCTGACGCAGGCGCGGCCGGCGGCGCTGCAGCAGAAGAGCGCGCGCGGCACCACGGTCGACATCGAGTGGATCCTCGCCGAGATCGAGAACCACCGCCTGGCGGCGCCGGTGCGCATGGTCGTCATCGACAACGTCGGGTTGCTGCTGACCGATCTCGAGTACTTCGAGAAGCGCGCAGCGCTGCTGGAGACGCGCCGGCGGCTGCTCGAGAACCGCATCCACGGCATCTTCGTCATGGAGGAGGCGCACCCGCGGGACCTGCGCCTGCCGTCGGCGGAGGAGTTCTCGACCGACCTGATGGTGCACCTGTCGTTCCGCGAGGAAGCGACCGACTTCAAGGCGCGCGCGCTCGAGATCAGCAAGGCGCGGCACCAGTACTACTACCGCGGCGTGCACCACTTCTCGATCGCCGGCCGCGGCATCACGCGCGACGTCTACCTCGGCGCGCGCAACGAACGTGGCCCCGGCATCCACCTGTATCCGTCGGTCGCGGCGCAGTTGTCGATGGCGCGCGACCAGGCGCAGTTCACGGTGCCGCCGCGCGGCGACACCGCGATCGACCTCGGCCATCCCGACCTCAACGCCGCGTTCCTGCGCGACACCGGCCCGGCCGAACGCAGCTCGACCGTGCTGCTGGCCGAGCCCGGCACGCGCGCGACGTTCCTGGCCCTGCGCTTCCTCGCCGCCGGCTTGCAGAAGGGCGAACGCGTGCTGTTCGTGTCGACGCGCGAGGACCGCGACGCCATCCGCCGCATCTGCCAGCGCGAACCGGTGCTGGCGCCGTGCCTCGGCCCCGACGGCAAGTTCGCCCCCGACTTCCGCGTCGTCTACCTGCACCCGGAGTTCATCGCGCCGGGCAAGTTCACTTGGGACCTGATCCGCTTGTGCCAGGGCGGCCACGCCGACGGCGAACCGCGCCCCGTCGCGCGCATGGCGTTCGACAACATCTTCCGGCTGCAGGACCGCTTCCCGCTGATCACCGAGCAGCGCTTCCTCATCGCCGCTCTGGTCGACATGCTGCGCTACCTCGGCATCACGCCGTTCCTCGTCGACATGGTGCCGCCCGGCGGCGGCGGCGGCTTCGATCCGTCGTCGTACCTCGTCGGCTTCGACAACGTGCTGCACCTGTTCTACGCGCAGGGCGAGGACGGCCAGCGGCCGCACTTCCGCGTGTTGAAGTCGGTCGGCAACGACTTCGTGCAGGAGCCGATCGCGATCACCTGGCGCAAGGCCTGACGGCCGCGCATCCGGGCCGCGCGTTCGGCGAAACTCGGGGGCCGAAATGCCCATGGCACGGCGCTACCATGCCCCGCCGCGCGCACTCGTCTGCGCCCCAACCAACCCCATGATGCGACTCCCCTGCGCCATCGCGCTGTTCCTCCCGACGCTGCTGCACGCCCAGGATCCGGGCATGTCGAACCAGGGTGCGTCGGACCCCTACATGGCCCCGACGACGATGCCGACGACCGGCACGCAGGCCGCCAACTCGTACATGCGCGGCGCGTTCGGTCTCGCCCTGACGAACGCCTACTACTTCCGCGGCATCCTGCAGGAGAACCAGGGCATCATCGCCCAGCCGCACCTCGAGCTCGGCTACGACCTGATCGAGCCCGGCAGCACGGAAGGCCTGAACCGGCTCGACCTGCGCCTCGGCTCGTGGAACAGCCTCGACGACAACTCGCCCAGCAGCAACGGCGAGATCTGGTACGAGAGCGACTTCTACATCGATCTCACCGCCGGCCTCGGCGAGCGCCTCACCACCGGCGTGCGTTACACGGCCTACACCAGCCCGAACGGCTCGTTCAACGCCGGCCAGCGTTACGGCCTGCGCGAGACCGTGCAGGAGCTGGCGTTCACCTTCGGCTACGACGACCGCCAGCTGCTGCTGGAGTCGCTCGACAGCGGCCTGCAGCCCTACTTCAAGGTCGCGTTCGAACTCGACGGCCAGCGCGACAACGGCCTGCAGAGCAACGAAGGCATCTACGGCGAAGTCGGCGTGCGCCCGTCGTTCGCGCTGCAGCAGGACGATCCGAACGGCTTGCGCCTCGCGGTGCCGATCAAGGCCGGCTTCAGCTTCAACGACTACTACGAGGACAACTCGGGCGGCCGCGACGACTTCTTCGGCTACCTCGACGTCGGCGCCGAGATCACCACGGCGATCACGTTCCTGCCGGAGCGCATGGGCCCGTGGCAGGCCAGCGCCGGCCTGCACTGGCTGCTGCTCGGCGACAACAACGAAGAACGCAACGGCGGTGACACCAGCGAGCTGATCGTCTCGGTCGGCGTGTCGACGCGCTGGTGAGCGCAGCCGCAGGGACGCGCCGCAGGATTTTCTGCGCCGCCCTGCATCACCGCGGCCGCCCGCGGGCACATGGCGGGTGACGATGAACCCTTCCCCGCCGCCGTCCCTCGCCGTGTTGCTGGCCCAGTCGGACTGGGTCACGGCCTTGTGCCGCGCCCTGGTGGCCGACACGGCGGACGCCGACGACGTCGCGCAAGCGACGTGGCTCGACGTGCTGCGGGCCCCGCCGGCCGCCGCCCCGCGCGACGTGCGCGCGTGGCTCACGACGATCGTGCGGCGTCAGTGGTCGCGGCTGCGCCGCGGTCGCCGCCGCCGCACGAACCGCGAACAAGCGGTCGCCAGCGCCGCCGCCGCGGCGGCCGAGCCGGTGGCGACGCCAGCCCAGCTGACCGCCCGCGTGCAGATGCACCGCGAACTGGTCGACGCCGTGCTCGCCCTCGAGGAGCCGTACCGCACGCCGGTCGTGCTGCGATTCTTCGAGCACCTCGAGCCGCCGGCGATCGCCGTGCGACTCGGGGCGCCGCTGGCGACCGTGCGTTCGCGATTGCACCGCGCGATGGTGCAGCTGCGCGAACGGCTCGACGGTGCACCGGGTGGCCGCGAGCGCTGGCTGCCGGCCGTGGTCGTGCTGGCGCGGCGCCCGCTGGCGGGCGAACTGGCCGCGACGGCGGCGGGGATCGGCATCGTCGCCGGAGTGCCGATGAAGAAGCTGGGGATCGCCGTGGGCGCGCTCGTGCTCGCCCTGTTCGTGGCCCTGCCGCTGTGGTGGCAAGACCCGTTGACGCCGCCGAGTCCGCCGCCGACGGCGACGCCGAGCGTGGCCGCAGCCCCGCCGACTCCGGCACCAGCGAACGCGCCGCCCGCACCCAACGCCGCAGCTGCGGCGCCGCGCGCCGTGGATCGCCTGGCGGCCATACAACCCGCCCGGCGGCTCGTCGACCGCTTCGACCAACCGCTCGCCGACGTCGTGCTGCGCGCCGAGAGCCCGTTCGCCGTGCGCTGGCAAGGCGGCGACCGCGGCTGGATCCAGGGCGCCGACCGCGGCCTGCAACTGTCCGCCGAGGACGAACAGCGGCTGCAGCAGGATCGCGGTTTCGCCGACCGCTGGTTCGCGCAGTTCGCGCATCCGGACGAATGGCGCGCGACCATCCTCGGCGCCCCGCTGCCGGCGCGCGACACCAAGAGCGCCCGCGACGGTGCGTTCACGTTCGCGCCCGATCTCGACGTCGACGACGCGCGCATCGTCGTCGCCGATCCACGCTACGTGCTGCTGCGCGCCGGCCGCACACGCGGCGAACCATGGCGCGCCGGACCCGCCGCACGGGTCGAAGGGACAGTGCGCGACGAGAACGGCGCGCCGCTGCCCGACGCGTTCGTCACCGCCCTGCTGCCGAGCGGCGGCGGCACGCCGTTCGCCGAGAGCGTCGAGGTGCGCACCGACGACCAGGGCCGCTACCTGGTGCGCCGAGCCCTGGCCCGCGGCCTGCTGCAGGTCACGCACGACGGCTTCGCCACCGCGCAGGTCGGCGTCGGCGACGCCGCACAGCAACGCCT
>JBILEY010000407.1:0-4800 GCA_044351865.1 Planctomycetota bacterium | reverse complement strand
CCGCTGCGAGCTCGACGGCACGATCGCCGATGCCGGCGGCCAGCCGATCGCCGGCGCGCAGGTCTGGTTCGGCCGCCAGCAGACGCGCAGCGACCGCCAAGGCCGCTTCGTGCTGGCCGCGGACGAACCGAAGCCGGAGCAGGCGCTGACCGTGCTGGCCCCGGGCTTCGCCCCGCTGCAGCGCGATCGCTTCGGCGCCGAACTGCTGGCCGACCGCCGCGCGGGCCGCGACGTGCTGCTGGTGCTGACCCCGGCGGCGCCGCCGCTGCTCGGCATCGTGCGCAGCGCCAGCGGGACGCCGCTCGCCGGTGCGCTGGTGCGCCTCGTCGATGCGACGCTGCTCGACCTGTCGTTCCAGTCGGTGGAAGCGCGCCTCGGCGACTTCGACAGCGCGGTGACCACCGACGCCGACGGCCGCTTCGTACTGCGCGGCCTCACCGACCGCAGCTACCGCGTGCGCGCCATCGATCCTGCGACCGGGGCCAGCCGCGAGGCCACGGCGCGTCCGGGCGCCAGCGAACTGCTGCTGCAGCTGCCGGCCGTGCGCAGCCTGCGCGGCCAACTGCGCGGTGGCGACGGCGACTTCACCGGCTTCACCGTCGAGGTCGGCTTCGTGCTCCACGTGACCAAGGGCGGTGGCACGCGGACCGAGAACGCCAAGGCGGTGGCGTGTTCACGCGACGGCCGCTTCACGTTGCCCGCGGCCCCGCGCGAAGGTGCCTGGCTCGCCGTGCGCCGCAACGGCTCGCTGCGCGCCATGCTGCCGGTCGAAGCCGCCGACCGCGGCGACGTCACCATCGACCTCGCCGGTCCGCGCTGGCTGCAGCTGGTCGGCAGCAGTTCGCCGCGGCCGCGCGCCATCGAGTTCGAACGCCGCGACGGCCGCCGCAGCCCAGCACTGGCGAGCGGCAAGGAAGCACGACTCCTGGCCGACGGCAACGCGCCGCCGTTGCCGATTCCGCCCGAGGCGGTCGCCGTGTGGATCGGAGCCGGGAGCGCCGACGCGCTGAGACTGCCGCTGACCGACGACCTCGCCGTGCACCTGCGCGTGCGCTGACCCACGTCAGTCGGCGTAGAGCACTTCGACCCGCATGCGCGCGAGGTTGTCGTAGGTGCGCTTCTTCCGCAGCCCCGGCCACCAGTCGTAGAGCAGCAGCTCCAGCGGCTTCCACATCGCGACCCAGCCGAGGATCAGCAGGCCTTCGTCGACGATGCGGCTCCACTCGCCGAAGCCGAAGCTGCGCCATGCCACCCGCAAGCCCATGCAGGCGACCAGGAACAAGAGGCCGACCAGCAGGGCCTGGCGCCCGTGCTGCAGCGTGCGCCGCACGTCGAGGCGCGCGAGGCCGCTGCGGTAGGCGAAGTAGTTGCGCACCGCGTCCGCGACCACGCGCTCGGGCTCGAGCCGCTGCTGGTCGCGCGGCAGGTGCAGCCGGAACACCAGCGGCGCGTTCGCCGGATACTCGAGCGCCCACGAAACGATGAACTCCTCGGCATCGCGGTCGAGGTCCTTCTCGTGGAACGGGGCGGGGTCGAACGAGTCGAACAGCTGCGCGAGCTCGCGCAAGCGCAACTCGATACGGGCTTCGGTGGAACGGGCGACAGCGTCGACACGCATGGGGCGGTGCCAGATGATGCAGTGCGGCCGGCACACCTCCAACTTCCAGCCCCTTCCAATCCACTGCCAACCGGTTCCGAGCCGACGATGGGTCGCCCTCACATCGATCCCGCTGCTTCGCAGCTGCTGCAAGGGCTGCTGGCCGTCCTGCCGGTGATCCGCGCCCGACTCGGCGTCGCCGGCGCATTCGAGGGCATGGTCGTGCACGAACCAGGCGAGCCGACCACCTACACCCGACTCGTGTGCCGGCAGGCACTGGAATGGCGACAGCGCGTGCTGATGGTCGGCATCCACCATTTTCCGGGGAGCGGCCAGGGACGCATGCACGACCACCGCTGGCCGCTGGCCGTGTGGCCGTTCGCGCTCGACGCGGACAACGACCAACTCCCTCTCTACGAGATGCCGTGGGAGCACTGGCGGGACCAAGGCAAGGTGGCGCAAGGCGCGCTGTCGGTGCATCACGGGCAAGCGTGGGCAATCGAAAGCCCCCGAGAAGTGCGACATGCCGTGCACAGCCACCGCCCGCACGGGTCGATCAACGTCACCGACGTGACCAACCCGCCGACCCGCGACAACCGCCTGCAGGTCGAACGCCTCGACGAGACCGCGACCGAGAGCCGTCGGCGCATGCTGCTGCCTTGGGCGCGGCGAGCAGCCGGAGGCTGAACGAACCCACCCCACACCTGGCGCGCGGCGGCGGGCCAGCGCGGAGGTGCGCCTGCGGTGCCCCTCTCAGTCGGTGACCGGGGGGCCATCGCCACCCCCGCAGGGGCGGGATCTCCACCGGGCCGACGCCCGCCGCAGTTCCTCGGCTTCTTGCTGCTGCTGCTGCTCCGCCAGCTTCCGCTGCGCCTCGGCGAGCTGCCGACGCAGCCGCCGGAAGCGGTAGACGCCGAAGCCACCCACAGCGGCCAAGACCCCCCCGACGACCGCCAACATCTGCCACGGCTCCATGGTTCCTCCTCAGCCTCTTGCCTTGTGCCCCTGCACGATCTGCTCGACCACCTGCGGCTCGGCCAGCGTCGAGATGTCGCCGAGCTCGCTGTAGTTGCCCTCGGCGATCTTGCGCAGGATGCGGCGCATGATCTTCCCGCTGCGCGTCTTCGGCAGGCCGGGCACGACCTGGATGCGATCGGGTGTGGCGATCGGCGAGATCACCTTGCGCACCTGCTGCTTCAGCACGGCCTCGATCTCGGCCGCGGGCACACCGTCGGCGGGCTTGCCGGCGATGACGTAGGCGTAGATGCCCTGGCCCTTCATCTCGTGCGGGAACCCCACCACCGCGGCTTCGGCGCAGAACTCGTGCGCGACCAAAGCACTCTCGATCTCGGCGGTGCCGAGGCGATGGCCGGCGACGTTCAGCACGTCGTCGACGCGGCCGGTGATCCAGTAGTAGCCGTCTTCGTCGCGCCGGCAGCCGTCGCCGGTGAAGTAGAGGCCTGGGTACATCGCGAAGTAGGTCTGCTGGAAGCGCGCGTGGTCGTTCAGGATCGTGCGCGCCTGGCCCGGCCAGCTGCCGGCGAGGCAGAGGTTGCCGGAGACGCCGTTGCCTTCGAGCAGCTTGCCCTGGTCGTCGACCAGCACCGGTCGCACGCCCGGCAGCGGGAACGTCGCCGAGCCCGGCTTGCACGGCGTGGCGCCGGGCAGCGCCGAGATCAGGATGCCGCCGGTCTCCGTCTGCCACCAAGTGTCGACGACGGCGCAGCGCTTGTCGCCGACGACGTCGTGGTACCACTGCCAGACCTCGGGGTTGATCGGCTCGCCGACCGAACCGAGCACGCGGATGCTGTCGCGCTTGTACTTCTTCACCGGCTCGTCGCCAAAGCGCAGCAGTGCGCGCAGCGCCGTCGGCGCCGTGTAGAAGATCGTCGCCTGGATGTCGTCGACGACCTGCCAGTAGCGGCTCGGGTCGGGATACAGCGGCGTGCTCTCGAACAGCACCGTCGTGGCGCCGTTGCACAGCGGCCCGTAGACGATGTAGCTGTGGCCGGTGACCCAGCCGACGTCGGCGGCGCAGAAGTGCACGTCGCCGGGGTGCCAGTCGAACACCAGCTGGTGCGTGTACGACGCGTAGACGAGGTAGCCGCCGGTCGTGTGCAGCTGGCCTTTCGGCTTGCCGGTCGAGCCCGACGTGTAGAGCACGAACAGCGGGTCCTCGCTGTCCATCCACTCGGCCGGGCTGTAGGCGCGCTGCTTCGCCATCTCGTCGGCCAGCCACAGGTCGCGCCCCTTATGCATCGGCACCGCGGTGTCGGTGCGCTTGGCGACCAGCACCGTGTGCACCGGCAGCTCGGCGATGGCGGCGTCGACGGTCTGCTTCAGCGGGATCGTCTTGCCGCCGCGCAGGCCTTCGTTGGCGGTGATGACGACGCGGCAGTCGGCGTCGGCGACGCGGTCGCGCAGCGCTTCGGCCGAGAAGCCGGCGAACACCACGCTGTGCACGGCGCCGATGCGCGCGCAGGCGAGCATCGCGAACACCGCCTCGGGGATCATCGGCAGGTAGATGGCGACGCGGTCGCCCTTCTTCACGCCGTAGCGGCGCAGCACGTTGCTGAGGCGGCCGACCTGGTCGTGCAGTTCGCGGTAGGTGATGTGGCGGTACTGGCCCGGCTCGTCGAGCACCCACAGGATCGCCGTCTGCTCCGGCCGTTCGACCAGGTGGCGGTCGATGCAGTTGAAGCTCGCGTTCAGCTTGCCGCCGAGGAACCAGCCGACCTCGGCGCGCGCGAAGTCCTGCTCGAACGCGCGTTCGAACGGATGGAACCAGTGCACGCGCTGCGCCTGCCGGCGCCAGAAGCCGGACGTGTCCTGCAGCGACTCCTGGTAGAGCCGCTGGTAGTGCTCGAACGAGGCGACGTGCGCGCGGCGCACGATGCGGGGCTTGGTCGGGACGAGAGGGTCGGCCATGGCGCGACGAAGAGGAAGGAACCGGGACGAGGAGGACGCCGGGCGGCGGCCCGGCCGCGGGTCACAGCGAACGCACCCAGTGCAGCAGCGTGCGCACCGCGGTGCCGGCAGCGCCGGACTTGTAGTAGTCCTTGGCGAGGCCGCCGTAGGCGGTGCCGGCGATGTCGAGGTGCACCCACGGCGTGTCGCCCACGAAGTACGACAGGAACGCGCCGCCGGCGATCGAGCCGTTGCCGTGATGCCCGCCGTTGATGTTGGCGAGGTCGGCGAACTTG
>JBILEY010000191.1:0-9501 GCA_044351865.1 Planctomycetota bacterium | reverse complement strand
GTGAACGGAAGGAGCCTGCCCCTTGCCCGACCCGATCGGGTGCCTAGCATGCGACGCGCATGCCCTCTGCCTTCCACCGGCTGTTGGCCGTGCTGTTCGTTTTGGTCATCTCGCTGCTTGCCCAGGAGCAGGCGCAGAATTTGGCCATCCCGGCAGCGGCCCCCCTGCTGGATGGCCAGTTGACCGAATGGACGGCGCCGCCCAGCGTGGTGCTGGCGAAAAAGCAGCAAGTCATTGCCGGCAGCTGGAATGGGGAAGCGGACCTGGCGGCGTCGCTGTGGCTCGGCGCCGACAGCAGCCACCTCTACGTGGCGGGCTGGGTGGAGGATGACCAGCTGGCCATCGATGGCGCCCTAGACCGCCTGGACCGGATCGATTGCCTCGAACTGCACTGCGGCTTCGGCGCTGGCGGCGAGGTCGGCATCCGCCAACCGGACGAGAGTCCCCTGGTGCTGTTGCCCCTGCACCCGACCCGGCCGTGGATGTGGCTCGACCCATTGCGGGCTGCCTCGCAGGCCGGGGCGTCGCTGTCGGGCCTGCGCGTCGTCGGCAAGCGCACGGCGCCGACCCGTTTCGAGTTCGAGGCGGCGATCCCGTTCCATCACTTCGTCTCGCTGCGACCGGGCCAGCAGCGCTGTGGTTTGAACGTGGTGTTGCGCGACCAGGACGGCAAGGACGACGACACCACCGTGATGAGTTGGACCGGCCGCGATCCGGCGCAGCCGAAGAGCCTGGCGGCCGCCGAGCTGCCGCCGCCCGGGCCCTTGGTGCCGCAGCCGGAGCCGTCGTCGAAGTGGGCGAGCGAACTGCTCGCCGACCTGCCTTACCTGCTGGTGCCGTTGGCGACCTTGGCCGGCCTCGTGTTCCTGCTGCGCGGCTGGTCGTCGGTGCGCGAGCGGGCGCGCTGGCTGCGGCCCCTGCTGGTCGGCGGCGGCGTGCTGCTGTTCGTCGTCGGCCTCGCCTTGCCGAGCCTGGCCGAGCGCTGGCGGTCGTCCGCTCAGCACCAGCGCATCGACCACGCCCACGGCCAGCTGCAGGCGATGCTCGGCAAGCTCGAAGTGCTCGGCAGCTACCGCGGTCCGAGCCGCGACCGCGCGCTGATGGAACTGCTGGCCGGGCGCACGATCACCAGCCAGCGCTACACCAGCTACCGCAGCCTGGCTCAGCTGGCGCCGGGCCAGTTCGGGCCGCCGCTGCGCAACTTCGACGACCTGCCGGTGCGCGACTACTGGCTGCCGTTGGCGCCAGGTCGACCGGAGCGCTTCCAGTTCGATCCGCCGCTGCGCGGTCGCAACCTGCACGTCGTCGTCGGCCGCCAGTACGTGCCGCTGTTCACGTTCACCGGGCAGAAGCCCGGCCTGCCGCCGCGGCTCGAACTCGAGCTCGATTTCGGCGACGGCGCGCCGCGGCGCGTGCCGGTCGATCTGCTGCGCACGTTCCAGGACGCGCAACCGCTCGGCCGCGAGAGCTGGGAGGCGATGGCGACGCCGGTGCCGCTGCCGCCCGGCGCCGACCTGCGCGCGGTGACGGTGGTGTCGGTGCAGGGCGAGGACCTGCACCTCGTCGGCATGTCGCTGGAAGGGCAGGTCCCGGGGCAGATCGAGCCGCTGTGGCTCGGCGAAGCGACGCGCCAAGGCGTGCTGACCGACCTGCGCGGTCCGTTCCCGCTCGACGCCGGTCTCGAACTGGCTGCTGGTGCGGCGGCGACGGTGCCGGTGCCGAAGCTGGCCGAGCAGCCGCAGCGCCTGTGGTTCGTCTACCGTGCGATCTACCCGCGCATGGCCAGCGCCGTGCCCGGCGCGCGCGTCGGCGAGATCGTGCTGCACTTCGACGGCGGCAAGCACAAGCGCACGTTGGTGCTCGAGCACCAGGTCAGCGTGTTCTACGAACTGGCGGGGCAGAACACGCGCGACGACCTGCCGGAGGGCTCGCCGGCTTCGATCGCGCTGTCGTGGGTCGACGACAAGCAGGAGCTGCGCGTCAACCTCGGCTATCCGGTCGTCGACCTGCCGGCCGACGCCGCGCTCGAGGCGATCGAGTTCCGCAACCAGGCTGGCTACCGCATGCAGTTCCGCTCGGTGGTGTTCGTCAACGAACGCTCGAGCGCGCCGCAGAACCCGCCGGACTCGCCGCTCGTGCGGCGCAATGCCACCGAGTGGCACCTGCGGGAAACCGCCCGCGCCGACCTCGGTCCGGCGCTGCTGGCGATCTACCGCGGCAGCCGTCTCGGCGAGTCGAACCAACCGGCCGGCACGCAGCTGCTGCCGCCGGTGCTGCCGCGCGCGGTCGCTGCGGCCGCAGACGGCTCACACGACGAAGTGCTCGCCGACGGCTCGCGGCGGGCGATGCGCGCCGAGCCGCTCGGTGGCGACGGCTGGGACGGCGCCGTGCTGGCGGTCGGCGACGTCGATCGCGAATGGTCGCTGGCGGTGCAGTTCGCCAACCGCCTCGGCCTCGCCCTCTGCCTGCTCAGCACGCCGTTCCTGCTGGTGCTGCTCAGCGAACTGCTGGCCGCGGCGGCCAACCTGCGCTTCCGGTTGATGGCGGTGACCACGGTCGCGGCGCTGGCGCCGCTCGGCCTATTGTCGCTGGTGCTGGTGCAGGTCCTCGAGGGCGGGCACGCCAGCGAGGTCGAGCAAGGGCTGCGCGCGGCCGTGCGCAGCGCCACGGCGCAGCTCGGCGAGCAGAAGGCGAAGCTGCGCAGCTCGGCGCAGCAGTGGCTGGCGGACCTCGGCGCCGATCTGGCCACGCGCCTGCGCGGCGTCGACGAAGCGAAGTTCGCGAGCGTCGTGCCCAGCGTCGCCGCCGAACTGCAGAAGCTGCTCGCCGGCCAGCTGCCGCCCGACTGGCGCACCGGCTTCCTGCGGCTCGAGTGGACGCCGCGCCTCGGCAAGGCCGCGCCGGCACCGGTCGTGCTGGTCGCCGGCGACAGCGGCCGCGCCAGCGGCGAACTGCCGACGCGCCTCGATCCCGGCGTGTTCCTGCAGTGGGGAGCGGTGATGCTCGGCGTGCGCGCCGAACAGCAGGTCGCCGGCGGCACCTTCGCTCTGGTCGCGGCGCGGCCGATCGACGGCGACCTGCTCGGCAGCATCGCTCCCGGTCAGGACGTGCTGCTGACCGACGTGCGCGGCTATCCGGTCGCCGTTGCCGGCAGCTCGCTCGACCGCGGCGCGCTGTTCCAGCGGGCCACCGATCCGCTGCGCATGCAGCGGCGCGAGCAGGCGCTGCTGCGCGCGCTCGAGTCGCAGGAACCAGTCGTCGCGGCCGGCGACGCCGAAGTGGTCGACGGCAGCGACGTGCTGCGCGACCTGCAGGGCACGCCGCGCGCGCTGCTGACGGTCGTGCGGCCGGCGCAGCGGGCGACGCTCGACCTCGCCGTCGGCCGCGTGCCGGTGCGCGCGTTCTTCCTGTTGGTCGCAGGATCGCTGGTCGTCTTGTCGGTGTTCCTGTCGTACGTGGTCAGCGGCCGCATCAGCCGGCCGATCGAGAAGCTCGAACTCGGTGCGCAGGCGCTGTCGCGCGGCCAGTTCGACACCCGCGTGCCGGAGGTCGACGGCGGCCAGATCGGGCGGCTGACGCGCGCGTTCAACCGCATGGCGACCGACCTGCACGCGCGCCTGCTCGACCTGCAGACGCTCAATCGCACGATGTGCGAGCTGGCCGCCGGTGAAGACGAGGCGATGACGACCGGTGTGCTGCTGCGCTTCTGCCAGACGCAGACGGCGGCCGACGACGTGCGCGTCGTGCTGGTCGATCCGAGCGGGCCGCGCATTTGCATGCACAGCGGCAACAACGGCGACGTCCAAGAACTGCCGGCCGACGGCTTGCCGCTGTCCTTGCTGGTCGGCGCGTTCAGCTGTGCGCCGGCGTCGGGCGTGCTGCCGGGGTCGTGGGCGCAGGTGCTGCCACGCAGCCGTTCGCTGGTCGGCTTGCCGATCGTGTTCGGCGGGCAGGCGCGCGGCGTCGTCGTGCTCGGCTTCGCCTGCGCGCCGCCACTGGCGATCGATCTCGGCCTGCTCGGCACCGTCGTCGCCCAGGCGGCGGTCGCGTTCGAACGCGGCCTGCTGCAGCGGCTCGCGGTGCACGATCCGGTGACGGGCATGTTCACGCCCGAGTACTTCCGCCGCCGCGTCGCCGACGAGGTGTCGCTGGCGCAGCAGCGCAACCACCCGCTGGCGATGCTGGCGCTGGTGCTCGGCGACGGCGACCAGCGGCCGCGCGGTGTGCGGCGCTTCGCCGAGGTCGTGCGGCGCACGTTGCCCGGCAACGCGGTGCTGTCGCACCTCGGCGCCGGCCAGTTCCAGGCGGTTCTGCCCGGCGTGCCGCGTGAGCTGGCGCTGTCGCTGCTGCAACAGGTGCAGCAGCGTTGGGCTGAACTGGGCCAGCAGCGGTCCGATGGCGAGCCGGGCCCCGCCCCGCGCGCGGTGGCGGTGCAGTTCCCCGAAGAAGCCGCGTCGGCCGAGTTCCTGTTCGATGCGCTGCGGGCGCGCCTGGTCGAGTCCGGCGCCGCCGGTGAAACGGCCGTCGAGTCGGACGAGGCGCTGCTGCGCGCCGGCGTCACCGCCATCAGCCCAGCGATGCGCGAGGTCTACCGCACGCTGCGTCGCATCGCGCCGACCGACCTGCCGATCCTGTTCGAGGGCGAGACCGGCGTCGGCAAGGAGGTGCTGACCAACCTCGTGCACCGCTGGAGCCGCCGCGCCAACGGGCCGCTGATCAAGGTGCACTGCGCCGCGCTGTCGGAATCGCTGCTGGCCAGCGAGCTGTTCGGCCACGAGAAGGGCGCGTTCACCGGCGCCGACCGCCGCAAGCTCGGACGCTTCGAACAGGCCGACGGCGGCACGCTGTTCCTCGACGAGGTCGGCGAGATCTCGCTCGACGTGCAGGTGAAGCTGCTGCGCGTGCTGCAGGAAGGCGAGGTCGAGCGCGTCGGCGGCTCGGCGCCCGTGCGCGTCGACGTGCGCGTGCTGGCGGCGACCAACCGCGACATCGCGCGCATGGTGGCGGCGGGCACGTTTCGTCAGGACCTCTACTACCGGCTGCAGGGCATGGTCGTGCAGGTGCCGCCGCTGCGGGAACGCAAGCAGGAGCTGGCGGCGCTGGTCGAGCAGTTCCGCGTCGAGCTGAGTCAGGGTGGCGACGTGCCGCTGCGTTCGTGGTCGACCGATGCGATGGACGAGCTCTACCGGCAAGAGTGGCCGGGCAACATTCGCCAGCTGCGCAACACGGTGTTCCGGACGATGGTGCTCGCGCACGGCCCCGACGTGCAGCGGCGGGACGTGATCGCGGCGCTGGCGGGCGGGGTGGTGTCGGTGCCGGCGGCTCTGGCGGCCGCGCCGTCTGCCCCTGCCGACGGCGCCGCGGTTTCGCCGGCGAGCGGCGACAGCACCGCGCCGGCGGTGCCTCCTGCCGTTGCACCGACCGCGGCCCCGGTTGGCGGACCGCGCCCGGCTACCGCTGCGGACGAGCGAAACGAATCGGTGGTGGAGATCCCGCGTCCGTCGAACGCCCGGGCCGAGCGGAGCGAGTCGGCGGCAGTCGGGTCGGAGGCACCGGCGGTGGGCTCGAGCATGGCGAGCCTGCCGCCGCGGCTCATCGGGCTGCTGCGCCAGGTCGTCGCTGCCGGCACCTACTCGACGCAGGCCCACATGGCGGCCAGCGGCCTCTCGCACCGCACCGCGCTGCGCGACATGCAGGCCCTGCTGGGGGCCGGGGCGCTGGAGCGTGTCGGTTCCCGGCGCGGAGCGTTTTATCGGCCATCTCCCGCCGCTGGCCGATTCCTGGCGGGCTTGGCGGAATCTGCGTCTGGCCTGCCGACCGAGGTCGGGGAGCTTGGCCAGAATAAAAATCCGTCTCCGTAAGTTGCTGTAGAGAAGCGGCTCCGGCCCTCATGGCTGAATACGGAGTCCAGGCTTGGTGCACCGATTGCTCCAAGCTCGACCGGTTGTTCGACCTCCCTTGTCGCGCAACCAGGTCCTACCCATGCGCCACTGCCTCTCCCTGGTTCTGCTCGCCCTGCTGCCCCTGCAGTCCTTGCTGGCGCAGGTCACCGTCAAGAGCGGCGCGGTCGTCTACCACGGCAGTGCCTCGAACACCTCGGCCCCTGCCACGATCGACGAAGCGAAGGTTCGGGAAGCGACCCCCGAATGGAAGAAGATGCAGGCCGAGGCCATCGATCCCGACTCGGCGCAGGGCAAGCAGCTGATGGTCCGCATGAACACGCGCATCCAGGACGCCGTGCGCAGCGTGGCCGCCGCCGAGAACCGCGACCTGGTCACCCGCAAGGACGACATCAGCGACCGCCAGGGCCGCGATGTCACCGACCTGACCGACAAGGTCGCCAAGAAGGTCGCCTCCTGAAGCGACGTCGGCGCCCTTCGCGACCTCCGCTCGCCGAGTCTTCGCTTTCGCCCTCGTCTCGTCCGCCTCGTTCGTCTTCTCTGTGCGCGTGCCACGTCCTCCTCGTCGGCGTGATGTCGTTTCGCCTGGCAGAACCGCGGTCCTCGCGGCCGGCCGCCGCGCGCCCTGGGCGCCGCTCGTGTTGCTCGCCGGCTGCGTCGCCAGCGGCAGCCACAAGCGCACCGACCCACTCGAACTCGAAGCGATCGTCGCCGACCCGCCGACGCGCGCCGCGGCGACCCGCGGACCGCTGGCGTGGGAAGTGCCGGGTGGTGCTCCGGTCGAGACCGGCGAACCCGCTGCGCCGCAGGATCCGGTCGAGACGCCCTCGCAGCGCGATGCGCGGCTGCGTGTGCAGTTCGGCAGCAGCGTGCTGATCGGCGCCGACGGTTCGGTGACGAAGCAGTACTTCCTCGCCGGCGATCTGGCGCAGACGTTCCTGAAGCTGATCGCCGACATCACCGCCGAGAACCCGCCGCAGTTCGACGCCGAACGCAAACCGCCGAAGGTGCCGCCGCCGGGCACCAAGGTCGGTGGCGTCGGCAGCAAGAGCGTGCTCGGCCGCATGCTGCGCGAGCACGAAGTCGAGGTCACGTTCGTGCCCGACTTCGAGGTGCTCAGCGGGGCGGCTATCGCCGAGGCGCCCGGAACACCGCCGGCGGTGCGCGGCGAGCCGCTGCTGAACAAGTACCGCGAGGCGACCGGCGTGTCGCTGGCACTGATCACCGCGAAGCCGGCGTCGCTGGCGGCGTTCGAGGCGGCGCTCGACCTGTTCTACACCAGCATCCAGCAGGTCGAGATCTCGGTCAGCGTGGTCGAGTACCAGGTCGCCGATGCGCTGGCCTTCGGTGTGCGCGGCGCCACCAACACGACGCCGGTGCTGACCAACCAGTCGAGCGGCCAGCTGGTGCGCAGCTACACGTCGAGCTTTCCGCTGAGCCAGCCGATCGTCGGCGTGTCCCCGGTGACCGACGTCGGCCGCTTCGCGCTCGGCGGCATCCACGACGCTTGGGAGCTGAACATGGTGCTCGAGGCGCTCGAGGCCAACAACCTCGCCGACATCACCAGTTCGCCGAAGCTCGTCGTGCGCAACGGCGGCGTTGCGTCGATCTCGACGCTGACGCAGGTGCCGTTCCCGCGCGCGAAGATCAACCAGCTCGGCGCCGAGGTCGCGGTCGACATCGACTTCCGGCCGGTCGGCGTGCGCATGAACATCATCCCGGTGATCGCCGGCACCGACTCGGTGATCCTGCAGATCTACGCCGACGTGTCGGCCATCACCGGCTTCGCGCAGACGCAGCCGGTCAACACGCCGATCACCAGCACGCGCACGGCGGTCACGACGGTGCACCTGAAGAACGAGCACACGCTGGTGATCGGCGGGCTGACGTCGCAGACGAAGTTCGAGAGCGAGACGAAGGTGCCGATCCTCGGCGACATCCCGCTGCTCGGCTTCTTGTTCCGCTCGACGTCGACCACGCACAACAAGACCACGGTCGACTTCTTCATCACGCCGCGCATCGTCAAGGAGCGAGGCTCGCGGTTGTGAACAGCGCGCCGCCGCGAGCTCGGGCGGCGGTCACTTCGCAGCGTTCACGCTGCGGCGATCACTTCAACGCCTTCTCGATCGCAGCGCGCAGCTCGGCGTCGTCCGGCGCCACCTTCGACGGGTAGAACGCGATCACTTCGCCCTGCTTGCCGACGAGGTACTTGCAGAAGTTCCAGTTCGGCGACTTGCCGGTCGCGCCCGTGAGTGCGGCGTAGACCGGGCTCTGTTCGGCCCCGGGCTTGGTCGCGCACTTCGCGAACAGCGGGAACGTGACCGAGTACTTGGTCGAGCAGAACTTCTGGATCTGCTCCGGCGAGCCCGGCTCCTGGCCGCCGAACTCGTTGCTCGGGAAGCCGAGCACGGCGAAGCCGCGGCCCGACATCTCGGCGTGCAGCTTCTGCAGGCCGGCGTACTGCGGCGTGTAGCCGCATTCGCTGGCGACATTGACCACCAGCGTCACCTTGCCGCGGTAGTCGGCGAGCTTCGCCGGCTTGCCATCGAGGGTCGCAGTGGACAGAGAATAGACGTCGTTCTTGGTCATCGCGGGGGCGGCCGCAGCGGCCGGGGTGGTGCTTGGGTTGGTCGGCGAGTTGGCGCTGGCGGCGTCGGCCGCGGCGGGGACCGGCTTCGCCGGATCGGTGCTGGTCGTCTGGTGCGGGGAACCGCCGCACGCGGCGACGGCGACAGCGAACAGCGGGAGCAGGCAGTGGCGCATGGGGCGGATCCTTGGACTCCGCCGCTGTTCGTCCAGAGCGGCGCTGCGGATGCGCGGCGGCTCCGGGTGCAGGTCCGCGTCCCCTGACCGCCCGCCGCGACAAGCTGGACATCTGTGCTTCTGGACATGCCGCGTCGTTTCGCGGTGCCCCGTCGCCAGAATGCGCGCCGAACCCGAGCCCCCATGCCGTTGCCCCGCCTGATCGCGTTGTTCCTGGTCCTGCTCGCCGTCGTCGGCGGGTTCTTCCTGTGGTCGTCGAACGCGGCGGTCGATCCGCTGCAGCCGCTCGACGCCAACGCCGCGCCGGCAGCACCGCAGCCCGCCACCGGCACGGCGGAGCCGGCCCGCGCCGAGGAGCCGGTGCGCAGCGGCGCCGACGAGACGATGCGCACGTCGGCCGCGCCGGCGGGTGCACCCGCTCCCGCGGCGGCCGCGCCGCTGCAGGCCGTCGTCGGCAGGGTCGTCGACGACGCCGGCCAGCCGGTCGCCGGCGCCCAGGTGTCGTCGTTCGCGTTCGATCCCGGCTTCGACCCGGCGGCCGAAGCGGATCGCGACCGCATGCGCGACTTCGATCCGGAGGCGCTGCGCCAGCGCCTCGAGCAGGCGCGGCGCGATGCGCCGACGACCACCAGCGCTCCCGACGGCCGCTTCCGCCTCGAAGTGCGCAGTGGCCGCCGCGGGGTGCCGCTGCGCGTGCAGTCGGCCGGCTTCGTGCGCTTCGATCGCACGGTGCAGCCGGCGAACGCGGCCGCCAACGCCGCGGCGAACGGCGGCATCGCCAGCGCCGCCGTGAGCGACGTCGACGCCGGCGACCTCGTGCTGCGCCGCGGGGCGATCG
>JBILEY010000012.1:0-27422 GCA_044351865.1 Planctomycetota bacterium | reverse complement strand
CCGGCGGGCGAACCGCGCGAGGGCATACGAAGGGTACCCGAAGAGAAACGCACCATGCCGATCAAGCTGTTCAGCGTGCCGGCGCTCGATCCCGGTAGCGGCGAGCACGACGTCAACCAGTTCTGCGCGCAGCACCGCGTCGTCAGCATCGAGCGCCGCCTCGTCACCGTGCAGGACTGCGCCAGGGCTGGACGACTCCGAGTCGATGCGTAGCCTCGGCCGCCATGCAGTTCGACTGGCGCAATCCGCGAGCGGTGCTTCGCTGGGGATGGCTCTTCCAGGGGCTGTTCCCGTGGTCGCTGCTGTTCCTGATCCATGCCGACGATGCCGACTGGCCCGCGTGGATCGTCTTCGGCGCCTGGGGCAGCATCCTGCTGACGCTGCTCGGCTTCTCGCTGTGGCATCCCAACTCGGATCGTCGGGTGACGAAGGACCTCGCGGCCCTGCGCCGCAGCTGGTCGTGGTTCGCTTGGCGCGCGGTGACCATCGCACCGATGCCGGCGCCGGAGCAGATCGAGCAGGCTGCACGGCCGCATGGTTTCCGCGTGATCGAGCTCGACGGCCGCCGCCTGCATTCCCTGGCCGATCTCAGCGCCGCGCTGCAGATGCACACGAAGCCGATGCGCTGGCCGGAGGAACCGCTGGCGCACGCGCTGGCGCTGTTGCGGCAGATCGCGATGGGCACGCCGCGCCGCACCTTGCTGGTCTGGCGCCACGCGAACGCCTCCCTGGCCCACGATCCGATCATGCTGGCGAACGTGGTCGCCGAGCACACGGCGCAGTCGGTGCTGCTGCCGCTCGGATTGTTGCTGTTCGTCGACCTGCAGCCGGTCGCGGTGGCTGCGCCGACGAGCGTGAGTGACGAGCCCACGGAGCCATCGCCGCACGAAGTGTTGGCGGCGGCGCCGGATAGTGCCTGGTGGAAGCCGCAGGCAGGAGAGCTCGCGCGCTGACCGGATGGTGCGGCGGCGCTGTTGTCGATCGCCGTGTCATGGCTGGAGGAGCTCGAGGGAGGTCGCTAGCGTGCTCGGTGCCGGCTCCGGGCATTCCGTGGCACGGTTCGAGCTTCGTGTTCTGAAGGGGAAGGGAATGGCTGGGAAGAGGAAGAAGGTCGTCGTCCCTGGCGCAGGGTTCTCGGCTTTGCTGGCCGAGGTGAAGGTCCGCATTGCCGCCGCCCAGACGCGGGCGGTGTTCGCCGTCAACGCCGAGCTTGTCCGGCTCTATTGGGACATCGGGCGGATCCTTGGGGAACGGCAGCGGCAGCACGGCTGGGGAGCGAGCGTGCTGCCGCGCCTGGCTCTGCGGCTGCAGAACGAACTGCCGGACTTGAAGGGATTCTCGGAGCGAAACCTCGACCGCATGCTCGCCTTCTGTCGCGCCTACCCATCACCTGCCGACTTTTCGCCACCGGTGGTGGCGAAAATGAACAGGGCCAAGAAGGGGAGTCGGGCGCCGGGCGCTGCACACGGTTTGGCGACCGACTCGCTGCTGTGGAGCGTGCCGTGGGCTCATCACGTCATGCTGCTTGAGAAGGAGAAGGACGCGACCGTTCGCCGCTGGTACATGCAGCAGATCCTCGCCCATGGTTGGAGTCGCAACGTGCTCGCGCTGCAGATCCAGGCGCGCGCACACGCGCGTCACGGCAAGGCGGTCTCCAACTTCGCGGCGATGCTGCCAGCACCGCAGTCGGACCTGGCGCAACAGACACTGAAGGATCCGTATGTCTTCGACTTCCTGACGCTCGCCGAGCCCTACCAGGAACGCGAACTGGAGACGGAACTCGTGCGCCATCTGGAGCGGTTCCTCCTCGAGCTCGGACAGGGATTCGCGTTCGTAGGGCGCCAGTACCGGGCCGACGTCGGCGACGAGGACTTCTACATCGACCTGCTCTTCTACCACCTGCGGTTGCGCGCCTTCGTGGTCGTGGACTTGAAGAAGGGCAAGTTCCGGCCGGAATACGCGGGCAAGCTGAACTTCTACTGCAACCTCGTCAACGACCGGCTCAAGCACCCGAGCGACGCACCGACGATCGGCATGATCCTGTGCCAGTCGCAGGATCGGCTGCTGGCGGAGTACAGCTTCCAGGGCATCGACAAGCCGATCGGGATCTCGACCTACGAGCTGACTCGGGCGCTGCCTGCAAGGTTGCGTTCGGCGTTGCCGACGGTCGAGGCGATCGAGAAGGAGTTGGCACCGAAGCGGAGCAAGAGCCGACCGCGGCGCGGCGGTCGATCCGACGCCTACCACCCCAGCGCCCGGATCGCCGCCGGATCCCGCGGCACGTAGACGCGTTCGCGCGGCGTGCGCAGGTTCGTGAACGGCGACTTCGCGTGCTGGCGCTGCGCCGCCACCAGCGCCGTCACGTCTTCGACACGCAGGATCGCGCGGTCCGCGTACTCCTTCAGCATCGCGCCGCGCAGGCCGAGCTGCACGGCCTTGCGCGTGTGCGGCGTGCCCGACGGGCCGTGGTCCGGATCCCACTGCAATCGCACGTCGGAGTCGGCGACGGCGCGTGTCCACGCCTCCTTGCTGCCGCCGGTCGCCGGATCGAAACTCGACGGCACGGCGGCGGCGGCGACCTTCTCGAAGAACACGCGCGGCAGACACAGCGCCAGCACGCGTTCCTGGTCGACCTTCGTCGCCCAGCCGCAGCGGAACATCATCCAGAGGAAGTTCGGCTTGATCCAACTCATGCGCGAACGCGAGAACGACGGCCCGAAGCGACCGAGCTGCACCGCCTCGTCGGCGATCTGCGGCTTGAACGCCTGATAGACGACGATCACATCGTCGTCGTAGTGCGCGAGGATGGCGCGACCTTCCTTGGGCCAGTGGGCGCGTTGTTCGAGATACAGCTCCGTCTCCATCGGCGCATCATGCGGCGTGGGTCGGCACGGGGCCACATGGGCCCGGCGCCGAGCGCCGCGCCGTGGCTCACGGCAGCGCTGGCGGCAGGTTCGGATCGCGGCGACCTTCGGTGCGGATCGACGGCGACCACTCGGTGACCAGGTGCACCATCGCCGCCGTCAGCACCACCGGCGCGATCAGGTTCGCGATCGGCAGCGTCGCGACGAACGCGGCGAACACGCCGAACGCCAGCAGTTCGAGCCCGTGCTGGCGACGCAGCGCGCGCGCCTGTTCGGGGGGCAGGCGCCGCAGCGCCACCAGCTCCGCGTACTCGCGGCCGAGCAGCGCGCCGTTCAACACGTAGTAGGCGACCGCGTAGAGCGGCGGCACCACGAGCAGCACCAGCAGCACGACGTTGACCACGATCACCAGCAGCAGGAAGCGCACGCCGGACCAGACGCCGGTCCAGAACGGCACGCCGGGCGCCGGCGCCAGTTCGGGGTAGTGGCGCCGTTCGACCGCGGCGGCGACCGGCTCGAGGAACAGCCCGATCAGCGAGCCGACCAGCAGCGGGAACAGGAACCACGTCAGCACCAGCGTGGCGACGCCGCCGAGTGCGTCGATCGCGCTGTCGAGCCAGCCGATCTGCAGCAGCGACGTCGACAGCAGCCACGAGCCGACCAGCCACCACAGCAGCGCGAAGCTCGCGACCGCCAGCAGGAACGCGCCGCCGAGCACCTTCTGCACCGTCGGGTCGTCGAG
Source organism: Planctomycetota bacterium (assembly GCA_044351865.1). GTDB lineage: Bacteria > Planctomycetota > UBA1135 > UBA1135 > UBA2386 > UBA2386. The sequence goes on along the minus strand of JBILEY010000012.1, from coordinate 23,816 downwards.
TTGTCCGAGTGCGCGCAGCAGGGCCTTCAGCATCTGCGGCAGTCTACGGTGCGTTCGCGAAGTTCGACCTCGCGGCAGCCGGCTCGCCGGTTCAGTCGGCGACGCCGAACGCGCGCCAGTAGCCGTCGGCCCGTTCGGCCCGCAGCTTGGGCTCTTCGCAGAAGCCGAACAGGCAGCCGATCGTGCGCACGCCGGCGGCGCGGCCGGCGCGCAGGTCCTGAACGCCGTCGCCGACCATCGTCGCCTGCGCCAGCGACGCCGCGTCCGCGGGCCAGCCGAGCTGCTGCAGCGCGTGGCGCAGCGGGGCCGGGTCGGGCTTCTTCACCGGCAGCGAATCGCCGCCGAGCACGCAGCGGAACAGCGGGGCGAGGCCGAGGTGGGCGACCAGCGGCACGGCGAAGCGTTCGGGCTTGTTGGTCACCACGGCCAGCGCGTGGCCGGCTCGGTGCAGCGCCTGCAGGTGCTCGCGGGCGCCCGGATAGAGGCGCGCGTGCACGGTGCACTGGCGCTGGTGGTGCTCGCCGTAGACGTCGAACGCGGCGTCGAGGGCCCGTTCGCGCGCTGCGGCCTCGGTCGGCAGCGCGTCGTGCAGTGCGCGCGCCAGCAGCGTGCGGGCGCCGTCGCCGACGAACGTGCGCACGGTGGCGTCGGGCAGGGCGGGCAGGCCGTGCCGAGCGCGCACGTGGTTGGTGCTGGCGGCGATGTCGGCGAGCGTGTCGGCGAGCGTGCCGTCGAGGTCGAACAGGAAAGGCGGGCGCATGGGGCCGCGTCGGTATACTCCGCCGCCTTCCATGTCCGCCCGCACGATGTGTCTGTTCCCGCTGCTGCTCGCCGCCTGCGGCACCGTCCGCGACTGGCGCGAGATGCGCAGCGACCCGATGCCGATCGGCCAGTGCTTCGACGGCATCGTCGAGATCGCCAGCACCGAGTTCCTGCCGGACGTGTCCGGGACCGACCGCGGCGAAGGCCTTTACTTGTCGCGCTGGCGCGAGCGGGTGCTGCCGAACCGCCACCCGGCGCGCAACCGCCTGCGCCTCGAGGTGATGCTCGACGAAGGCTCGCCGGCGACCGGCTGGCCGATCCGCTACTACATCGAGCAGGAGACCGTCGACGATCCGCGGCGCGACCGCGACCCGCGCGAAGAGGACTGGTCCGCCGACGGCCAGGACAGCGAGAAGGAAGTGCTGTTCGGCGAACGCCTGCTGCGCCGCGTGGCGCCCAAGGCGGTGCGCGGGGCGCCGCCGGTCAAGCCGGTCGAGCCGCAGCAGGGCCCGTGAACCTGAGCGCCGAGCGAGCGGCCGGTGCCAGCGCCACTTCGTGCGCTCGCGTCGCCGCCCGTGGCCGTGCTTGCGTCGTCGCCCGGAAAGCGCCGATCCTCCCTCTTCCAGCAACCTGCCGGCGGGTGCGTTCGCCAGTCGGCGAACGCGCGTGCGGCGCCTCCTGACCATGGCCGAGCTGTCGGTACTGATCGTCAACTACAACTCGTGGCGCGAGTGCGCGCAGGCGATCGCATCGCTGCGGCAGCACGGCCCGACCCGGCCCGACGGCTCGCCGATGCCGTTCGAGTGCATCGTCGTCGACAACCTGTCGCCCCAGCGCGACCCGGGGCTGATCGCCGCCGTCGAGCACGAGCTGCGCCTGCTCGCCGAGCAGCAGCAGGACCCGCTGGCCGGCCGGCTGCTGATGCACACCGAGAACGGTGGCTACAGCAAGGGCATGAACGTCGCGTTCGGCCACAGCCGCGGCCGCTGGATCCTGGTCAGCAACCCCGACCTGATCTACGCGCCCGGCATGCTGTCGAAGCTGCAGCGGCGGCTCGAGAACGATCCGCAGGCCGGCATCACCGTGCCGAAGGGCTACTTCGACGGCGAGCAGCAGGGCCACCTGCCGCCGAACACGCTGCCGACGCTGTGGGACCTGCTGGTGACGATGCTCGGCGAGTACTCGACGACCGTGCAGCGCTGGTACTCGCGGCGCCTCGCGCGTCGCTGGGTGGCGACGTGGGACAGCCAGCAGGCGATGCCGCTGGCGATGATGTCGGGCTGCCTGTTCCTGATCGAACGTGCGTTCTTCGAGCGCATCGGCCGCTTCGACGAGCGCTACCCGCTCTACTACGAGGACGCCGACCTGTCGGTGACGATTCGCAAGGCCGGCCGCACGATCGTGCAGCTGCACGACGCCAAGCTCGCGCACTTCGTCAACCGCTCGGGCATGACCGACACCGAGCTGATCTGGTCGCGGCACGCGAAGAGCCGCGCCGCCTTCTACCGCAAGTGGTACGGCGCCTTCGGCGAGTGGCTGCTGCGCACGACGACGCGCGTGATGCAGAGCAAGCGCTTGGCGAAGTGGCGCCGCTTCGCGCCGCCGCAGCCGTTCACCGACCTCGGTGCCAGCACCGGGCCGCCGCGGCTGCAGTTCGACCGCCACTGCGAACGCTTCGTCGTGCTGCTGTCGATGGACCGGCGCTTCTACCTCGCGGCCGGCATCTTCGGCAGCGGCGACCACTGGACGCCGACGCCGGCGATGTTCGCGGTGTTCGTCTACGCGCAGTACCAGTTCCTCGCCTACGACCTGAGCGGCGGCGGCATGCGGCTGCTCGGCAGCTGGCAGTACCAGTGCCAGTCGCACCTCGGCCACACGTGGGTGCCGGTGGCGGCGGCGGGAGCGGCGACGTGAGCGAGGGTGTTCGCGATGGCGGCCACGCGGTGGTGCTGTCGGTGGTGGTGCTGAGCTGGAACACGCAGGCGCTGACGCTGGCGTGCCTGCGCGCCCTGTTCGCCGAGACGCCGAAGCACGCGCGCGAAGTGATCGTCGTCGACAACGGCAGCCACGACGGCAGCGCCGACGCGATCGCCGCCGCGTTCCCGCAGGTGCGGCTGCTGCGCAACCCGGACAACAAGCTCTACGCGCAGGGCAACAACCAGGGGGCGGCGATGGCGCGCGGCGCGTTCGTCTGCACGCTGAACAGCGACACCGAGGTGCGGCCTGGCGCGCTCGACCAGCTGGTCGACTGGCTCGTGGCGCATCCGGAGTACGGTGCTGCGGCGCCGCGGCTGTGCGATCCGGACGGCAGCGTGCAGCGCGCCTGCATGCGCTTTCCGACGCTGCTGTCGGCGCTGTGCTACGACTCGTGGTGGGGCACGTTCTGGCCCGGACGCGCGGTCGTCGCGCGCTACGAGATGCGCGACTTCGACCACGTGCACGACACCGACGTCGACCAGCCACCGGGTGCGTGCTGCGTGCTGCGCACCGACGAGTGGCGGCGGCTCGCCGGCTTCGACGAGACGCTGTCGCTGTTCTTCAACGACGTCGACTTGTGCCGCCGCTTGTGGGCCGCCGGTCGCCGCATCCGCTACGTGTCGACCGCCGTGGTGATGCACCACCGCGGGGCCTCGACGAAGAGCCTCGCGCGCATGCTGGTGCTGTGGCACCGGAACCGCCTCGCCTACTACCGGAAGCACCACGGCGTGCTCGGGGCTGCATGGGTGCGGGTCTGCGTGCGGCTGCGCATCTGGGAGGAGTGGTTGCGCATCGGCCGCCGCAACCGCGGCGACGCTGCCCGCGCGCGCGCTGAACGCGAGCACCTGCGGCAGGCGGTGCGGAGCCTGCGCGAGCCATGAAGGTCCTGTTCGTCGTCGCCAACCATCCGCCCGAGGCGCTCGGCGGCACCGAGCAGGTGGTCGTGGCGTTGACGCGCGAGCTGGCGACGCTCGGGGTGGCGTGTGCCGTGGTCAGCGGCAGCGACGTGCCGCACGCGGGCGTCGACGCGCACGCAGAAGTCCACGACGGCGTGCCGGTGGTGCGCGTGCCGCGTCGTGACGACGAACGCGACCAGCACGGCTTCGTGCGCCCGCGGCTGCTGGCATTGCTGCAGGCGGAGCTCGCGCGCCATCGCCCCGACGTCGTGCACGTGCACTCGTTCGCGCACTTCGGCACCGGCATCGGCGCCCTGTGCCGCGCGGCCTCCGTGCCGATGGTCGTCACCTGCCACGACCTGTGGGTCACCTGCGCACGCTACTTCCGCTTGCCGGCACCGGGCCTCACCTGCCCGCGCGGCAGCGAACGTGGGCCGTGCGTGCCGTGCGTGCAGACGGTGCTGCCCGCCGACGCGGCGACGATCGCCGCAGCGCTGGCCGAACGCGATCGGCTGCTGCGCGCCGAGTTCGCGGCGGCCGCCGCGGTGACGACGCCGAGCGCCACCGCGGCGGCGTTCGTGCGCGAGTGCCTGCCGCACGCCGGACCGATCGACGTGATCCCGCACGGCCTGCTGCACACGGTGCCGGCGGCGCATCGGGCGTTGCCGCCAGCGCCGGGCGAACGGCTGCGCATCGGCACGTTCGGCGGCCTGGTGCGCAGCAAGGGCCTGGTCGAACTGCTCGACGCCGTCGCCGGCCTGCCCTGCGAACTGCACCTGACCGGCCGCCTGCACGAGCCCGACCTGCAGGCACTGGTCGACGAACGGCAACGCCGAGGCCTGCCCGTCGTCTGGCGCGGCACCTGGGGGCCCGCCGATCGCCATCCGGCGCGCGACCTGCACCTCGCGGTGTTCCCGTCGAAGTGCCAGGAGACCTACGGCCTCGTCGTCGACGAAGCGCTCGCGCACGGCGTGCCGACGGTGGTATCGGACGCTGGTGCGCTGGCCGAGCGCGCGGCTTCGCCGGGTGTCGTGGTGACGCCGCTGTCGGCATTGGCGTCGACGCTGCGCGAACTGGTAGGTTCTCCGTCTCGCCTCGCCGCGCTTCGGGCGGCGATCCCGGCCACGCTGCCGACGATCGCCGCGTCCGCACAGCGCCACCTCGCCCTCTACCGCCGTCTGCGATGAAGCACCTGTTCTCCCCGATGTTGTCGCGCGACCCGCTGCAGGGGCCCGTGCTGGTGCTCGCCGCGCATCCGGACGACGAAGTGATCGGTGCCGGCGCCATGCTGGCGTGGCACGCGCAGCAGGGACACGCGGTGACCGTGGTCCACGCGACCGACGGCGCCAAGGGCGACCCGGGCCAGCGCGAGCACGACATCCGCGCCGTGCGCCGCCGCGAAGGTGCCGAGGCGCTGGCCCGGCTCGGGCTCGGCGCGCCGCGCCACTGGGACCTGCCCGACGGCGATCTGCCGGAGCACCTGCCGGAGCTGACTGCGCGCATCGCCGCGGTGATGCAGGAAGTGCAGCCGCGCACGCTCTACTCGTTCCACGCCGGCGAAGCGCACCGCGACCATCGCGCCGTCGCGGCCGCGACCGCCGCCGCCGCTGCGTCGCTGCCGCCGGCGTGCCGCTGCCTGCTCTACGGCGTCAACTTCGATCCGCCCGGTGGCACGCTGTTCAACGTCAGCGACACCTATGCCCGCTGCTACCACGCGCTGAAGGCCTACAGCAGCCAGAACGCCTACATCGACCTGCCCGGCATGAGCGAGCATCGGAAGCGCGTCGCCACGGTCAACGTCGAGCTGCCGGGTGTGCTCTACGGCGAGATCTTCCTCGACCTGCAGCCGCACGAACTCGCCGCCGTGCACAGAGCCCAGGACCGCTTCTTCCGCCTGGTGCAGCGCGAAGCCCTGCCGGGAGACGCACCGTGAGCCCTTCGCCCGCGAAGAAGCCGACCGTCAGCCTCGTCATCTCGGTGTGGAACCGCAAGGACGACCTGCGCGACAACCTGCGTGCGATCGCCGCCCAGACGGTGCCGGCCGACCAGGTGGTCGTCGTCGACAACGCCAGCAAGGACGGCACGCCGGAGATGGTGCTCGCGGAGTTCCCGTGGGTGCAGCTGATCCGCATGCCGCACAGCCAGTACGGCGCCTGCGAGACGTTCAACGTCGGCTTCGCCAGTGCGCACGGCGAGTTCGTCGGCATCCTCGACGACGACGTCGTGCTGCCAAAGACGTTCGTCGAGCACATGCTGGCGAAGTTCGCGACCGAGCCTGCGACCACGGCGATCCTGTCGCCGAAGGTGATCGAGCCGGAGATGCCCGACTGGTACAAGAACTCGCCGAAGATCAACGCCGAGCGCTACCTGCCGACCTTCCGCGGCTGCGGCTCGATGGCGCGCAACGAAGCGATCCGCAAGGCGAACTGGTACGACATCCGCTTCTTCATCTTCGGCAACGAACGCGACCTGACGACGCGGCTCCTGAACCTCGGCTATCGCGTCAAGATGGTGCCGAGCGTCGAGGTCTTCCACAAAGCGCCGTTCGGCATGCGCCACGGCAAGCGCAGCCTCTACTACCACGTCCGCAACTTCTGGCTCTACGCGTTCAAGTACCTGCCGTGGAGCCAGGTGGTCGCGTTCCCGTTCCGCTTCCTGAAGAAGGGACTCGGCGGCAAGAAGAAGGGCGACGGTGGCGAGGTCGCCGACGCGGTGGGCACGATCGGCCTGTTCGACAACATCAAGGGCGTCAAGTGGGGCTGGTGGATCTGCATCAAGGCCACGCTCGCCGCCCTCGGGTCGCTGCGCTACTGCCTGCGGCACCGTCAGGTGTGCAGGCATCCGGACTTCGAGCCGCCGCTGAAGTGAGCGGTCAGACGAAGGGCTGAGTCGTCGCCTCCTTGATCTTGGCGTCGCTCAGCGGGTGGCAGGGCCAGGTGAGGGTGGCCATCAAGAAGCTCGAGGCCGAGTGTGTGGCACACGGCATCCAAGCCTGGAGCGTTCCGGCCTTGTCGACGCAGAGCCGATAGGTGCGCTCGTTGTACCAGCGTCCCTCGCGGAGAATGCAGCGCGTGTGCACGTCCTTGCCGGCGTTGTCGGGCGTGGCCGCCATGAGTCCTTGGGTGGAGTCCTTGGTGATGCTCTTGCTTGCCACCGTGACACAGATGTCCTCTGGCCTGCAGACGATCACCTCGGGCTTCCCGCTGGCGTAGAGCTCGTTGTTGATCTCGTTGGCGATGACTTCGGCAACCCAACGATCGTTCCCTGGTGCCGGCTTCGCCGAGATGGTGGTGTGGCCACCACGGCACCAACGCACGATCGCTGCGTAGCGGAACAGACCTTCCAGGGTCGTCTGCAAGGGTGGTTTGCCGGTGCTCGTGTCGTCGACGAGCGACTCGTAGCCGATGGTCAGAGAAGTCCAATGGACGGGATATGGCATCGCTGGGGAGCTTCGGGGCAGGGAGTTCAAGGAGCTGCGCTCTTCGCGCAGCGGAAGCCGGACTCGTCGTGCTCGGTTGGTCCGGGCGAGACGCCGTCGAGGGCGAGGTTGGCGAGGAGGCGCTTCGACCATACGTCGCGGCCGCCGCGCACGCGCCACGGCAGGAACGGGAACGGCACCCCGTCCAGTTGGGCGACGTATGGCGTGTCGGTCCACTCGTCGACGTTGCCGAGCATGTCCATCGCGCCGCACCAACTGTCGTCCTGCGGCGTCGTGCCGACGGCGCGCACCGCATGGAACCACGGCACCGAGCGCGGAGTGGCGAAGTGTGGCAGCAGTTCTACTTCGTGGATCGGCCGTTCGTCGTCGCCCCACGGGAAGAGGAACCCGGTGCGCCCACGCGCCGCGATCTGCCACTCGGTCCACGTCGGCAGGCGCTTGCCGCGGAACTCGGCGTACGCCTTCCCTTGATCCTGGCGAACCCCGAACACCGGCAGGTCGGCCCACGCCGGGTCGTAGGCACCGTTCCAAGTGCGCGGCAGCGGTGCTCCCGTCTGCTGGCAGAACACGAAGTACTCGCTGCAGGTGACCTCGTAGCGGTCGATGAAGAACGCCGCGTGTTGCACCGTGGTCTGGCCATAGACGACGGCGCCCTCGTACCTCTGGCCGATCACCGCGGATCCGGCCGGGATCGGGATCATCCCGGCGGTGGCCACCGCGGTCGGCGACGGCGTCGTGGTCACCGAGTAGACCCCCGGCGCCACCACGGTTCGCGAGCACTCCGCGAACGCATCCGGACCGCCGACGACGATGCGGTAGTGCCCTTGCGGCACCGGCACCGTGCACGGCGCCGTTGTCGTCGCGACCGTCAGCAGCGGCTGGCCGGTGACCGGGTCCAGCGCTTCGACGCGCACCGGCGCCGAGTTCGTGCCGACCGGCGCTGCGATCTGCAGCTGCGGTTGCACTTCGTTCAGCACCGCGATCGGCGCGCGCAACTGCGGATCGAGCACGGTCGCCTCGACCAATTCGCGCAGGCCTTGCGTCTGCAGCGCCGGCACCGGCGGCTTGTGCTCGGCGAACGGCGTTCCCGCTGGTGTGCCGGCGCCGGCGACCACGTCGCGCACGCCGGCGGCGTGCATTCGCCGCGCCTGCTCGCGGATGCGCGCGACGAGTTGCTCGCCGCGCTGCCGCGCCGGCTCGTCGAGCTGCTCGCCGCGCAGCAGTTCGTCGGCGACCACCAGCGCGCTGGCCATCACCGACCTCGGCTCCTTCTCGACGTCGAGCGCTGCCAGCTGGTCGATCTTGGCGACCGCTGCCCGTACTTCGGCGCGTTGCTCCGCGACGCGCACGGCGACCGAACCACCGACCAGCAGCAGCAGCGCCGCCGCGATCGTGCGCCGGTGCCGCCGCACCACGCGCCACAGCGACGTCACCAGCGTGCGCTGCCCGGCTGCGACCGGCTCGCCGGCGAGGAAGCGCCGCAGGTCCGCCGCGAACGTCGCCGCCGACGGGTAGCGCTCGTCCAGCGCTGGCGACAGCGCCTTGGCGCAGATCGCCGCCAGCGGCGCCGGCACGTCGGGCAACAGCGCGCGCGGATCGCACGCCTTCGGCCGCAGCAGCTGGCGCAGCAGCTCGTCGGTGTCGCGGCCGTCGTACGGCAGCCGCCCGGTCAGCATCTGGAACAGGATCACGCCGACCGCCCACAGGTCCGCCGCGGCCGGCGGGCAGTCGTGCCGAGCCACCAGCTCCGGGCTCATGTAGGCGGGCGTGCCGAGCAGTTGCCCCGGCGCCGTGCGCAGCGGGGCGAGCGCGTTCTTGGCCAGGCCGAAGTCGACGATGCGCGGCCGGCCGCTCTGGTCGAGCATCAGGTTCGACGGCTTCAGGTCGCGGTGCACGATGCCCTGGCCGTGCGCGTAGGCGAGCGTCTCGAGCACCTCGGCGGCGATGCGCGCGGCGCGGTCGAAGCGATGCGCCTTGCCGTGGTCGTTCTCCTGCGCCAGCAGCGACGGCAGCGCCTGCAGCAGGCTCTGCCCGACGACCAGGTCCATGACGTAGAAGAACCAGCCGGCTTCTTCGCCGCAGCCGTGCACGGAGACGATGCCCGGATGGTCGAGGCTGGCCAGCAGGCGCGCCTCCTCGCGGAAGCGGGGCAGGAACTCGTCGTGGTCCTGGTGCTCGGCGCGGATCAGCTTGACCGCGACGTCGCGCCCGAGCTCGCGTTGGCGACCGCGCAGCACCCGGCCCATGGCGCCTTCGCCGAGCAGTTCGCCGAGCTCGCAACCGCCGATGGTGTGGGGCAGCGGCTGCACCAGGCGCAGCGGCGGCAGTTCGCGGAAGAACTCGGCGGCGAACGTGGCTTCGCGGCACTGCGCCGCGACCTCGTCGCGCAGCTCGGCGGGCACGTTCTCCAGGTAGCCAGCGAGCTCTCCGGTCTGGCGCAGGTAGGCGTCGACCAGTTCCTGGACCTGGCGTTGGCGGGCAGCGGCCATGGAGAGGAGAGCGACAGTCGGGCAGCGACCGGACTCCGTTTTCCCGGCGGCCGGTTAGGCTCCCGCACACTAACGGATGGACGGGACCACACAACTGCTCGCGCGATGGCGCGATGGGGACGAGACCGCCGTCCACGAACTGATCGCCGCCCACGTGCCGGCGGTCTACGCGATGGTGCGCGCGCGCCTCGGCGACGCCCTGCGCCAGAAGCTCGACAGCGGCGACGTCGTGCAGGACGCGATCCTCGAGTTCCTGCGCCACGGCCCGGCGGTGCCGCCGGTCGACGCCGAGCACCTGCGCGCGCTGCTGGCGCGCATCGTCTGCAACACCATCTGCGACCGCAGCAAGTGGTTCCAGGCGGCGCGGCGGCGCATGGGCAGCGAGCGCGGGCTGACGACGACGCAGGGGGCGGCGTTGCCGGCGAACGCACCCGATCCGGCGGCTGCCGCGGCGCGCGCCGACATGGCGGCGCGGCTGCGGCTGGCGATGGAGCTGCTGGCCGAACAGGACCGCAAGGTCGTGGTGATGCGCGAGTGGCAGGGGTTGCCGTTCGCGCAGATCGCCGAGGAGCTCGGCGGCAACGAAGAGTCGGCGCGCGGTGCCTACCGCCGCGCCGTCGAACGGCTGCGTGCGCGCATGGCCGAACTGCGCACCGGTGGCCTGCCGGCGGCGCTGGCGGCAGCCGAGGCCGAGCGCGACGAGTCCGCCGCCGGCTGACGGTTCGCCCGGCAGCCCCCGACGCGCCCGGTGGAAAACCGGCGATCTGGCGTCCGCTCGCCAGCTTGCGCTCGCTCTGCCTGCGTGCGCGAGCCACCGGGACGTCGTCAGAGAGACGTTCCTGCATCGAGGCAAGGAACGAAAGCCGAGGTGCAGGATGGAAAGGGAACGGCGGCCAGGGGGCTCGGGCACCGGTTCTCGCGAATCGAGTCTTCGGCCCGGGGGCGCTCGCCGTCCCCGGGCCGGGACGTTCTCTGCGTGTCACGCCCTCGGCCTCGTCGGGGCTCGGGGCGTCGTCGCGCGCGCCGCCGGGCGGTCGGCGCACCGCGCGGCGGAGATTTTCTCGCATTGCCTTGGCCACTCGTCCGGAAACGGCGCCTCACGACTGTGAGCGTCTTCCCAGGCGTTCGCGCATCCGGGCGGCCGGACCCGAACGTGCGGCGAACCACCGCGCGGGCGGGGCCATCGACCGGAAGAGAGATGTGCAAGGGAGGGTGGCTGCCGGACGGGGCAGCCACCCGGTTTTCCCGGCCGGGGATTTCCCAGCCCAGTCGCTCCGCGTCCGGCGACGCGCGACTAGCATCCGCGCGCCTCGTGTACGCCGCGATCGTCGTCAACTGGAACGGCTGCGCCTACCTGCCGCGCTGCCTCGACAACCTGCTGGCGCAAGTCCCTGCGCCCGCCGAGGTCGTGGTCGTCGACAACCACTCGACCGACGGTTCGCGCGAGCTCGTCCGGAGCCGTTACCCGCAGGTCCGCGTGGTCGACACCGGCGACAACCGCGGTCCGTGCTACGCGCGCAACGTCGGCGCCGCCAGCACCCAGCACGAGCGCCTGCTGTTCGTCGACAACGACGTCGTGCTGCACCCGGGGGCCGTCGCCGCCCTGCTGGCCCGCATGGACCAGGACCCGAAGGCGGCGATGGTGCAGGCGCGTTCGTTGTGCGGCGACGACGAGAACGTGGTGCACTACGACGGCGGCGACCTGCACTTCCTCGGCACGCTGGTGCTGCGCAACTGGTACCGCCCGCGCCAGGAAGCCGACGACCCCGACGGCCCGATCGGCGCCGCGATCGCGCTGTGCTTCCTGACCAGACGCAGCGTCTACCAGGACGTCGGCGGCTTCGACGAGAACCTGTTCATCCTCTACGAGGACAACGAGTTCTCCTACAAGCTGCGCATGCGCGGCCACACCGTCTGGCTGTGCCCCGAAGCCCTGTGCACGCACCTCGCCGGCACCGCCGGCCTGTCGGTGCGCGGCGAAGGGCGCTACCCCGGCCGCCGCACGTTCCTGCACAGCAGGAACCGCTGGTACGTGCTGATCACCTGCATGCGCTGGCGCACGTTCTGGCTGACGGTGCCGGCCCAGCTGCTCTACGGCATCGTCTACGCGGCGTTCGGCGTGCGCCGCGGCCACCTCGGCGACTGGCTGCGCGGCAAGTGGGAACTGCTGTGCCTGCTGCCGAAGGCGGTGCGCGCGCGCAAGGCCGCACAGCGCGGGCGCACCGTGCCCGACCGCGACCTGCTGATCGCTGCCCCGGTGACGCTGAACCCGGGCCTCGCCGAGAAGGGCTTCGCCGCCGCGCTGCGCCGCTCGCTCGACCGCTTCTTCTGCGGCTACTGGCGCGTGGTGCGGAGGCTGTGTGGTTGAGCGAGCGGCGCCGACCGCACCGCGCATCGCCGCCCTGCTGCTGAACTGGCGGCGCGCCGACCTGACGTTGCGTTGCCTCGCTGACCTGCTGGCGGTGCGCACGACGGCGATGCACGTGGTCGTGCTCGACAATGGCTCCGGCGAACAGGAACTCGCGGCGCTGCGCACCGGCATCGCCGAAGCACTACGCGAACGGCCGGGCGTGCACAGCGTCGAGCTGCTGGCGCTGCCCGAGAACCGCGGCTTCACCGGCGGCATGAACGCGGGCTTCTTGCGCGCGCATGAACTCGGCTGCGCCTACGCGCTGGTGCTCAACAACGACCTGCGCCTCGGTGCCGACTTCCTGGCGCCGCTCGTCTCCGTGCTCGACCTCGACGCGTCGGTCGCTGCGGTCGGGCCGACGGTGCTGCATCCGGACGGCACGGTGTGGGCGCAAGGCGGCCGCACGGCGTTCGTGCCGAACGGCCTCGTGCTGTGCGGGCACAACGGCCCGCCGGCGCCGACGACCAGCGGCCCCGAGGCGGTCGAGTTCCTGCCCGGCGCCTGCGTGCTGTTTCGCACCGAACTGGTGCACGCCCTCGGCGGCTTCGACGACGCCTACTTCATGTATTGGGAAGACGTCGACCTCTGCGAACGTCTGCGCGCGCGCGGCGGCAAGATCGTCTGGCTGCCGTGGGTGCGCGTCGAACACGCCGCCGGGCAATCGTCCGGTGGCGGGCGCTCGCCGCTGCGGAAGTACCTGATGGCGTGCAATGCCGTGCGCCATCTGAAGGCGCGCGGCACGCTGCGCGGCTGGCTCGGTTGGTTCTGTTGCGATGTGCTGGCGTGGCCGTTGGTGCTGTCGTCGGGCCTGCGGCCGGCGTGGGCGAAGCTGTGTGGCACGTTCGCAGGCTTGTTCGGCCATCGCGCCGGCGCCGCCGACGTCGCGCGCTGGCTCGCCCGCTGAATGCAGTTCGTCGTCGTCGGTTTCGGGTAGTGTGGGTGGAGGTCGCTCGTCCATGAAGAAGGCACGGGAAACTCTCTGGCTGTCGTTTGCGGCGATCGTGCTGCTGCTGTCGCTGTGGTGGTGGCAGCGCGCCGAAGTCGCGGCGCCGCTGCCGGTAGAGCCGACGGTCGCTGCGAGCGGAGCCACGCCGACTGCTGCTGCGCCAGCGAACGCGACGCCGGCCGCGCCGGAACGTTCCGCCGCTGTCGATGCGACAGCGCCGCCGCCGAAGGCCGCAGCGACGGCGACGTTCGACGTGCTCGTCGTCGATGCCGCGACCCAGCAGCCGGTCGCCGACGCCGAAGCGCGCTGGAGCGATGCCGCCACGCGCGAGCAGGTGAAGCAGCTGCCGAAGGACCAGGCCCGCGAGTTCTGGGACAGCGCGGAGCGCATGGCGCAGCAGTTCGGCCGCAGGGCGCGCAGCGATCGCGACGGGCGCCTGCGCGTCGTCGGGGACCAGCAACGCTGCCACGTGTTCGCGCGCAGCGACGATCGCTACGGCGAGCTCGAGATCTACGCCAACAGCCCACCGCCCGCTGGCGGCCATCGGTTGCTGTTGAGGCGCGACGAGCAGCTGCGTGTGCGGGTGCTCGATGCGGCAGGGCAGCCAGCGGAGCGAGTGCGCGTCGGTCTGTCGTTCGGCTCCGCCGTGGGTTCCGAAGCGAATCCGAGCTTCGGAACCTACGCCTCCACCGATGCCGCGGGCGTGGCGACGTTCGTGCACTTGCAGCAGCTGCGGTTGAACCATCGTGGGCTCGGCGCGAGCCATGCGACCACGGGCTGCGTGGTCGGCATCGCGATCCCAGGGCTCCAAGCGACCCAGGTCGTCGTCGAGCCCAGCCAGCCGCTGCCGACGGAACCGATCGAGCTGCGCCTGCCGCCGACCGCCTCGCTGCGTGTGCGTTGCACGGTCGCCAGTGCGCCGATGCACGGCCTCGACAGCGTGCGTGTGCACGAAGGAGCGAAGGGCGATACCCGCGCGCACAACCGCGGCCTCGCCGAGCGCGTCGACGACGACGGTTGGGCCTGGTTCCGCTGGCTGCCGGCCGATGTGCCGTTGTTCGCGACGCCTTCCGGCATGAACGTGTCGTTCTTCGAGCCGCAGGAGGTGCCGACCCTGGCGATCGGCGAAGTGCGCGAGCTGCGGATCGACTTCGCCAGCACAGCGCTCGTGCTGCGTGGCCGCCTGCTCGACCCGGCAGGAGAGCCGATGGCGAACACGAGCTTTCTGCTGAGCTACGGTATCGACGGGGTTGGCGGCGGCGTCGGGCTGCTGACCGACGACCGCGGGGGCTTCCTGCTCGTCTTGCGCAAGGCGAAGAGCGACAAGGAAACGAGGTCGCTGCTCCAGTTCGAGCTGGTGCCGATCGAGAGCCCGCAGATGCGTCTGGCGCTGCCGCCGCGCGAACTGCACCCCGGCATCAACGAACTCGGCGACCTGCACTTCGGCGGCGAGCCCCTCGTCTGCAGCGGGCGGCTCGAGGGCTACGAGCCGCAGCACTGGGGGGCCCAGCTGTTGCTCGAGCGGGAGGAACTGCAGGCCGAGTCCGGCACGCGGTCGTGGCGCACGCTGCCGGAACCGCAGGTCGGCCTCGGCAGCGACGGCGTGTTCGCGGCGCGTGGCCTTGTCGAGCCGGGGCGCTATCGGCTGCGCATCCTCGCCCACGACTACTTGCCGGTCGCGCCGGTGGAGTTCCGGCTCGGGCAGCAGGACCTCGTGGTGCCGATCCAGAAGGGGGCTCGTCTCGAGCTGAACTGCCGACTGCCGGCGAGGGCGGATGCCAGGCAGTTGGTCCTCGATCTGGTGGGTGGTCCGGCCAGTGCGTCGCTCCCGCTGGCGAAGGATCGGTCCGACCCATTGGCCGAACATCGCCGCGGGTCCGTCTACCCTCTGCCCGACGATGTCGCGGGCGTCCGTTGGTTCGGGGTCGAACCGGGTACCTACACCTTGCGCGTGGCGTTGCTCGGCTGGGCAGAGCCGCTGCTCGAAGTGCCTGGCGTCGTCGTGCCGGCGCCGGATCCGACGGATCCGCGCCTGTCGCCGCTCGACCTGCGCGGGGTGTCCCGCCTGGTCACGCTGCAGCTTCTCGACGCCGCCGCGAACGAGATCCTGCGCGATGGCTTCGCGTTGCCGGTGCCACAAGCGGAGCCCGAACAGTGGGTGGGCACGCTCCTGCATCATGGCAACGTCCGCGTGCTGTTGCCGAAGCAGGCCGCGCGATTGCTCGTCGTCAATCAAGGTTGGCGGCCTGCTTCGATCGTGGTGCCAGCAGAGGTGACGCAGTTCACGGTGCGTTTCGACGCGTGGCCGCGCCTCGAGGTCGGGGTCGCCGACGGCATGACGTTGCCGGAAGGCTGCGAACTGCACGTCACGGCTCGTGCACTGCGCCCCCAGGCGGACGGCACCTTCGGCAGCTCTGCCGGCGTCGGCCCGCTCGGCGAAGTCGAAGGCCTGCTGCAGCCGGGCCTGAGCGAGGCGGTGCTCAGGCGCGGTGCGCCATCCGGCTCCGTGGTGGTCGGCGATGGGCCGAGCACGCTGTCGTTGCAGCTGCACTGCGGGGATCGTCACCAGCGGTTGCAGCGCTTCACGCCGGGCGAAGTCGTCGCCGGGGCGCCGGTGACGATCACGCTGGATGCCGACGAGCTCGCGGCGGCGGCGGCGGCGTTGGCGGCGCCGGAGAGGGCGAAGTGAGGATGGGGAGGAGCCTGATGCCGACGACGACCCTGAAGCTGCTGTTCGCACTCGCCGCGATCGCGCTGGTGCTGTCGCTTTGGTGGTGGCAACGCGGCGACGACACAGTGCCGCTGCCGGTTGAGCTGCAACCGGTCGCGAACGAAGCCACTTCGCCGACCCTGTCGCCTGCGAACACCAGCACGCCCGAGCCCGAACGTTCCGCCGCCGTCGATGCGACAGCGCCGCCGCCGAAGGCCGCAGCGACGGCGACGTTCGACATCCTCGTCGTCGATGCCGCGACGCAGCAGCCGGTCGCCGACGCCGAAGCCTGCTGGAGCGATGCCGCCACGCGCGAGCAGGTGAAGCAGCTGCCGAAGGAACAGGCCCGCGAGTTCTGGGACAGTGCGGAGCGCATGGCGCAGCAGTTCGGCCGCCAGGCGCGCAGCGATCGCGATGGGCGCTTGCGCGTCGTCGGCGACAAGGATGGCTGCCACGTGTTCGCGCGCGCCGGCGATCGCTACGGCGAACTCGTGCTCTCTGCCTACGGCGAGCAGCCCGAAGGCGGTCATCGTCTGCTGCTGCGGCGCGAAGAGAACCTGCGCGTGCGGGTTCTCGATGCGGCAGGACAGCCGGCACCGCGAGCGCGCGTTGGCCTGTCGTTCGGCAGCGAGGCGAGTTCCGCAGCGAATCCCAGCTACGACTCCTACGCCGCCACCGATGCCGCGGGCGTGGCGACGTTCGCGCACTTGCAGCAGCTGCGCTCGAGCCACAGTGGACCCAGCGCGAGCCACGCGACGACGGGTTGCGCGGTCGGCATCGCGATCCCTGGACTGCCGGCGACCCCCGTCGTCGTCGCGCCCAGCCAGCCGCTGCCGACGGAACCGATCGAGCTGCGCCTGCCGCCGACGGGTTCGCTGCGGGTGCGCTGCACGGTCGCCGGTGCGCCGATGCACGGCCTCGACCGCGTGCGGGTCTACGGCGCCTCCAAAAGCGACAGCGGCGACCACAACCGCGGCATCGAAGAGCGCGTCGACGACGACGGCTGGGCCTGGTTCCGCTGGCTGCCGGCCGACGTGCCGCTGTTGGCGAAGCCTTGGGGCCCGAACGTGCCGTTCCTCGATTCGAAGGAGGTGCCGGCGCTGGCGGTCGGCGAGGTGCGCGAGCTGCGGATCGACTTCGCCAGCGAAGCGCTCGTGCTGCGCGGGCGCGTGCTCGACCTGGGCGGAGTGCCGATGGCGAACGCGGGGTTTGCGCTGAACTACGGCATCAACGGGGGCGGCGGCAGCGTCGGTTTGCTGACCGACGATCGCGGGGTGTTCCTGCACGTCTGGGGAAAGCCGAAAGGCGACAAGGAAACCTGGCCGCTGAACTACTTCCAGCTGATGCCGCTCGGTCGTCAGGAACTGGCTCTCGCGCTGCCGCCGCGCGAGTTGCACGCCGGCATCAACGAACTCGGCGACCTGCACTTCGGCGCCGAGCCGCTGGTCTGTGCGGGGCGGCTCGATGGCTTCGAGAGGAATCGCTCCGGCGCCTGGTTGGTGCTCGAACGAGAAGAGGCCGATCGCAGCACCGGGGCCGTGAGGTGGCGTTCGCTCGTGCAACCGAAGGTCGGCCTCGGCGAGGACGGCGTGTTCATGGCGCGAGGCCGTGTCGAGCCGGGGCGCTATCGCCTGCGCATCACCGCGCGCGAGTACCTGCCGGTGGCGCCGATCGAGTTCGCGCTCGGGCAGGGCGATCTGTTGGTGCCGATGCGCAGTGCGGCGGCGCTGCAGGTCGAGTGCCTGCTGCCGGCCGACACCGACGTGAGCTTCCTGGCGGTCGACCTGGCTGGTGGTCCGGCGCGCAGCTGGATCCCCGAGGACGAGGAAAGGAACGGCCTCCCCGCGGACAACCGCCGCGCCTGCGTCTTCGCGCGAAAGCCTGCTGTTGCGACCTGCCAGTGGTCGGCGGTCGAGCCCGGCAGCTACACGCTGCGCGTCACCCTGCGTGGCAGTGCCGAGCCGCTGCTCGAAGTCGCCGACGTCGTGGTGCCGCTGCCCGCCGGCGGCGATCCGCGCCTCCAGCCGCTCGACCTGCGGGCCTCGCTGCGCCACGTCGACCTGAAGCTGCTCGATGCACGCGGCCAGGACCTGTCCCGCATTGCCACGGTGTTCCTGCAGCCGCAGGTGGATCCGCAGCGGTGGTTCGGCGCGAGGGTCTCCGGCCGGCCTGCGAAGCTGCTGCTGCCGCTGCGCGCGCAGTCGATCGTCGTCGCCAGCGACGGCTGCCGTCCGACGACGGTGGTGGTGCCGGCCGACGTGGTGGAGTTCACGGTCCGGGTCGAACCGTGGCCGCGCGCCGAGATCACGCTCGCCGATCCGACGGTGCTTCCCGAAGGCACGCAGCTGACCATCTATGCGGAGCCTGCGGCGTCTCGTCGGACCGGGTCGTACGAGTTTCCTAGCGGCGGTTCGAGGCAGTCGGGTGGGCTCGATGCACTGTTTCGTCCCGACGGCAGCACGACGGTGCTGCGCCGCGATGCGCCGGTCGGCTCGGTGGTCGTCGGCGACGATGGCCCGAGTGCGCTGCTGGTCTACCTGCAGCGCGCCGATCGGTATCAGCGGTTGGGGCGGTGCGCGCCCAGCGAAGTCGTCGCTGGTGCACCGGTGACGATCAGGCTGGATGCCGACGAAGTGACTGGAGCGGCGGCAGAACTGGCGGCCAAGCCGAAGTAGCGGCGAACCGCGTGGCTCAGCGGCGGCGCAGCCGTTCCGCACGCGCGCCGGGCGCCAGCGCCAGCAGCTCCGCGCGCAGCGCTTCGCGCGCCGTGCGTTCGCTCGCCGACGCCACGTCGTCCTCGGGCCGTGTGCGCGTCGCCGCGAGGTCGAGCGGCATTTCGTTGCCCGCCGCCGCCAGCGCCGCGTCGATCACGACGTCGCCGTGGCTGCGGCCGGCGAACTCGCGCGCGATGGCGGCGTCGACCTGGTGTTCGCCGCCGTGCGGCAGCACCGCCAGCACCGTCAGCGAGCCGCCTTCCGCGGCCTTGCGCGCACTGGCGAACAACCGCTTGCCGAGCTGCACGGCGGCGGCGTCGAGGCCGGGCGCGAGGTAGCGGCCGCTCGGTTCGTTCGCCAGCTGGCCGGCCCGCGCCAGCGTGGTCAGCGCATCGACGACGAGCACCACGTGGGCGCCGGCTTCGACTTCGCGCTGCGATTGCGCCAGCAGCAGCGAGGCGGTGGCGGCGTGCCGTTCGGCTGGCGCGTCGAACGCCGTGCCGACGCACTCGAGGACGGCGAGGCCGGCCAGCTGCGCCTTGGCGGCGGCGAGGTCTTCTGGTCGCTGGTCGAACAGGCCGAGGTGCACGCGCACGTCGGCGTTGGCGGCGGCGATCGCCTGCGCGAGCGTCGCGAGCGGCGCGCAGCGCGGCCAGCTGGCCGGGCAGCGCAGCAGCACGCGCTGGCCGCGGCACCACGGCGCGAGGCGGGCGACCGTTCGCCACAGCGGGTCGTCGGTGGCGAGCGGCAGCGGCTCCGTCGGCAGCAGCGGCGTCAGCGCCGCGAAGCCGAGGTGGCTGCGCGCTGCTTCCGGCGGCACGTCGTGCACGAGGTCGATGTGCAGCAGTGCGAAGTAGCGCTCGTTGCCGCGCGGCGGGCGGATCGGGCCGCGGATGCGATGGCCGTCCTTCAGGTTGAGCCCGCGCACCTGGCTCGGGCTGACGAACACGTCGGCGGCGCCGGCGGCGAGGTCGTGGCCGGGGAAGCGCAGGAAGCCGAAGCCTTCGGGCAGCAGTTCGAGCACGCCGTCGACGTCGACGCGGTCGTGGCGGGCGAGATGCTGCGCGAACAGCGCGGCGAGCAGTTCGTCGCGGCCGAGGTGCGGCGTCGGTGCCTGGTGCGGGTCGCCGTGCAGCAAGGCGGCGTGCAGTTCGCTGCCGGACCAGTGCGGCCACTGCAGGCTCGCGGCCGTGGACGATGCGCGCGTTGGCTGGCTCGGATTCATGAACGCTCGGCGAGTTGCCGGAGCAGGCTCGCGACCTGGGCCGCCATCGTCGCGCGGTCGCCGCCGTTGTCGATGACGAAGTCGGCGCGCGCGCGCTTGTCGGCGAGCGGCAGCTGGGCTTGTTCGCGCCGCGCCAGTTCGCCGTCGGCCCAGCCGCGGCTCTTGGCGCGCGCTTGCCGCACGGCGTCCGGGGCGTCGACGAAGACGACGTGGTCGCAGTGCTCGAACAGGCCGTTCTCGAACAGCAGCGGCACGTCGAGCAGCGCCGACTGGCCGGCTGCCTGGGCGGCAGCCAGCTCGGCCAGGATGTCGTGGCGGATGCGAGGGTGCAGGATCGCCTCGAGGCGGGTGCGCGCGCTCGGGTCGCGGAACACCAGCGCCGCCATCGCGGCGCGGTCGAGCGTCCCGCCTTGGACCACGGCCGGGCCGAAGGCGGCCGCGACCTCGGCCAGCACGTCCTTTCTCTGGCTGACCGCGCGGGCGTGCCGGTCGGCGTCGACGTGGCAGAGGCCATGGGCGGCGAAGCGTTCTGCCACCGCCGACTTGCCGGCGGCGATGCCGCCCACGATGCCGATGACGACGGGGGTTCGCGGTTGGAAGCGGGCTGCGGCCGCGGGTGGGCCTTCGGGGGCGGCCGTCATGCCGACGGATCGTGGGGTAGACTCGGTCCGTGGGCAAGTCGTGCCGAACGCGCGCCTTGACCTCTTCCCTTCCCTATCTAAGATCCGCAGCCCCTCGCGCCCTCGATCGGAACGGGTGACCCCGTTCCGGTGCGCTCGTGCCCTCGAGCGTGGCGTTCCGACTGCGTTCCCGATTCCCTTCGGACACCCCTGACTCTCCTCTCCCCGTCGCCTCCGTGCGGCGGAGACCCGAACAGACCCCCTCGGAGCTTGGTTCCAATGCACAATCGTCAGAGCGGCGCTGCCCACGTCCCGATGATGTTCTTCCTGTTGCTGCTGATCTTCTTCCTCGGAGCCGTCGGCTTCGCGTGGATGAACCAGACGAAGAACAACGAACTGCTCGAGCGCATCGCCAAGGTCGAGGCCGAGAACGGCTCGCTGAAGGCGAAGACCCTGCTGTACGACCACTACATCAAGGACTCGGGCGATGCCGTCGGCAAGGCCGGCAAGTACGCCGGTCGCGCCAGCACGGAATACAACGGCCACACGCTGGACGGGATCGAAGGGGTCATGAGCCCCGAGGAGATCACCAAGACCTGCGACAAGGCGCTCGAGCTGGCTGGTCAGGCTCCGGCCAAGGGCCTGGAAGCGGTGCTCGGCTCGCTGACGACCCTGATCTCGCAGCAGAAGGACCGCATCCGCGACATCGAGAACGCTCGCGACGAGGCTCTGGCCACGCAGGCCAAGACCGCCGACGAGCTGCGCAAGAAGTCGGGTGAGTTCGAGGCCAAGGCCAAGTGGTACTCGGACGAGATCGCCAAGGTCCGCAGCGAGCTCGAAGCGAGCCACTCGCGCACCCAGGCGACGCTGACCGCGACCGCCGCCAACGTCGAGACCGTCTCCAAGGAGAAGCTCGCCGTGCAGGACGCCGCGACGCAGCGTGAGAGCGAGCTGCTGAAGATGATCGACGAGCGCAACAACCGCATCGCCGGCATGGCGCAGCGCGAGACCCTGCGTCGTCCGCCGGCGGTTGCCGACGGCACGATCATCGCGGCCCGCAAGGGTCTGCCGAGCGCGTTCATCAACCTCGGCCGCAAGGACCTGCTGCAGAGCGGCACGATCTTCCTGGTGCGCGCGCCGAACAGCACGTCGATCAAGTGCAAGGCCACCGTCGTCAGCGTCGGCGAGGACAAGTCGGAAGTGTCGCTGAGCGACTTCGCCGACGAGGCCGGTGACTACGCCCGCGATGGCGACCAGCTCTACAACGACCTCTACTCGCCGCGCATGGTGCGCAAGATCTACCTGATGGGTCGCTTCAGCGCGCCCTACAACAAGGAGCCGCTCGCCAACCTGCTGCGCCGCCTCGGCAACACGGTCGTCGACAAGATGGCGCCGGGCGTCGACACGGTCATCCTCGGGGACGATCCGTTGACCGAAGCCGGCGATGGCTTCGCCCGCGTCGCCGAGTCGGCCGAGTTCAAGCAGGCCGTCGAGCTCAAGGTCGAGATGGTCAACCTGAACACCGTCCGCGAGCTCATCAAGCTGTGAGACTGCTCGCCCGCAGGGCGACCAGTCTCAGGCCTCTCTGGGACGCCGCAACGCGGGGCCCGTCCTCGGCCTGATCGAAGCCGTCGGCCCCGCTGCGTCGTCTGCTCAGTAGAGGGTCGGCCGCTCACGCGGGCCGGTGGCACCAAGGTGCCGCCGGCCCGCGCTGCTTTCCGGGGCATAGTGCGGGCGCAGCGTTGGCGCGTTCGCCGTTGCGGACTAGATTCCCGCCCGTTCGCATGCCGCTCGACGACCCGCAGCTCCGCCACGCCCTCGACGACGACCCGCAGCTGCCGCGCATGTCGTTCGGCGACCACCTCGACGAGCTGCGCTCGCGGCTGCTGAAGTCCCTGGTGGCGATCGTCGTCGCGGTGGTCGCCCTGCTGCCGTTCAAGCACCAGGTGCAGGAGATCATCCTCGACCCCTACCGCACCCAGTGGCGCATGGGGTTCCTCGAGCACATCGCCAAGCTCGAAGACGCCGAGGCGGCGGCGAAGGCCGCGAGCCAGGCGATGGACAAGCTCGACGTGCGCTTCCTCGCGTTCTGCCGCGAGCACCGGGAGGCGATCCTCGCCGGCACCTTCAAGCACACCGGCAACATCCAGTACGAGAGCGGCTTCCCGATGCCGTACAGCCTGTTCGCGACCGGCGGCCTCGACGACGCGCTGTCGTTCATGTGGGCGACGCTGGTGTTCGCGCTGGTGCTGGCCGGGCCGGTGGTCGTCTGGCAGGCGTGGGCCTTCCTCGCCGCCGGCCTCTACCCGAAGGAGCGCGCGGTCTTCTACCGCTACTTCCCGTTCATGGTCGGGCTGATGGGTGTCGGCGTGTCGTTCGGCTACTTCGTCGTGCTGCCGTACATGCTGCGCTTCCTGGCCAACATGATGGACCCGGCCCAGGTGACGGCGATCTTCACCATCGGCCAGTTCCTGAACCTGCTGTTCGCGCTGACCGCGGCCATGGGGCTCGTGTTCCAGCTGCCGCTGGTGATGGTCGCCCTGCAGCGCATCGGCCTCGTCACGCACCGCGGCTTCGTCAAGAACTGGCGCATGACGATCCTCGTCATCTGCATCGTCGCCGCCGTGGTGACGCCGCCGGAGCCGGTGTCGATGCTGCTGATGGCGGGGCCGATGGTGGTGCTGTTCGGCCTCGGCCTCGTGCTGACGTGGTTCGCACGCCACCGCGACACGCCGATCGCGGAGGCCGCATGACGCTGGTCGCGGAGATCCTGGCGATCGGCGACGAACTGATCCACGGCGCCCTGCTCGACACCAACAGCAAGGCGATCGCCGGCGAACTCGAACGCATCGGCTGCGTCGTGCACCGCTTCTCGGTCACCAGCGACGATCCTGGCCATCTGCGCGCGGCGATCGCCGACGCCTGCGGCCGCGCCGACGTCGTCGTCGCCACCGGCGGCCTCGGCCCGACGCTCGACGATCGCACCCGCGACCTCGTCGCCGAAGTGCTCGGCGGCCCGTTGTGGTTCGACCCGACCAGCTGGCAGCACATCCAGGACTATCTGCACCGCCGCGGCCGCACGGTGCCCGACAGCAACAAGCGGCAGGCGATGTTCCCGCCGGGGGCGACCCCGATCCAGAACCCCGTCGGCACGGCGCCGGCGTTCGCGGTGACCGTCGGCCGCGCGCGCTTCTTCGCGCTGCCCGGCGTGCCGCGCGAGATGCAGCACCTGCTGCACAGCGACGTGCTGCCGCAGATCCAAGCCCTGCCCGGCCTGACGCCGACAGCGCAGGTGTGGCTGCGAGTGCTCGGGCCGAGCGAAGCGCTGCTCGGCGAACGCATCGAGCCGTTCATGGTGCCGGGTCGCAACCCGGCGGTCGGCATCACCGCCAGCGGCGGCCTGCTGACGATCCGCATCGTCGGCACCGCGGCGACGCGCGAGCAGGCGCTCGCCGACTGCGAACGCACCGCCGCCGAGCTGCGGCCGCTGCTCGGCAGCTGGCTGTTCGCCGAGGGCACGTTCGAGCTGCCGGACCTCGTGCTGCAGCGGCTGCAGCGGCAGGGCCGCACGCTGGCGCTCGCCGAGTCGTGCACCGGCGGCCTGCTGGCGGCGCGGCTCACCGACGTG
>JBILEY010000658.1:0-2511 GCA_044351865.1 Planctomycetota bacterium | reverse complement strand
CCTTCAACGCCACCGTGCTGCCATCGGAGCTGATGCGCACGCCGTACTTGCCCTGGCCGCCCGACACGTAGCAGCCGTTCGGGTTGGAGCCCGGAACGCCGTTCGAGTTCGGGATCGGATAGAAGACGGCCTGGGCGAAGACCGCCGTGGTGGTGGCGAGGGCTGCGGCGACACCGCGCAGACGGAAGTGGGAGTGGACCATGGAAGAGGGCGACACGCTGTGCCGCAGTCGGGTGCTGAGGTGGACGGTGGCAGGACGGGTGGCGAAGTTCCGACCGAACTGCGAGCACCCGGGGAGATCGCGGGTGCTCGGCGGCAGAAGCACGAAACGCCGCCGAAACCCGCAAGGCTCTCGTCCAATTTCCGTGGGGGATTGCACCAGAGCGGCCCACCAAGGCACCGTGACGCCCCGGCTGGCCGAGCGCTCCTGGCCGTGCGATCGGGATCTTGTCGACCCTGCCTGCGGCATCCGTTCCCGTAGCTGGCGCTCACGGCGATCGTGACCGCGGGGCGATCCGGCCGCGGGCGCCAACGAGCCTCTCGGACGTCGCTACTTCGGCAATGGGCGCGAACGGCGCTCGACGTCGCGCCGCACCTGCGCGAGCTTCGTGGCGAGCTCGCGCGTCACCGCATGATCGGCACCGCGCAAAGCCTCGGCGTCGACGAGGCACTCTTGCACGAGCGGCAGCGCATCGGCCGGCCGATGCGTGGCCAGCAGCAGTCGGGCGAGGTTGTACCGGTAGACCAGCAGCTGCTCGCGGCCCGATGGCAGCGCCGCCTCGGCCGCCGCCACCACCTCGCGCAACAGCGTTTCAGCAGCCTTCGAGTCGCCACGCGACTCGAGCTGACGGGCGAGGTTGTTCTTGCTGACCAGGGTCTTCGGGTGGTTCGGGCCGATGCTGCGGGAGCGGCCGTCGACGACCTGCTGCAGCAGGGCAAGCGCCTCCTCGTGCCGATCCTGGTCGGCGCGCAGCGACGCGAGGTTGTGCAGCGACTGCAGTGTCTCGGGGTGCGCCTCGCCGAAGCGGAGCCGGCGGCCTGCGGCGGCGGTTTCCAGCAGCTCGCCGCCGCGGTGGCGTTCGCCGACCTTCAGGTACTCGAGTCCGAGGTTGTTCAGCAAGGTCAGCGACTGTGGATGATGCGCCGGCAGGTGGGCCAGTGCATCCTGCAGGGCCGGCTCGAGGATGGCGATGGCACCGCGGTGGTCGCCTTCGGCGCTCCAGATGCGGCCCGCCACGGTGCGCGCTTCCAGGGCGCTTTCGTTCGCTGGCATGGTCTCGGTGAGGCGCAACATCTCGTCGACCAGGGGACGAGCGGCGCGGGCTCCCGCGAGCTCGAAGGTCGCGAGCGCGTGGTTGTGCAAGCAGCGCAAGCGCAGGTTGCTGGCGAACTCGTCCGCGTTGCGCAGCCGATCGCGCAGTGGCTGCAGCAGGGCGAGTGCGTCGGCGGGGCGGCCTGCATGCAGGCGCGCCACGGCGATGTCGATCTGCAGCGACAGATGACGCGCTTCGTCGAGCGGCGACTCTCGGCGCGCGAGCTCCACCGCCCGCTGCACCTGGCGTTCGGCGAGCTCGAAGCGACCGAGCGCGTAGAGCGACAGGCCGAGGGCCTGGCACATGCCCGACTGCAGCGAGCCACCGTCCGGCAAGGCCGCGGCGAGTTGCTCGGCGGCGCCGACCAGCACGGTCTCGAGGCTCGGCCGTTCGCCATCGGGCGCTTCGGCAGCGCTGCGCAGCAACCCGGTCAGGTAGTCGCCGACCGCTTCCGCCCGCCGGCGCGCGCCTTCGGCTTCGTGCAGGCGCGCTTCGGCCAGCAGGCGCTGCTGCTGTTCGTCGGCGCGGGCGCGCCGCGCTGCGTTCAGCGCCAGCGACGTGCTGGTGACGCCGGCGACGAGCACGCAGAAGGTGGCCAGCAACGAACCGACCAGGGCGCGGTGCTTGCCGGCGAAGCGGCGGGCCCGCTGCCAGGTGGTCGGCCGCGGCGCCAGCACGGGTTCCCCGCGCAACCAGCGCTGCAGGTCGGCGGCGAACTGCCCCGCGCTGCTGCAGCGGCGCTGTGGGTCGGCGACGAGCGCGTGGTGCACGACGGTGCACAGGTCGCCGCGCAGCTCCGGGCGCAGGGCCTCGAGCGGCCACGGTTCGTCGTCGCGTTCCTCCGGCCACAAGCGCGCGCGTTCGTCGACGGTGCGACCGCTGAGCAGTTGGTAGAGCAGCGCCCCGAGCGCGTAGACGTCCTGGCCGGTGGTCGGTCGTGGCGTCGCGGCCGGCTGCCTGGCGGTGGCGGCGCGCTTCGTCTCGGGCGCCAGGAACCCGGGCGTGCCGGCGGTGGCACCGCGGAACGGCGCCTGCGGGCCGCTGGCGAGGCCGAAGTCGACGACCTTCGGGCGCCCCTCGGCGGTGACGAGCACGTTGGCCGGCGACAGGTCGTTGTGGGTGATGCCGAGGTCGTGCGCGAACTGTACGGCGTTCGCGACCTCGACGACCAGGGCGACGACGTGGCGCACGCCGACGT
>JBILEY010000657.1:0-2515 GCA_044351865.1 Planctomycetota bacterium | reverse complement strand
ATGCCGACATGACGGAGGCCAAAGGCCGGTTGACGACCGGCTTCGGCGCCCCGGACGACAAGATCGGACCCGAGTTCACGTTCGGCCTGACCATGGAGAAGGCCTGGAAGGAGCCCGTCCTCGTCATCAAGACCTCGTGGGGAGGCCGCAGCCTGCACACCGATTTCCGCCCGCCGAGCGCTGGCGCCTACGCATGGCGTGACGGCGAGCTCGCCGAGCGCAAGAAGAACGGCGAGGACATCGAGAAGCTCCAAGCCGAGAAGGTCGCGGCGACGGGGCTCATCTACCGCGCGATGATCGATCACGTGCGCATGGTCCTGAAGGACATCCGGCGCGTGGTGCCCGATCACGACGACAAGCAAGGCTACGAGCTGGCCGGCTTCGTCTGGTTCCAGGGATTCAACGACTATGTCGACGGTGGGGTCTACCCCGAGCAAGGCAAGCCCAACGGCTACGACCTGTATGCCGACCTGCTGGCGCACTTCATTCGTGACGTGCGGAAGGACCTCGCGGCGCCGAACATGCCGTTCGTCGTCGGCGTCATGGGGATCGACGGCCAGAGAGGCGACACGAACGCCCCGATGATGCACTTCCGCGCCGCCCAGCGGCGACCGGCCACGCTCGCCGAATTCCAGGGCAACGTCTTCACGGTGGAGACGGCGCCCTTCTGGGACGACGAGCTCGAGAAGCTCTGCGAGCGCATGGACAGCTGCTGGCCGAAGGTCGACGCCAAGGTCGCGCAGCAGAAGACCACGAATCCGGACGCGGATTCCTGGGAGAACAAGCAGAAGCTGATGGCGGAGAACTTCACCGCCGCGGAATGGAAGCGCCTCGCGGGTGCGTCGAACGGCGGCTACCACTATCTCGGCGCCGCGAAGATCCTCGCCCCCATCGGCAAGGCCTTCGCCGAGGCTCTGCTCGCGAAGCGGGCGGCCAAGTAGATCGGGAGCTGCCCTGCACGGCTTGGCTCGGCGGTGCGCCGGGCGAGCCCACACCAGCACGGCAGTACGGCGGCGAACGGGCGAGCCACTGCGACTGGTGCGGCCTTGCGACACGACGCACGCTCGCCGTGATGGGAAGGCGCGCGTAAGGTCGGCGCATGCGCGCTTCGTCCCGGCCCGCCCACGCGCGGTCCCGTTCCCCCCGCTCCGCTGCGGCCGGCCTGTGCCTGCTTGGCTTGGCCGCCACCCTGCTCGCCGCGTGTTCGTCGTTCGACTGGGGCCCAGGGCCCGCGGCGCAGCCGCCGGTGCGCCGCTTCCTGCCGCAGCCGCCAGCAGCTGCCGAACTGCCGCCGTTCACGCCGCCCGCGGTCGCGCGCGACGAGGTCGTCGACGACTACCACGGCACCCAGGTCGCCGATCCGTACCGCTGGCTCGAGGACCAGGATGGCGAACGCACGAAGGACTTCGTGCAGGCGCAGAACACGCAGAGCCGCGCCTGGCTCGACGCGCTGCCGGAGCGGGCGGCGATCCGCGAGCGGCTGCAGGAGCTGTGGAACTTCCCGCGCACCAGTGCCCCCGAGCGCTTCGGCAACCGCTGGTTCTGGTCGCACAACGACGGCCTGCAGAACCAGGGCGTGTGGCTCGTCGGCGACGCGCCGGATGCAGAAGGCGAGGTCGTGCTCGACCCGAACACCTGGAGCAGCGACGGCACCGTGGCGCTGGCCGGCTTCAGTCCGTCGCACGACGGCCGCTTCGTCGCCTATGCGGTCGCCGAATCCGGCAGCGACTGGCAGCAGTGGCGCGTGCTCGACGCGGCGACGAAGCAACCGCTGCCCGACGTGCTGCACTGGGCGAAGTTCACCAGCGCGCGCTGGTCGCACGACGGCCGCGGCTTCTTCTACCAGCGCTTCCCGGCGCCGCGCGACGGCGAGGTGTTCCAGGCCGCGAACCAGAACCCGCAGCTGTGCTTCCACGTGCTCGGCACCGAGCAGTCGGCCGACGTCGTCGTCTACGAACGGCCCGACCAGCCGAACTGGCTGTTCGGCGCCGAGGTCAGCGACGACGGCCGCTTCCTGGTGCTGACGCTGCGCTCCGGCTCGAGCACGACGACGCGCCTCGCCTACGCCGACCTGCAGCAGGAAGGCTGGCCGGTGCAGCCGCTGTGCATGCAGGGCGACGGCCACTGGTCGTTCGTCGGCAACCGCGGCGACACCTTCTGGCTGCGCACCGACAAGGGCGCGCCGAACGGGCGCCTGCTCGCCGTCGACCGCACGCAGCCCGACGCCGAACCGACCGTGGTGATCGCCGAACGCCGCAACGCGCTGCAGACCGTGCGCCGCATCGGCGGCCGCTTCGTCGGCACCTGGCTGGTCGATGCCGCGCACGAAGCGACGGTGCACGGCGACGACGGCAGCGAAGTCGGCCGCATCGCGCTGCCAGCGCTGGGCTCGATCCGCAGCGTGCTCGGCAAGGACGGCGACCCGCACGCCTACCTGACGTTCGAGTCGTTCCTGCACGCGCCGACGGTGCTGCGCCACGATCTCGCCGCCGGCGCGACGACCACGTTCCGCCCG
>JBILEY010000655.1:0-2517 GCA_044351865.1 Planctomycetota bacterium | reverse complement strand
GCCGAGCCTGGCGTTATCGTTCCGATCGGGCGTTATCCGTGTTCCGGCCGCTCTGAAAGTGACCCGCCCGCCGCTCTGAAACTGACCCACCCCACGGCACGGTTTCATACGGGGTCCGCCACCGTGGCGGAACCCTTGGAAGTCGACTTCTTGTCTGCCACCGACTTGCGCCGCTGGCGGTAGCTCTTGCCCTTCGTGGCGATGACGGTTGCCCGATCCGCGAGGCGGTCGAGCAGAGCGGCCGTCAGCTTCTCGTCGTCGCCGAAGACCTTCGGCCATTCGCTGAACGCGAGGTTGGTCGTGATGATCGTGGAGCGGCGCTCGTAGCGCTCGGCGAGGAGGTTGAAGAGCAGCTCGCCACCGGTGCGATCGAACGGGACGAAGCCGAGCTCGTCGACGATCAGCAGCTCGGCGCGCTGCAGTCGTCGGTGGATCCTGCCGAGTTCGGCCTGACCCTTCGCCTCGACCAGTGCGCGGACGAGATCTGCAGCGCGCCAGAACAGAACGCGGCGTCGCTGTCGTGCGGCCTCGACGCCGAGTGCTATGGCAAGGTGCGTCTTCCCGGTGCCGATTGGCCCGGCAAGGATCACATTCTTCGCTTCGCTCAGCCAGTTGGCCTTGGCGAGGTGCGCGATCAGGGCGCGGTCGACGCCATCGGCCAACTCGAAGTCGAAGGCATCGAGCGTCTTCGCTTCCGGGAAGCGCGCGTCGCGCACGCGCTGCTGCGCTGCTGACTGCTCACGCGACGTGACTTCGCTGGCGAGAGCTTCGTGCAGGAACTCCTCGTGGGTCCATCCGTCCTCGCGAGCCTGGCGCGCGAGGGTCTCGAAGGAGCGCGCGAGGCCCGGCATCTTGAGACGCTTCGCCTGGCCACGGACCAGGTCCTCGGTGACGGCGTTGCGCTTCACGCGACACCTCCGAGCGCCAGATCGAAGTCGCGCAACGATGGGCTCTCGACGTCGACATCTCGCAGCGATGCAGGAATGGCGTCGGCGGCCACGGAAGCCGGCGGATCGGTCTTCGGTCGCAGTGCGAGCAGGATCGGCTCCTGCGACTCGAGTGCTCTGACGAGTCGCTTCGCAGCCGCATCGAGGCCGAGATCGACGACCACCTGCAGCACCTTGGCGAACGCGCGAGCCGCCTCGAGAGAGCCCTTTTGCTCGCACAGAGACGCCCAGGCCGTCGTGAACGGTGCGCCGAGGTCGCGCATCAACTCCGGCGCGACCTGTCGCAGCGCCTGCGGCTTCTTCGCCAACTCGGCGATGTAGTGCCGGTAGTCGATGGATCGCTGGCCGAAGCGCATTCGCGGGTGAAGCACCTCGGTGCCACATCGCCCGACGATCGTGACGTGGACGGGCCCGACGTAGGCCGTGGCGTCGAGGCCCGCCCAGGTGCATGGCACCGAGTAGACGGCTCCATCGACACGAACGATCGACTGGCGAGTGGCAACGACGAGATGCGTGGCTCGCGCATCGAAGCGCACCGAAGGCAGCGGCAGACCATGCAACTGCTCGGTGGCGAACCGCTCTGCGCGATCGCCCTCCGCGATGCGGCCATCGAGGCGCGCGAGGAGCGCGCCCGAGATCTCGTCGAGGCTCGCGCCGACCGGGATCGGCACCAGCTCTTGATGGCGAATGCCCTTGCCGCGGGCCTCGACACCGCCCTTGTCGTGACCCGTGCGCGGTCGTGCGAAGCACGGCTCGAACAAGTAGTGCGTGACCAACGCCGCAAACCGCTGCGCCAACTCCCGCATGGACCCGCGAAGCAGACGGCGCACGGCGGCCTTCAAGTTGTCGAAGGCAACTCGACGTGGAACGAACCCGAAGTGATGGACCGCGCGCACGAGCCCGTCGAGGAAGCAGACCTGATCCTGTCGGTCGTAGAGCCAGCCGAAGTCGCGGCCCGAGAACATCAGCCGCATCGCGAACAGGAAGGCCTTGCGACGCTTGCCGCCGACCTCGACGACCACTTCGAAGAAGTCGACCTCAGCGAGCTCGCCGGGCCGGTAGGTCAGCGGAACGAAGACCTCTTGTCGCTGGCGTCGCCACTCGTGCACCAACTCCTTGATGAGCGTCGCACCGACCTCGAGCCCCTCGGCACGCAGCATCTGGTGCAGCCTCGTCGCCGTCAGCCGCTGCTTGCCAGCGGTCCAACCGCTCGACTCGGCCAGGAGGGCGTGAACCCGGTCGGCGACCGTGTCCCGGACCGGCGTCGGCCGCGCCGACGCCCGCCGCTCGCCGATCGGAGTCTCGTCTCTCAGGTATCGGCGAACCGTGTTGCGCGAGATCCCAAGATCCTTCGCGACCTGCCTCACGGACAACTTCTCAACCCTGACCTTGTGCCTGATCACGTGAACCTGATCCATCCGCAGCATCCTCTGATGACCGCCCAGAGACCCCCTCGGGGCCAGGGCGGGGTGCCGTGGGGTGGGTCAGTTTCAGAGCGGCGGGTGGGTCACTTTCAGAGCGGCCGGAACAATCCGCTCTCGCGCAGCTTGTGCCACAGGAGCTCGTGCCA
>JBILEY010000654.1:0-2534 GCA_044351865.1 Planctomycetota bacterium | reverse complement strand
CCTCTTGATCGACGCCTACCTCGAGTTCCTCGAGCTCGGCGGCGTGCTGCGCTACGTCGACCTGTCACCGACCGTGCTGCGGCGCTGGCTGCGGCGCGGCGTGCCGATCCTGACCGGCCTGAGCTCCACCTACCTCTACCGTCGTCCCCGCGAATACGGGCCGAACGACGACGACGACGACGTGCGCGGCGAACCGCAGGGGCACTTCGTCGTGCTGTGCGGCTACCGCCGCACGCGCCGCAGCGTCGTCGTCGCCGACCCGTTCCTCGAGCACCCCAAGGCCCCGGCCACCCACTACGAGGTGAGCCTGGACCGCGTCGTCGGCGCCATCCTGCTCGGCGTGCTGACGCACGATGCCAACCTGCTGTTGATCGAACCCAAGAAGTCCGCGGCGCCCGCCGCCGACGGACGCTGACCCATGCGCAATCTCGTCGTCGTCAACGACCCGAAGGAATGGTCGTTCTCGCAAGAAGGCCTCGAAGTCGTCGCGGCCCGCAAGTACCTGACGCACCCGTCCTACACGACGCTCGAGAAGGTGCGCGTCATCAACCTGTGCCGGTCGCTCGGCTACCAGAAGATCGGTTACTACGTGTCGCTGCTCGCCGACGCGCGCGGCCACAAGCCGATGCCGAGCATCGAGGCGATCCAGAACATGAAGGACCGCGCGATCGCCGCGATCGCCGGCTCCGACCTGCAGGAGATCGTCGAGGAGTCGCTGTCGAAGGTGCAGAGCGACGAGTTCGTGCTCAGCGTCTACTTCGGCCGCAACATGGCGCAGCGGCACGAGCGGCTGGCGAACGCCCTGTTCCGCATGTTCCCGAGCCCGTACCTGCAGGCGAGCTTCGCGCGCAGCGACAAGTCGGGCCGCTGGCGGCTCGAGAGCCTGAAGCCGATGGCGCTCGACGACATTCCGGCCGGGCACGAACACTTCGCGCAGGAGGCGACGACCGACTTCCTGCACAAGGACTGGCGCCCGCAGAAGCGGGCGCAGCGGCCGTACGACCTGGCGATCCTGGTCGACCCGGAGCTGCCGGAGCCGCCGTCGAACAAGAAGGCGCTGCAGAAGTTCGCCAAGGCCGGCGAGGAGGTCGGCTTCAACGTCGAGTTCATCCGCCAGGAGGACTACAGCCGGCTCGGTGAGTTCGACGCGCTGTTCATCCGCGAGACGACGGGCGTCAACCACCACACGTTCCGCTTCGCCTGCCGCGCCGAAGCGCTCGGCCTCGTCGTCATGGACGACCCGGCGTCGATCCTGCGCTGCAGCAACAAGGTGTTCCTCGCCGAGATGGCCGACCAGCAGGACATCCTGGTGCCGAACACGATGATCGTGCACCGCGGCAACGTCGACGATCTCGTCGCACGCCTGGGTCTGCCGTGCGTGCTGAAGCAGCCGGACAGCTCGTTCTCCGCCGGCGTCAAGAAGGTCGCGACGACGCAGGAACTCGGCCTCGCGGTCGAGACGATGCTCGAGAAGAGCGACCTGGTGATCGCACAGGCGTTCGTGCCGACCGAGTTCGACTGGCGCGTTGGCGTGCTCGACGGGCAGCCGCTGTTCGCCTGCCGCTACTACATGGCCGACGGCCACTGGCAGATCCTGAAGCGCGACGGCACCGGCAAGAAGGAGGACGTGGGCCGCGCCGAGACGGTGCCGGTCGAGATGGCGCCTACGCGCGTGGTGAAGACGGCGCTGAAGGCCGCCAATCACGTCGGCAAGGGCCTCTACGGCGTCGACCTGAAGGAGGTCGCGGGCAAGGTCTACATGATCGAGGTCAACGACAACCCGAACATCGACGCGGGCTTCGAGGACGAGGTGCTCGGCGACGAGCTCTACCTGCGCGTCATGCGCACGTTCTTCGCCCGCGTCACCGCGCGCCACCGCGGCTGGGGGTCGGCATGACGCTCGGGCTGTTCCAGGGCTTCGGCATCGAGCTCGAGTACATGGTCGTCGACCGCAGCTCGCTCGCGGTGCGGCCGATCGTCGACGAGCTGCTGCGCCACTTCGCCGGCAGCTACTCCGGCGACCACGACGACGGGCCGATCTCGTGGTCGAACGAACTGGCGCTGCACGTCGTCGAGCTGAAGACGAACGGGCCAGCGCCGTCGCTGCGTTCGGTCGCCACCGACTTCCAGCGTTCGCTGCTGCGCCTCGACGAAGCGCTCGCCGGCATGGGGGCGCGCCTCTGCCCTGGCGGCATGCACCCGACGATGGACCCGCAGCGCGAGTTCCAGAAGTGGCCGCACGACTACGCCGAGGTCTACGGCGCCTACGACCGCATCTTCGATTGCCGCGGCCACGGCTGGTCGAACCTGCAGAGCTGCCACCTGAACCTGCCGTTCCAGAACGACGACGAGTTCGGCCGCCTGCACCTCGCCGCGCGCGCGCTGCTGCCGCTCTTGCCAGCCCTCGCCGCCAGTTCGCCGTACTGCGAAGGGCGCTTCACCGGTTGGCTCGACTGGCGGCTGCAGACCTACCGGCACAACCAGAAGCGCGTGCCGCGCATCGCCGGCAAGGTCGTGCCCGAACCGGTGACGAC
>JBILEY010000653.1:0-2541 GCA_044351865.1 Planctomycetota bacterium | reverse complement strand
CGCCGGCCTCGGGATAGAAGCGCGGATCGCGCGCGTGCAGCAGCAGCGGCCACAGCGGCACCAGCAGTACCGGCAGCAGCAGCACGAAGGCGAGCAGGGCACGCGACCGCGGCAGGCGCCCACGCAGGCCGAACGCGACGATCGCCACGACCAGCAGCAGTGCTGGCAACGATTCGTAGCGCGACCACGCGAACAGCACGCCGAGCCCGAGGAAGTTCGCGAGCCGCGGAGCGAGGGTCGCTTCGTCGCGGCCGGCGACGACGTCGCGCGCCGCCAGCAGCAGGCCGCCGAACATCAGAGCAGCCAGCAGTTCGAAGCCGCCGCTGCTGGCGACGACGGTCGTCAACGGCACCGCCAGCAGCAGCAAAGGCGCCAGCAGGGCGGCGGGCAACCCACGCGCGCGCACGGCGAGGCCCGCGATGGCGAGCGCCAGCGCCAGCAGCAGCACGTTCAGCACGAGCGTGTGGTCCGGGTCGTAGCCGCGCACGTCGTGCAGCAGGCTCGCCAGCAGCGGGAACAGCGTCGGTCGCTTGTCGACCATGTTGCCGACCGGCACCAGTTCGCCCCGCGACGGGTACGACGCCGTCGTCATCACCGCCAGCCGCTGGTGGTGCATGTTCTGCGACGTGCCGAGCAGGCTCGTCTCGTCGAACTGCACGCGCTGCTGCAGCGGCACGGTGACGGCGACGAAGATGGTCGCCAGCAGCGCCAGCAACAGCACCGGCCACGCGCGCTGCAGGTGCGTGGCCAGCGAATGCTGCCGCGCGCGCCAGCGCCAGACGGCGCCCGCGAGCGCGAACGGCAGT
Source organism: Planctomycetota bacterium (assembly GCA_044351865.1). Lineage (GTDB taxonomy): Bacteria > Planctomycetota > UBA1135 > UBA1135 > UBA2386 > UBA2386. The sequence continues at coordinate 1,735 of JBILEY010000653.1, read as the reverse complement.
GCTGCGAGCGGGGTCCAGTAGAGCATCGCGCCGAGTCGTTGCTGTCGCAGGGACGCTTCGCCGCCTTCGAGCCACGCGTACGACAGGGCCGCGAACCCACAGCCGGCGAGCAGCACGGCCAACGCGATCGCGGTGTGCTTGCCTGCGGCAGGTTCCGCGGTGGCGGCGCGCGCGGCGGACGGCTCGACGACGGACGGCATCGGCGCGCGAAGCTACGCCGTGCCGCGGGACGGCGCGAGCCATGGCCCGAGGACTGCGCGGACGCGTGGTTCGCGAGGCCCTTGCCAACTCGGACCTCGCGACGTTACGACCCGCACGCCGCGGAGAGTGGCAGCGTTGCCGCGCTTCTCTTGGGACGAGATCGTGAACGGCATCGACCGGAGTGCGGCACCAGCGCTGGTGGAATATGCACACCTGAATCCCGTTCACGTATACTTTTTCCACCATGGCCGACGCCGCCAAGCTCACCGTCAAGACCCTGCGCCGCGCTGGCGTCGGAACGTTCTTCCGGCCCATCGACGTGGCGGCCATGGGCATCGGGGAACCGGCTCTGCGCCGGCTGCTCCGGGAAGGCCAGATCGAGAAGATCGCTCGTGGCGTCTACCGGGTGACCGAGGCGGAGCCTGGCGAGCACTTCACGCTGGCGGCCGTATGCGCCCGCATACCCCGAGGCATCCTGTGCCTCCGTACGGCGCTGCAGTTTCATCGGATCGGCACCCGAGTCACGCCGGAAGTCTGGCTGGCGATCCCGCACGGAATGCGCACCCCCATCGTCGACTTCGCCAAGCTGCGAGTCGTGCGGTTCCAGGGCCAGTCCCTCGTGAGCGGCGTGGCAACGGTGCAAGTGGAAGGTGTGCCGACCCGGATCACGGATCCTGTCCGCACCGTCGTGGACTGCTTCCGACTCTCGCGGCTGATCGATCGCGAAACCGCACTCGAGGCTCTGCGGGAGGTGCTGAGGCGACCGAACGTAGCCCCGTCCCAGCTGCTGCGCGTGGCAGACGCCCTCGGCGGAGCTGGCGCGATTCGCTCGGCCCTGGAGATCCTCGGCGCATGACCAAACCCAAGTCGAACCTCGCAGCTTCGGTGCATCGACGTCTGCTGGACGGAGCACGGCAACGCGGCGAGGACTTCCAGCTCACGTTGCTGCGATATGCAGCCGAACGCCTGCTGTATCGACTCGGCCAGAGCCGGCATCGCCAGGACTTCGTACTGAAGGGCGCCATGCTCTTTCTGTTGTGGCCCGACCAGCTCTATCGCCCGACGCGGGACGTCGATCTGCTGGGTTTCGGCGAGCCGACGCCGGAACGACTGCACCGGGTGTTCTCGGAGATCGCCGCACTCGAGTTCCCTGACGACGCGCTGCAGTTCGATTCCGCAAGCGTGACCACGGAACCCATTCGAACGATCCAGGACTACGGCGGCGTTCGAGTCACCCTGACCACAGCGCTGGGCAAGGCCAAGATCCCGTTGCAGATCGACATCGGCTTCGGCGATGCGATCACACCTGGTCCGCGCGATGCAGTGTTCCCGACACTGCTGGATTTCGACCCGCCCAAGGTCCGCGCGTACCCCTTGGAGACGGTGGTTGCCGAGAAGTTCGAAGCTGCTGTACGACTCGGTCGAGCCAACAGCCGGATGAAGGACTTCCACGACCTGTGCACCCTCGCAGGACGTCGCGAGTTCGACGGCCCCCTGCTGACCAGAGCAATCCGTGCCACCTTCGAACGCCGCC
>JBILEY010000651.1:0-2546 GCA_044351865.1 Planctomycetota bacterium | reverse complement strand
CTGTCGTCGTGGATCGACGGCGAAGAGCGGCCGGCGGCGTTCGCCAGCGACGGCCGCGCCAAGAAGGCGTTCGACCAGGTCGTTGCGCGACGGCTCGATCCGGTGTTGCTGCGCGAAGTCGGACCGCGGCGGCTGTGGCTGCAGCTGTTTCCTTTGGCAGCCAACCTGCCGCCGATGCGCGTGCGGGTCGGCCTGACAGTGCCGCTGCGCCGCGACGGGAATTCCCTGGTGCTGTCGCTGCCGGAACTGGTCGACCACACCTGCACGCCGCTCGTCGGCGACCTGCACACGCTGCGCGTGGTTCGTGCCGACGCGCCCGTCGAGGAGCGCACGATCGAAGGCAAGGACCTATCGCAGGCGGTGCCGATCGTCGGTGGGTATGCACGCGTCACCTGCGCCCGCGATGCCGACGGCTTCGTCGTGCAGACGCTGGCGCCGTCGGCGCAAGCAGCCGCCCCGCGTGTGCCGCAGCCGCTGGTCGTGGTGTTCGATGCGAGCCACTCGACGGCGACGGCGCGCGACGACCTGCTGGCGCTGGTGCAGTCGCTGCCGCGCGGTCGCCAGCTGTTCCTGTTTGCCGCCTACGGCAGTGGCCTGCAGCGCCACGAAGGGCTCGCCGGCGACGACGCGCTCGTCGCGTGGCTGCGTTCGCAACCGTTCCTTGGCGGCGCCGATCCCCGTCCCGCCCTCGCGGCAGCGACGGCCGAAGCGGCGCGGCTCGGCGTCACCGAGGTGCTGTGGTTCCACGGCGGTGCCGTGCACCTGCTGCCGGGCCAGGATGCCGCATGGGCGAAGGACGTGCAGGTCTACGCGGTGCCGCTGAGCCGCTCGCCGCAGCAGCTCTACCAGCTCGAGGCCTTCCGCTCGCAGCTCGTCACCGCACCGTGGCGGCCGCTCGCCGCAGCGCAGCGCTGGCTGCAGCAGTTCGTGAGCGTCGACGTGACGAACGTGCCGGCCGACGGCTTCGTGCGCACGTTCACTCGCGCGAGCACGCCGCCGGCGGACGCTGCCGTCGTCGACGACCAGCTGGTGCGCTTGTGGGCCGCGAGCGAAGCGCGCGATCGCCAGCGACGCGGCGAGGCGACGGCGACGGGGCTGGCCGCGAGCTATCGCGTGGTGACCGCTGGGGCGAGCGCCGTCGTGCTCGAGCGCCGCGAGCAATACGACGAGCACAAGCTCGAGCCCGGCGCCATCACCGGCCGCGAACCACCGGGGATGCTCGGTGGCCGACCGGTGCCGGAGCCGGCGACGTGGCTGCTGCTCGGCTCGGGGCTGGTGGTGATCGCGTGGCGGCAGCGGCGCCGTTCGCTCGCAGCGCGCACGCCGTCGGTGTAGTCGTGCAGCACCTTCCCTCGAGCGACGATCGCCTTCGCCGGCGATGCACTCGGCATGACGCGGACCCGCGAGCTGCCGAGCGGAACGAAGCCGCGCCGAACGAACGGAGAACTGCACGGCAACCTGCCGATGATGGCCGCATGCCCCGCTCGTCACGGAGCCTCGCCCCTGCGCTCTTGGCCGCCGAAGCCCTCGTCGTTCTCGCGGCTGCGTGCGGCGGCGGTGGCAGCGCTGCCGCACCCGCGCCGGCACCGACGCTGACGCTGTCGTTCACCCGCGTGCCCGGCCCGGGGCTCGACGCGGTCGAAGTCGCGGTCGACGTCAGCGGCAGCGAGGCGACCCCTTCGCTGGCCGTCGACCGCGGCAGCCTTGGCCCCATCGCCCGGACCGTCGGCGGCAGGTTCGTCGGCACCCTGCTGCCGACGACCACCGGCGAGTACCGCGTGACGGCGACGCTTGCTGCGACCTCGATCGTGCGCACCGCGTTGGTGCTGCAGGACGTGCATGCCGACTGGGGGCAACCGCAGTCGGTCGCCGGCCTGGTCAACACCGACGGCTACGAGGATGGCGTCACCATCGCCCCCGACGGCCAGACGTTGTTCGTGCAGTACGGACCGTTTCGCTGGTCGAGCCTGCTGGTCTTCCAGGAGTCGCGAGCGAACGGCGGCTGCGGTGGCAATCGGCTGGTGCCCGACCGCTGCACGCACCCTTGGCTCGACACCACGATCGGGCCGCTCGCCGGCCCCGAGCGACCGGGCTTCTTCACCGGCCGCTTCAACGGCACCACCCAACTGCACAACGCGGCGTCGTTCGGCATCGGCCCGGATGGCGCGCCGGTGCTGGCGCTGACGACGATGTTCTACGGCTTCCGCAAGCAGCCCGACGGCAGCTTCGCGGCGCCGTTCTCGCTGGCGTTCGACGACCTCGGCGACGGCATCGTCGGTCCGTTCGGACTCTCGTTCCAACCGATCGGCGGCGACAGTCATCGCGCGGTGTTCACGCTGAAGGACGCGGTGACCGTCGGCAACGGCTTCGACGTCTACACCTGTGAGGTCGTGTTCGGCACCACCAACGTGCTCGGCACCTACGTGGCGACGACCCCGGGCAACCCGCCGGCGCGAAGCACGCCGTTCCCGTCGGTGCTGCTGGACCTCGGCGACAACACCGGCACCCAGGGCAATCCGAGTCTCTACTTCGGCGTCGGTGGCGAC